>JANXRX010000117.1 GCA_025352905.1 Bacteroidota bacterium | reverse complement strand
CGGTAACCAATCAGCGCACAACGCCAACGGATGATTTTTGGGGTAATACTATTTCAGAGATCACATTACTTGAGCAGGTACCTGATGAAGCACTGAACAGCATTGAAAATTTTTCACACCTGGAGATCATTTATTATTTCGACCAGGTACAAAAAGAAAAGATCGTCTTTTCGGGGCATCCGCGGGGTAACCCCGATTATCCTAATGTGGGTATTTTTAGCCAGCGGAAAAAAGACAGGCCCAACCAACTCGGATTGTGCACTGTTGAATTGATTGAACACAGAGGCAGGTCGATCTTTGTAAAGTTTCTTGACGCCATTAATGGAACGCCGATACTGGATATTAAACCTGTATTTAAGGAGTTTGGGGTTCAAAAAGAGATCAGGCAACCGGAATGGGTGGCGGACCTGATGAAGGATTACTGGAAATAAACTCCTCAACCGCATCAATCGCTAATAACAGCCTGTCTTCATTATCCCCGCTGATCTCTACCCAGGGAACATGCTGGTTTACCAGCAGGTCTTTGTAAATATGATATAATTCTTTGCGGCTGCTTTCATCCGGATATTCGCGCAGATCATCTTTTACCCAGGGAAGATCGGTGTTGCAAAGTAGGTAAAGATCATATTCGCGGCTAACGATCTGGTCGAGGATGAATTGGTGACATTTTCCGAATACATATTCGCACCACACTTTCATTACATACATATCTGTATCAATAAACAGCAGCGGAGAATGTTGCGACGTGCTGAGGGAATGTGGATTTACCCAGGTATCGTTGCTCACCAATGACCATTGACTGTTAACATGTGCGGTGTACTCGTCTTCCATAGCCAATTGTCCTTTTGCGATGGTGAGCAGGTCGTCAAACTGATAGGCTGTACCGTTTGTTACCAGGTATTCACGCGCAAACTCGGGGCACCATTGCATACGGTAATGCTGCGCGAGTAATTCGCACAAAGTACTTTTGCCGGTTGATTCGGGGCCGATGACGACGATCTTTTTGAGCATGCAGGGTAAAAATATCGAATGTCGAACATTAAATGTTGAATGTCGAAGTTTTTTTGCGGGAAGTTTCTATCGCCCTTCTTCGCCATTCCGTTAATCCGGCAAAAGCCAGGATCAACAAAATCAGGAACTGAACGCTCGTAAAAACATAGCCCTTGATAAAATATAACGGGATGGAAGCAATATTTGTTGCGATCCACCAGAACCAGCTTTCGACTTTCTTTTTTGCCATCAGCCACATGCCGGTGTAAGCGGTTGCAGAAGTAAAAGCATCGGCCCAGGGGATGGCTCCCGGAACAAGCGTCTTTTTGGCCCATGTAAGAAAACCAAAAAGAACAATATAAAAAAAGGCAAAGAACAATACCTGCTGCACCCAATCCTTGCGGGTGCTGTTACTAATATGTAAAATTACCTCATGCTTTTGTTTGTCTTTACGCGACCAGAGGATCCATCCATAAATACTCATTGCTGTATAATACAAGTTAACACTCGCTTCTCCCAACAGGTTACCTTTTATACTTATGTAGATATAAAAAACAGTGTTGACCAGGCCAACAGGATATACCAGGATATTTTCTTTGCGGCTGAACCAGACACTGGCAATACCGGCAAAAACAGCAATGAACTCCACAGGTCCTGTTTGCTGAATACCGGAAATGAATTGGTGATATATTGTAGTAATATCCATAGGAACTATATAAATATGGGCAGACGCAAAGAGGAACTTTTATTCATTAATCAATGCGTACACCGCAAAACTTGCCAGCCAGTGCTCGCCGCCATAATTACCGCTGGCAATATTGGGCAGGCTTGCATTCAGGTGGCGGATAGCGGCCTGTAATAAAACGGGTTTTCGCGGATCGCCTGCCGGTAATTGTTTGGCAATACTTTTCATACACCAGCTCCTGCTAAAACATAACCCATCCAAATGAACGATCTGCATATCGGTCCTGTCGGATACAACCGGTAATTGAGTGAGATGCTGCAGGGATGAAGGACTGATCCAGTTGTTGAACCAGGCGTCGAAAGATTCTTTTGGTAATACATTGCGCATCAGGTCGGCCTCTTCCAAAGAAGGAGACAAAAAATCGGTACCATCCGGCTCCCAGCTGCTGGGTGCGTTCTTATCATTTCCGTATAATTGTTTGGCAGCGGTAACAATGGCCGCTTCAAATGTTTTATTGCCCGCCTTGCGCGCATAATCGAGTGCAAACACCAAACCAAAAGCAGTATTGGGATGAACACCCGTGCGGTTGGGATAGGTTTGTTTGGGAAGGTATCGCATCCATAATGCGATCACGGTATCGCAAAGCGGTTGTAAAGCGCTTCGCCATTTAACGGCATCCGCATCCTTCCAGGTAAGTAATTCCTGTTGCAATTTTAATAACCATGCCCAGCCATAGGTGCGTTCATAGCTTTTTGAAAGGACCCCGTCAAAATATTTCACCTCCTGTGTTATATTGGCTACCGTAATATTTTTGCTGATCGCCATCCTTATCCGTTGTGTTTCAGGCAAAGCGGGAAAATCTTTTAATAAACGTACCAGCATCCAGTGGCCGTGTACACAACTATGCCAATCAAAACAACCGTAAAAAGCAGGATGTTGCTGCATCGGCGTCATAAGCTGGTCACTGTCTCCCGCAGCAGTATGGTTGGTCTTGTTCGGGTATTGCTGCTGTAAACATTTTAAAGGCAAAGAAGCCAGGTGTGATGCCCCCTCAAGCGTCAAAGAAAAATGGGAACTGTCTTTACTAACCGTAAAAAATTGCCTTGGCTGCGCAGTAAGTATGGTTAACGAAATGAGTCCGATAAACAGGAGAATAGATCGTTGCATATTTGTTTTTTTTGAAGATACTCTTTTGACCTGTTTATATTAACGAAAGCCGGAAGTATTATCCGAAAAGAAATAAATAGCCCCATCGGATAACGTTTTTTCT
>JANXRX010000114.1 GCA_025352905.1 Bacteroidota bacterium | reverse complement strand
TATACCGGTTTTATTGCCGGAATGTTCATCCTGCCCGATTCGCCACAAATGCCTTTCTGGACAGCCGCCCTATATATCATGGCCCTTCTCTTTGTAAAGAACCGTGAGAAAAAAGCGGGGTTATGGTTACTGTTGGGTTTACTAATCGGGCTGGCCACCCTGTGTAAAGTGCATGCCCTGTTTTTATGGGCAGGATTTGGTTTGTTTATCCTGCTTACCCGTATTAAATGGTTATTGAACTGGCGCTTATATGCCGGCATAGCCGTTACCGTTATTTGTGTTCTGCCGATTGTTTACTGGAACGTGGCGAATGATTTTATTACCTACCGGTACCATGCGGAACGGGTTAGCCATACCTCTTTTCAATGGGATATGCTGGCAAGGGAAGTAGGTGGCGAATTTATTTACCAGAACCCGGTGATCTTTATATTGGTGCTCACAGCGCTGATCGCATTGATCCGTAAACGTTTTCGGTTTAATAACAGGGCGATATCAGTCTGGCTGTTGTGTATGAGTTTGCCGATTATATTTCTATTCTGGGGTATCTCACTGTTCAATCCCACTTTACCACATTGGAGCGGACCGGGCTATATCCCTTTGTTCTTTGTAGCTGCATTGTTCCTGGATCAAAGATCATTGCGCGTGTTCCCGTCATTTATTATGGTGGCCGCTTCGCTGCTGGTTATCGTATTGATCACAGGCATTGCACTGATACGTTTATCACCGGTGAACTTCGGGAGCCAGGATCAGCAGAATTATGGGGAATACTGCCCTACGCTTGACCTTTCGGGGTGGAAAGATTTCAGTAATACCTTTTCGGCGGAAGTAAAAACGGATAGAGAAACAGGCAGCATGAAAAAAAATGCCTGTATCGTGGTGAACAAATGGTTTCCCGGCGGGCATCTTGAATTTTATACATCACGTAAAACCGGATTGCGGGTAATAGGCATCGGGGAACTTGACGACCTGCACAAATTTGCCTGGCTAAACAGAGAGAGACGTGGCTTGCAACCAGGCGATGACGCTTATTGCATTGTTCCATCCAACCTACCCGTGAATGTTACAGAAGTTTATGGAAAATATTTTACCACGATCGAAAAACCAACCGTGATCGATCAGAACAGGGGGGGAGGAGTGGTCAGGTATTTTTATGTATACCGGTTAAAGGATTGTAAGATGGTTCCGCCGGCCGTGTTGAATTAGATGTTATTTATTATCCGCCGCCGGCCTGAATACGATATCTTCTTTTTTGGTGCCGAATAATTTTTCAAAATCTTTCCTGTACGAGATGCTTACTCCCTGCCGGTTTTGGCGGCCAAAACTTATATCAAGGGTGGTTTTTCTGAAAACGATCAACCGCAGTTTCTTGTCTTTTGATAAAACAAATTCGATGTTCAAATTTGGCAGCCACTGCGTATTGCCGTTGGAAAGCGCAGTAGAATTGGTAAGCCCGAAATCTATATCACTGCCTACCGTAACAACAATTTTATCATTCGCAAATGCATAACCCAGCTTTAGGTCAAAGCGCGTACGGTCAATGGTGCCCCTGTTGCCTGCTGTAAGTCCGCTGCTGGGATCAATAAGAGAACTGCTGCTGTATAAGCTGGTGCCTACATCAAAACTAAGGTTGCGGTTACCCGTTAATTTAAAAACAAGATTGGATACGGCTTTATTCAGTTGGTTGGTCAGTATCTGCGAAATAGTGGTGCCAAACAAGGTAGTACCAATATTGGTGTTACCAGTGTTTCCGGTAGTCAGATCCGCGGGTGCAAAACTATTCAGGGCGATAAGAAAAGCAACCTGTTTTAAGATCTCATTCTGATCTTTTTCCAGGCGGGTAAGGAACTGTACAAAATCATTATCGGTTTTAACAGGGCTGCCCTGTGGAAAATCCAGACGGAATTTGATATCAGGTTTGCTGAGTTTATCCCGTAACTGCGCAATCACATATACATCTCCCCGGTAACCTTTCACTGTGCCGCTTAAGTTCAGTGAACCAACCAGGTCGCCAAGGCTAACCCTTTCAGCCGTGTATTGTGCGTCTATATGCACATCAGCTTTAAAAGGATCACCGGTCCATTCAATATAATTACCGGCATCAGGTAATAGTATAAATGGTTTACGCACGATCGACTGGAAATTAAAATCGTAACTCCCTTTTTCAATATTATACCGGCCCCGGATAGAAAGTGGTTCCGTGGATCCTGCCCTGATGATTAATCTTCCATTGCCTACCGCTTTGATCACGTCACCCGTGAGTTCGTCGAGTATCACATCTATCGCTACCTTATTTGTTGCCGTAATATCAAGATCCACATTCAGGTTAAAGTTGTTGTTTGGTTTCACCTTCGCCATTTCCGTACCGTATTGGCGGAAAACGATAAAATCTGCCGTACCGCTTTCGCGGTTTACAGAATTCGGAATGAAAATATGTGAACTGTCGTTCGATGTGGCAACGATCGTCATCCGGCAATCCGTTTCAGGACCTTTGAACCGTAAGCTGGCTTTTCCAATGGCTTTCCCATAGAACTGCTGGTTATCC
>JANXRX010000089.1 GCA_025352905.1 Bacteroidota bacterium | reverse complement strand
AAATCATCGGTATATAAAAATAGAAAAACACGTCCGCCGGTCTGATTGCCTATTCTACTTTCCTGCGCTTCGTTAGCAGCTTTAGCCAGTAGGATACAACATTCAGCAGACCCTTGCGGCGATACCAATACCCATCTTTTGTTATCACTCAGTTTAGTATCTTCTACAAGTGTAAAACCCAGTTTGCCGGTATAGAATTCTATCGCCTCATCATACTCTTTTACAACCAATGCAAAATGGGCTATATGTTGTTTCATAACGGAAAGATTTACCAGGGATGTTGATCAGCACTGGCAGTAATGATTAATTGTCAATTACTAATTACTAATTACTAATTATTAATTATTAATTATTCCCCCCATTGCTGAACAATAATGCAAACACCCGAGCTATCCAATAATGCAAATTCCCTTGCCTGCCAGGGTTTTAGCGTAACGGTATTGCCGTTCGGATGCAGGAGATCAGGATAATGCTCTTTTACATGTGCATACACTTCATCGATCTGGTCGGTTTCTAACCGGAACTCGGGTCTGTCTTTCAAAGCAAACTCCTCATTCTGGTACAGGCAGGCTTTTAAACCGTCTTTTTTGATCACACAAAAAGGAGTTGACGATAACAGGTCGTCATAAGCGATAGAGAAACCCAGGCAATCCACGAACAGCCTGAGCCCGACACTGATATCGGTATAAAATATATTGGGGGTTAATGTTTTGAATATCATATTTAACTCCAGGCGCCCAGTATCAGGCCCATTACGGTAAAGCTGACGATAAAATACCCTGAATGGATAAGCATATAAACAGTTGATCTTCTTTCAAACTGGCCCGTAACACAAATGGTCATCGCTGCAAATCCAAATCCTACATGAAAGCCCAGCATAGCGCCCCAGCCAGCCGTTGTATGGCTATTAGGATCGAGAAACAGGTAAAGAATGTAAGCCATCACAATTGAAAAAAGAAGGCTCAGGCCGAATGTTTTCGCCATATTTCCTTTTTTCATATCCTCGGCTGTAAAATTATTTTCTTTCATCCAGCGATTCGCGAAGAGGAGCGGAGAATACCAAAGCCCGCCGATCAGGAAACTGGAAACAGCGGCTGCCAGGATAGCAAACCAGTTAAGGGTTGACAAATGATGCATATACAATCGTTTTGGTTAGACTAAATATAAACAAAATTATGATCTGTCCTCTGTGGAAACGCTGTGTACTTTGTGTCTCTGTAGTAAATAGATTCCTAAATAAAACTGCCACTGTTATTGAAGATTTCATTTCAACACAGAGACACAAAGTACGCAGAGTTACACAGAGAAAAATATATGTTTTATTTTAAGAGGCCCTTGATCTCATTCAGCTTCATCAACGCTTCTACCGGTGTAAGCCGGTTGATATCCATATCCGTCAGCATTTTACGGATGTCTTCAAATGTCTGCGAATGTGCGTCAAAAATAGACAACTGCATTTTAGGGGCAGCGAGGCGCTTTATCGTATTGTCCAGCCGTTCTTTAGGGCTTCCCGTAACTTCCTCATCTACATGTTTCTCCTCCAGTTGTTTCAAAATATCATTGGCGCGGTCGATCAATGAGGGTGGCATACCCGCCATCCTCGCCACATGGATCCCGAAGCTATGGGTACTGCCGCCACGCGCCAGTTTGCGCAGAAAAATGATCTTGTTGGCTACTTCTTTATTGGTAACATGGTAGTTCTGTACACGCGGCAATTTTTCTTCCAGCTCGTTCAACTCATGGTAATGCGTGGCAAACAAAGTTTTGGGAGCCGCTGGCGAGGCGTGTAAATATTCCACAATACTCCAGGCAATGGATATACCATCATAGGTAGAAGTACCCCTGCCAATCTCATCCAGCAAGATCAGGCTGCGTTGCGAAATATTGTTGATGATACTCGCCGTTTCATTCATCTCAACCATAAAAGTAGATTCGCCACCGCTCAAATTATCGCTCGCGCCCACACGCGTAAATATCTTATCTGTTAGCGGCACTCTTGCTGCAGCAGCGGGTACAAAACTGCCCATATGCGCCATTAGCGTGATCAATGCGGTTTGCCGGAGTATTGCACTTTTACCGCTCATATTGGGCCCGGTAAGAATGATCACCTGTTGCGCAGATGGATCAAGGGTAATATCATTAGAGATATAAGGTTCACCTACAGCCAGGTTCCTTTCTATTACCGGGTGACGGCTATCCTTCAGTTCCATTTCAAAACCTTCATGCAGTTCCGGTCGCTTGTAATTGAAATGGATCGCATTCTCTGCAAAACAAACCAGGCAGTCGAGCGTAGCCAGGATATTTCCGTTTACCTGTAATGGCGCGATATAATCCTGCAGTGCCAGCAATAACTGGTCGTACAGGTTCATTTCAATGGCCAGTATCTTGTCTTCCGCACCCATGATCTTTTCTTCATATTCCTTTAATTCGGGCGTGATATACCGTTCTGCATTTACCAGGGTCTGTTTGCGGATCCATTCGGCCGGCACTTTTGTTTTGTGTACATGCGTTACTTCGAGGTAATAACCAAATACATTATTGAAACTGATTTTCAAGGAAGAGATACCTGTTTTTTCCGCCTCACGCTGCTGGATACCGGCAAGGTATTCTTTCCCGTTAGTGGCAATATTGCGGAGTGTATCGAGTTCTGTGTGTACACCCGGCCTGATGGCGCCGCCTTTGGCAGCAGCCACAGGCGGTGTTTCAACAATTTCAGCCAGGATCTTTTCAACGATGAGGTGACAACCATTAAGCGCGTCACCGAGTCGCTGCAGATAGGTGTTGGCCGCAGATGTACCCGCCTGAGAGGAGGATACGCAGATTTGTTTGATGAGTTCTGTTTGCTGTAACCCCTTTGCAAGATGCATCACTTCCCGCGGGTTGATCTTTTTGGCAGGGATCTTGCTTACGAGGCGCTCAATATCGCCGCAGATCTTAATAGCATTGGATAATTGTTTGCGCAGATCGGTATGCAATATCAGGAAGGCCACGGCATCTAAGCGTTCATTGATCCTGGCCACATCTTTCAGGGGAAAGATCATCCACCTGCGCAGTAAGCGCGCGCCCATAGGGCTCACGGTGTTGTCCAATACTTTCAGTAAGCTGTTGCCGTTATCAACTCCCGTATTCAATAGTTCGAGGTTGCGGATAGTGAAGCGGTCCATCCATAAAAAATCTTCCCGCTCCATTCTTTGTACCGAAGTGATATGCTGGAGGTTGGGATGTTCGGTCTCTTTCAGGTAATACAGGATGGCGCCTGCGGCCACCACGCCATCGTGCATGTTCTCAATGCCATATCCTTTCAGGGAGTGTGTCTGGAAATGCTTTAACAGGCTTTCGGTAGCAAAAGCCTCATCAAAGATCCAGCTCTCCATGGTATAGGTATAGAACTTTGAACCGAATGACTCTTTGAACTTCTTCTGGTAGCTGCGCTGGAAAAGAATTTCCGCAGGCTGTAAACTCTGTAGCAGTTTATCAATATACTCTTCGTTTCCTTCGGCAATAAAAAACTCGCCCGTAGAAATATCCAGGAAAGCAATGCCGGTACCAGTTTCTGTAAAATGAATGGCCGCTAAAAAATTATTGCTGTTATTTTCCAGTAATTTATCATTGGTAGCGATACCGGGCGTGACCATTTCGGTTACCCCTCGTTTCACAATGCCTTTCACCGTTTTCGCATCTTCCAGTTGGTCACAGATGGCCACACGGTAACCGGCTTTCACTAATTTATGCAGGTAAGTATCCAGCGCATGATGCGGAAACCCGGCCAATTCACTTGCAGATGCCGATCCATTGTTTCTTTTGGTAAGCGTAATGCCCAACACTTTGGAAGCAATGATCGCATCCTCCCCAAAGGTCTCGTAAAAGTCGCCCACCCTGAATAGGAGGATCGCATCAGGGTATTTCTGCTTAATGGCCCTGTGTTGCTGCATTAAAGGCGTATCGGCGGCTGATTTTGACATGGGCGACAAATATAATTACTGTAGGTGGGAAACTTTGGTTTGGGGTTTGGAGTTATTTTAACTGTTAACAACTCCAAACCCCAAACTTCAAACTCCAAACTATTTTAAAATCCTCCCGCCGGTCTTGGTTTTGGCAACTCCTTTCTTGGCAGTTTGGCATCACGCTGTGCAGCGTCGTAAACAAATGCGGCAACGATGGTGGCTATCTGTTTGAGATCATCTTCTATGAGGTGATCATATACATCCATATTGCTGTGGTGGTTACGGGTACTGTATTCGATCGGGTCCTGGATAAACTGGAAACCGGGTAAACCAACGGCATCGTACGACTGGTGATCCGTTCCACCGGTATTGCTGATGGTAACGGTAGTAGCACCCAGGTCTTTGAACGGCGCCAGCCATTGCGCGAATATATCCCTGCAGGCCTCGTTTTCCTGTAAATAGATCCCGCGTATTTTTCCCGTACCATTATCGATATTGAAATAGGAAGAAAATTTTTCATGCTGCGGTAACAACTGCATGGTAGCAGGGTCTGCAAAAGTTTTCTTCACATATCCTCTTGAGCCCAGCAAACCTTCTTCCTCGCCGCTCCATAGTCCGATGCGGATGGTTCTTTTGAAGGATATGCCCAGGCTCTTCAAAATACGGATGGCCTCGATCATTACGGAAGAACCCGATGCATTATCCGTGGCGCCGGTAGCTGTTTGCCAGGAATCGAGGTGGGCGCCGATCATCACGATTTCATCTTTGAGTTTGGGATCAGTGCCCGGTATATCTGCTATTACATTATACCCCTGCAGGTCTTTTGTCTGGAACTTTGTCTTCACATCCATATCCATCTTAACCGGTACGCCGGCTTTGGCCAAACGAAGAATGGTATTAAAATCTTCGATACCCAAAACAATGTCCAGGAAATTTGCAGGATCTGTTCCTTTATACAAACGGCTGCCTTGTGCAAAAACGGTTCCATCATGGCTGCGTACCGTACCGCTGCTGAATAAAGCCAATGCACCTTCGGCCTGTGCCATCTCTGTCAGTAGAACGGAAACAGGCCTGGGGCGTCCACCCGGGCCACGCCTGCCTCCCGGCGCCTGTGGTACCGCTTTAGCCATTGTGGCCAGTTCCGAATCTTCGTAACGATGGGCATCGGGTTTAAAGCTGGGTTTATACGTAACCAGTTCATCAAGTACTAATATTTTGTCTTTCAATTGGCCCCTGTAGGCTTCCAGGGCTGCGCTGTCTTTGGCGCTGACCACCAGTATCTCTGCGTGTTTCAGCCCCTTGGTACCGCCTGTCCATGCTTTTGGATAGGCAGAAAGTGGTTTATAATAGGGAGCGGTAATAGCTACATAACTTTTCTCGAGTTCCCATCCTTTCCCAAATTCTCCCCAGGGATCGATCATCGCATCCTGGAGACCCCAACCGGCCAGCTTTTGTTTGGCATAAGTGGCTGCACGCATCCATCCGGGGGAAGCCGTTAAACGGTTGCCGCTCTTATCGGTCAGGTTAAAAGCGATCTCCATCACCTTAGAGTTCTCTAATCCTTCTTTACGGATCTTTTGCATAACAGATAGATCAATATTCTCGGTTTGCGATATTCCCATGAAAGGAAGGGAAAGGGCCAGGCATACGACAAGGGGGGTGTTTTTTCTCATATACAGTTGTTTTGGTAAGGGATAAAAGGAAACAGGAAAATAATACATCCGGGCGATACTGCCATATCGTTTATTTGATTGGTTGAGTTTACCTTTGCGCCATGCGGAAACTGAGCATGGATGAGCTGGGCCGGATGTCGGTTGATGAATTCAGGCAATCGCCCAAGACCCCGGTTATTGTCATTTTAGATAATATCCGCAGTATGCATAACGTGGGCAGTGTATTCAGAACCGCCGATGCCTTCCTGGTAGAAGCCATCTTTTTATGCGGCTATACACCCCAGCCGCCGCACAGGGATATACATAAAACTGCCCTTGGAGCAACGGATACGGTGGACTGGATCTATTTCCAAACCACGGCGGAAGCCGTTGCGGCAGTAAAAGATCGCGGGTATACGGTATTTGCGGTGGAGCAGGCGGAAGGAAGTATTTCTCTTGAAAAGAAAGCAACGGATAACCCTAAAACGGCGTTTGTGTTTGGGAACGAAGTAGAAGGAGTGGATGCGGATGTGTTACCCTTATGCGATGGATGCATCGAAATTCCACAATTGGGAATGAAACATTCACTGAATATTTCTGTAGCGGCGGGGATTGTGTTGTGGGAGGTGATCAGGAGCCGGGTTCATGGGTCATAGTTCATGGAGCATTAGGCTATGGCGATGGATAGTTGATTGATTTGTATAAATTGGATGCTATGGCATTCAGGTTGAGGAATTAAAATTTGGCGGCAGGCTTTTGATTTGTTGAACAGGATTAACCGGGGATCGAAGTAGTATCCTGCCTGTTTATGGCAGGTTCAAGAAAATATATCAGTGATGATAAATTCAAAAAATAGTATGATGCGTATGCAATACGCTCAAAAAATGATCACCAAACTCCAAACGCATTATAATAACTAACCGGCCATGATTCATGAACCATGAACCATGCCCTTTGAACCCAATCATGACACGACTTAAAAGATACCTTAGCCTCGTAAAATTCTCACACACGGTTTTCGCATTACCATTTGCCCTGATCGGGTTTTCACTTGGCATTATACACGACCGAATTGTGATCAGTGCGGAACAAATAGTGGTCAAATTTTTATTAGTGGTGATCTGCATGGTAGCCGCGCGCAGCGCGGCAATGGCATTTAACCGGTATCTCGACAGGAGCTTTGATGCTAAAAATCCACGCACCGCGATCCGTGAAATTCCGGCAGGCGTGATTTCTGCAGACAATGCGCTGCGGTTCGTGATGCTCAATGGTATTATTTTTATAACCGCAACTGCCTTTATTAATATTGTGTGTTTTTATTTATCGCTGGTAGCGCTGTTCGTGATCCTTTTTTATAGTTATACCAAACGGTTCACGGCGTTATGTCATTTGGTACTTGGCCTCGGGTTATCATTTGCGCCTATCGGCGCCTATATTGCTGTTACCGGCAGGTTCGATGTGTTACCTGTATTATTTTCTTTCGCGGTGATCTTTTGGGTGAGCGGATTTGATATTATTTATGCCCTGCAGGATATAGAATTCGACAGGTCGCAGAAACTGCATTCGATTCCGGCAGTGCTCGGTAAATCAAAAGCCCTGCGCGTATCGGAACTGCTGCATATACTCAGCGCCGCCTGTGTGATCGCCGCTGGTATCAATGGAAATTTCCACTGGATCTACTGGATAGGGATTGCGGTATTTATAAGCATGCTTATTTACCAGCATTCCATCGTAAAGCCTAATGACCTCAGCAAAGTGAATATCGCTTTTATGACAGCCAACGGGATCGCGAGTATTGTGTTTGGGGCCCTGGTCATCGCAGATATCTTTATTAATATCTAAATTCTAATTTTATCTTTAGAATTTAGTATTAGAATTTTAAGTTTCATCACCCAAAACCTTTCCCTTGCCTCGTATCCTCTGTATCGATTATGGTGGTAAAAGAACCGGTCTTGCGGTTACGGATCCTTTACAGATCATTGCCACATCGCTTACTACCATAGATACCAAAGAACTGATCCCCTTCCTGAAAAACTATTTTCAGCAGGAACCTGTAGAACTGATCCTGATCGGGGAGCCGCTTAACCTCGATGATACGGCCACGCACGCCACACCGCTGGTTAAAGCAGCGATCATACGGCTGAAAAAAGAATTTCCTGCTATCCCTGTTCAAACCGTTGATGAAAGATTCACTTCCAAAATGGCTTCCCGGGCCATGGTGGATATGGGAATGAAGAAGAAAGACAGACGGGTAAAAGGCAATATAGATAAGATAGCCGCCACCATTATGTTGCAGGAATATCTGGCTCGCGGGGCCTGAAGTCTCTCGCTTCACGAGTTTCGACAAATTCCGGTATTTTTGCCCCCGTTTCACCAAATATGATGCAGTAATGATATTTCCGATCGTGGCCTATGGGGCAGCCGTTTTAAGAAAAGTGAGCAAGGATATTACGCCGGATTATCCCGGTTTGCAAACACTGATCGCCGATATGTGGGAAACCATGTACGAAAGTAATGGCGTGGGTTTGGCGGCCCCGCAGATCAATAGGGATATCCGCCTGTTTGTAATGGATAGCGAGCAGATCTTTGAGAACCTGGAAGAGAATGAAAAAGGAATGTATCCTGATGCACCGGGTATTAAAAAAGTATTCATCAACGCACATGTTACCGCCTTGGAAGGCGAAGAATGGCCATATAACGAAGGTTGTTTAAGTATTCCCAAGATCAGGGAAGATGTGCTGCGGGCAGAAAAAGTAACCCTGAATTATACAGACGAAAATTTTCAGCCGCATACAGGCACCTTTAACGGTATTACGGCAAGGGTGATCTTACACGAATACGATCATATTGAAGGCAAACTCTTTATTGATTACCTGAAGCCCCTGCGTAAGAAACTGTTACAGGGAAAACTCAATGATATCAGTAAAGGCAAGATCAAAGTGGATTATAAAATGATATTTCCCAAATAATGAAATATGTACTGCTATTCCTGCTGCTCATCTCTGCCCGTTGCTTCGCACAGGATACTTCTGTAATCATTGATGAACACAGGTTCACTTTATCAGAAGTAGTGGTCCGTAACAATTTCGATTATAAAAGATTACTCTCCCAGATTAAGGAAGACACCACTTTCTATAAAGCTTTCCGCAACCTGCGGGTAATGGGCTTCAGTTCGTATAACGATATCAAAATGCTGGACAAAAAGGGCAATATAAAAGCTTCTTTATACAGTAAAACACGCCAGAACAGGGCAGATGGCTGCCGTACCATGGATGTACTCGAAGAAACGGTAACCGGCGATTTCTACGACGATAATAAACACTACAATTACATGACGCCGGAATTATACGCAGGGCTCTTCTTTACCAGGGGCAAAATATGCGGCGAGAATAATATTGTAAAAGGAAGGAACCTGCTCACAAGTGATAAAAGCGGGATGGAAAAACACAAGGAACAATTAAAGATGCTCTTCTTCAACCCCGGCAAAAAGATCCCCGGCATCCCGTTCATTGGTAATAAACTGGATCTCTACGATGAAAATGCACATTCACTATACGAGTACAAACTGGATATACAGGAATGGCACGGAGTTCTGGTATATGTATTCTCGATCACACCAAAGGAAACGAATGCCGAAGGTGCTGCTAAAAGCGACAGAGTAGTGGTAGACCAGATGGTAACCTGGTTTGACATGAAGACCCTTGAAGTACTGGCCCGTAATTATTCTCTCAGCTATAAAGCCGGTGTGTACGATTTTGATGTGAGTATGGAAGTAGAAATGGCTAAATACAACGGCCTCACTGTACCCAGGATCCTGCGTTACAAAGGCGATTGGGACGTGATCTTTAAGAAAAGGGAAAGGGCGGTGTTTACGGCTACCTTGTTTGACTATAAATGATAAGCCCCAGGCTAAGCCTGGGGCTGTGCTATACCCCCCGGTATGGCGTTCAAAATGAACGAGTTTATAATGTATTTAAGAAAGTAAGGATATCGACAAGGGTTGTTTTTACCGGTGTGATGGAATAACTGGTTACCCTTCCCACATCATTAATATCAAGGGATCCCATATAAAAATCATCGCCGATCTTGGAGAAGGACAGCAGTTTGATCTTGCTGCCGATCGGGATATTATTGGCCGCATACGAACGTGACGGATAATCGGGCCCGAGATACACCACTGTTTTCTGGTTAGCAAATACGGCAAATACGGCGGTTGTTTTATTGGTATAGTTTGGTGGCAGGATAGCCGTGATCTTTGTTTTGGCCTGCGTACTGTCTATATAGCGGTCGGCAGAGATCCAGCGAAGATTCTTTGCATTCAGTTGATAACCCTTTACCAGCCCGCTGGTGGTCTGTTTCTGGAAAGTGCTCAGCCAGGTAGTATCCGTATCACGGATCCAGGTAAAGCTGGTATCAATGATTGTGCTGGCAGGAACAGGAGAACCTTCTTTTCCATAAAATGCCTGCATATTGGGTTTTATCTCATCAACATCACTGAACCTGAGTTTCATGGTTGCACCGGGTGCAAGACTCAGCTCTTTACCTTCCTTGCTTACCCTGATAAAAAAGCCGCCGCCTGTTTCCATGAGATAACCGTTGCTGGTGGTGGCTTTAAAGGCTTTGATAAAATCACCTTTCTTTTTCAGGCGTAATAATTCAAGCTTCAATTTTCCTGTGGCCACACCCGGTGTACCGCCATTAGAGGCAGAACCTACACATGAATTAGCCGTAAACGAAACTGATAAACTATCGCCGTAAGTAAGCGTGGTATCCGATTTGGAAATATCAAAAGAATCTACGATCACGGTGGGCAGTAATGCACTTAACAGATCGTTCACAGTAGCGGTAGAAGGTACGCTTCTTAACCAAACTGTATCATTCAACGGATGATTGGTATAGGTAACGAAATTATCCGACAGTTCTTTCTGGCAGGCCGTAAAGAACAGCAGGGATAAACAACTTATGATAGGTAGTACTTTTTTCATAACAATGATCTCTTCTCGCTTATATAGATACCCGTATTATTAGGTATGTTGCCTGCATTACCTGTTTAAATTAAACTTCAACCCGATGGTCAATCCACCTACGCTGAACTTCTGGTTAAAAGATGATTGTGCGCTTGTCATATTAGAGAGGTTGTACCTGAAATAAGGTTCAACAAAAACATGTAGGTCCTCGCTCAGTTGTTTGGTAATGCTGAAACCGGCATACAATCCCAGCCCCAGTTTGCTTTTATACACCATATTATTGCTCTTGGTAAGCGGAACCACCGATAAGGTACTATCCAGCAGCACACCTTCATACCAGGAAGACATATTGAAGATCACACCTGCATTGATACCGAATTTCAGGTTCTCATCTCCAAACTGGTAACCCAGGATAACCGGTATATCCAGGCTGCGGAACCGGTTCTTTACCGTATTATTCTTGAACCCGATGGTTTGCAGCACACTGGTATCGGAAACCACTACTGTATCACCCGGGGCCCTGATAATCGTTCTCACGGTAACTACCGTGGTGGTCTTGATCTCATTTTCCGTGCGGTAAGCATAGTTTTGATTGATCTGCGAATATTGTAAACCTGTTTTCAGCAGGATATTATCCGTAAGGGGTTTTACGATCCTTACACCGGCTGTAAAGCCTACCTGCATACGTTCACTGCTGTCTTTTTTCTGCAGGTATTGCTGGCTCGCCGAATTATTCACGACTGATTTAAAAGCAAAATCAGGCGAAGTATATACCTCAAGCAGCCAATCGGTATTTCGGTTGCTGCGATTGGTAGGACAAATAACATTGCTTTTCAGGCTGGTTTTTTTGTTTTCCAGTTCTTTACCGGTAAGATCCATCCATCCTTTGCGGCTTGATCCCGAAGGAACGGTCATGGCAGGAAGGAATGCCGGCTGATAAGGCAGATCTGTGGTAACACCATTATCCGTTTTATTAACTATACTGTCAGTTCCTGCCCCTGATCTTTGGGGGATCTGTGGAATACCATTATCAGCCACAAACAGGTTGCCGGTGGGTAAACCGGTTGATGAACCATTATTGTGGCCACTGTTCTGGAGATTACCAGGCAGCCGGTTATTTTTGGAATTGCTGATCGTGGTATTTGACAGGCCGGCAGGGGGCAGATCGTTCAGGTTTTGTTTTTCTGATCCCGGTACCCCATTGCCTTTCAATGGCGCGGGTACAATCGCCTCTTTTCCTGCCTGGTTTGTTATAGAAGGCTGAGGCACAGTAACGGTTGCCTCATTCTTTGCGGGCTCATTGGGTGTGACGGTTGCATCAGGAGCAGTTTCTTTTTTAGCACCCTTATTACCGGTACCGATGGCTGGAGATGGCTGGTGGGTGATATCGTGGGAAATAGCACCCTGTTGTGGCCGTAACCAGAAATAAGCGGCTGTTCCGCCCAGTAAAATAGCCAGTATAAAAATGGCAGCAGCGGGTATACGTAACCAGAAGATCTTCCGGTCGTCTTTTTCTTCGGGCCGTATCTTTTCCCAAAGACCGGCAGGTACGGGAGCGGTATAGTTGCCGAGTGTATCGCCAAAGAACCGGTCGAAACCTCCATCGGTTACCTTATCCCACAAACCCGCAGGTACAACGGCTGTATGGTTACCGAGACTGGCCCCAAAAAAATTATCGAATTGCCCGTCTGTAACTTTATCCCAAAGACCGGCAGGTACGGGTGCATCCTGGTCCTTGAGTTTGCCGCCCACGAATTCATCAAATTGCTTATCCATCAACTTATCCCAAAGCCCGTCGGGCACAGGCGCCGGGCGGTCATTAAGTTTTTTGTTGAAGAAATTATCAAATAGATTATCGGGCATTCTATACAGCAATTTTTTGTAATTGTAGGATCTGGTATTGCAGCATCTTCCGCGCCTTTACCAATTGGCTGCGGCTGGTGCCGGGTTGAATATTCAGCATAACAGCTATCTCTTCGTGACTATAACCTTCGATAGCATTCAGGTTAAATACCATACGGTATCCTTCCGGCAGTTGGTTAATCAGTTTCATCAGGTCCTCTTCCCCAAGGTGTGTGTAAGCCTGCGGGGCGATCTGAGGGGCCTCATGACTGTTCTCATCAATATCCTTAAAGTGCAGTTTTTTCTTTTCCAGGTGGCGGATAGCCGTATTTACCACGATACGCCGGATCCATCCCTCAAAAGCGCCCTCAAATTTGAACTGGCCTATATATTGAAAAACTTTAATAAAGGCGTCCTGGAGCATGTCTTCTGCTTCCATGGCATCATTGGCATACCGCAGGCATACGCCCATCATCTTACCCGCATACCTGTCGAAAAGCATGCGCTGGCAACGGGCATCCTGCCTGATGCAGCCTTCAATGAGTTCGTACTCTGTCACTGATAAGTGTATTTTAGTGTTTTGGCCATTAAATAGATACCCCAATAAGCAGGTTCGTTGCCTGTCTTTTGGGGTTCTTTAACATTTGTATTACCGTATAAAGGTATTAAATAACCAGAAACTGGTCATGAATATAGTCTACCACGCTTACCAGGCTGCCGGTTTCCCGGTAAACGGCCAGCTGCCTGTCGGCCCCGGTACCCGTTTCAAACATCTTGCTTACATGGTTAATGATATGGCGGCTGCCCAGTTCGTCTACCACATCATCCACAAAATCAAGTAATTCGTAGATCAGCGCCCGGGTGTCTACCTCGGTCTCTTTGCCAAAGTCTATCAGGGTGCCATCTATCCCATACCTGCTTGCCCGCCATTTATTTTCATTGATGAGCGAACGCTGGTAGATCATATAATTCATATTATGGCTGCGCAGTTTATAGATCTTGGCTGTTATGGCCTGGAACAGGGCCGCAATGGTAATGGTTTCATTAATGGTCATAGGTACATCACAGATCCTGTATTCCACGGTATTAAAGAAGGGGTGCACCCGAAGGTCCCACCAGATCTTCTTTGCATTATCAATGCAGTTGGTCTTGATCAGGAGGTTTACATAATTTTCATACGCTTCCAGGCTTTCAAAATAATCTGGGATACCGGTGCGCGGAAATTTATCGAAGACCTTTGTCCGGAACGATCTGTACCCGGTATCCCTTCCTTCCCAAAAAGGAGAATTGGTACTTAACGCATATACGTGCGGAAGAAAATAACGGGCGGTATTGGCGATATGAATGGCCATTTTGCGGTCCTCCATACCTACGTGCACGTGTAAACCAAAAATCAGGTTACTGCGCGCCGCTTCCTGTAATTCATTTACCAGCTGGTTATACCGCACATGATCGGTAATCAGCTGGTTTTCCCAGTGACTGAACGGGTGCGTACCCGAAGCGCCTACCCATAAGCCAAGGTCGCCCGCTATCTGGGCAATATTTCCGCGCAGAGAAGCTACATCGTTAAATGCTTCTTCAATATCCTTACAGATATCGGTACCCACTTCTACAACGGCCTGGTGCATTTCTGCCTTTACTTTGTCTTTGAGCAATTTCTGGCCCTCCTGCACGATCTTCTGCTCATGACTTTTCAACTCGCGCGTTTCCGGATCAAGCACCATATATTCTTCCTCAACGCCAATTGTAAAATGTTTGTAGCTCAGATTTCCCATAGAAATTTTTATTTATAATTCAGGCGTATGGATCATAGGTCATGGTTCATAGTAAAAGATTCTTGCCATGATCCATGACCTATGATCCATGAACCAGAATGGCATTAGTACAATTTTTTACCCGTACTTCCTCTTTTCACATACTCCCCCCAGGTAAGGTTATCACCGCCTTCAATAAGTGATTGTGCTTTTTCGATCGCATAGTTGGCGGCTGTTTCTACTACCCAGTCGAAATTTTCCTGTCCAACACTTTTAATATCTGCATCAGGCGCGGGGTTGCAGAAGTCAATGGCATAGGGTACGCCATCACGAAGGGCGAGTTCAACGGTATTGAAATCATAACCTAAATATTTATTGATCCGCAGTACGATCTCCGTCATCTGCTTCAACCTTTCTTCCGAAGGCTTGAAATCTGCCACATACCGCAGATGGTGAGGGTTACGGGGTTCGTACGACATGATCCTTACATATTTACCTCCGATACAATAGCACCGGTAATATTCTTCAAATACGATCTCTTCCTGTAACAACATTACCAGTTGGTTTGTTTCGCTGTGCTTTTCAAAAAAATCGTCCATATCGGTCAGCTTATATACATTCTTCCAGCCACCTCCCGCGAAGGGTTTCATGTAGGCAGGGAAACCAACGTATTGAAAAATACCATCCCAGTCGAGGGGATAGGCAAGGTTGCTGAACGATTGGTCCGACGTATCCGGTGGTAGATCCCGCGAAGGGAGGATCACCGTTTTGGGAACCGGTACATCTATTTTTGTTGCGAGGCAATTATTAAAAAATTTTTCGTCAGCGCTCCACCAGAAGGGGTTATTGATAACTGCTGTGCCACATAGCGCCGCATTCTTCAGGTAAGCACGGTAAAAGGGAATGTCCTGGCTGATCCGGTCAATGATCACTGCGTAACCACTGGGCTCTCCCTGCATTACTTTGTCGATCCGCACCGGCTCAGCCGTAATACCCGGAATATTTTTACTGTTGATCCTGTCAACAAATGCCAGCGGAAAACTTCTCTCCTGGCCAAAGAGGATACCGATCTTTTTCATAAGGAATGTGTTGTTCAGTATTCAATTTAGTTAAACTGGCTGGAAATAAGTGATGGGAGCAAATAAATATGTTGTAGCGTATGGTTCATGGATCATAGGGCATGTAAAGCCATTAACCAGTCATGATCTATCAACCATGAACCTTCTCCCAAAAAGCATTATTTTTGAAAATATGGCTGATACCCGGCGTAATGTAGTTTCTTCTGTAATGGTGGAACAAACGATATTTTTTTCTGAATACCTCGCAAGAGAGGTTACTGTTGATGTGTACCTGCCGGTAATACGGGCGGTTTCCGTTCCTATGAGCCTGCTGCTGATCAATGATGGGCAGGACCTGCTTACCATGCCATTTGATGAGATCCTTGACGGCTTGATTACGAAAGGGGAAATTGAGCCATTGGTTTGTGTAGGTATCCACTGTGGCCCCGAAAGAAAAATGGAATATGGAACAGCTTATTCGGCAGACTATAAAGGGCGGGGCGCCAAAGCAGGGTTGTATACCAAATTCATATTTGATGAACTGATGCCGTATATCCGCAAAACATATGATATACCTTCCTTCAAACACAAATCATTCGCAGGATTTTCACTGGGCGCCCTGAGTGCACTGGATATCGTATGGAACCATTCAAGTGAGTTTAGTAAGGTAGGCCTGTTCAGCGCTTCGCTTTGGTGGAGAAGAAAGGGGTATGAAGATGGGTATGATGACGAACAGGACAGGTTGATGCATTTGCAGGTACGCAAAGGAGCGTTTAATCCCTGGTTACAGTTCTATATCGAATGCGGTACACTGGATGAGGTTGCCGACAGGAACAAAAATGGTGTGATTGATTCTATTGATGACGCGCTTGACCTGGTGGTAGAACTGAAAGCTAAAGGATATACTGATGAACATATACAATACACCGAGATCGAAAATGGCAAACACGATGTACCCACCTGGGCAAAGGCGTTGCCGGAGTTTTTGAAATGGGGGTGGGGTCATCTGCAATAAAAAACCCGGACACATGGTCCGGGTTTTTTTATGGAAAGTGTTCTTTGTTCTATTAGAAAATATATCTCACACCGAATTGCGCAGACCATACATCAGAGGTGGTTGTGCTTTTACGGTAAGTGGTATAGTTGATACTGTTATTAACCCTGTTCATCCTGTATAAAGGAACGCCGTTTGCATCCAGCGTACCGGTTGCAGCCAATGGCGTTAAGGTGTTTACAAAGTAGCTTACGCCGGAAGCAGGATTGATCATGTTACCAACGTTGAAAATATCCGCTCTCAGTTGGATTGTGTGCCTGTTCTTACCAAGGTTCCTGAATAATTCCAGTTGCACAGACAGATCCATACGGCTTACATAAGGCTCTAACAGTCCATTTCTTTCAGCATATTTACCCCTTCTTGTTTTCAGGTAGGGATCCTGGTTGATATACGCTTCAAATGCATCTTTTTGATCCTGAACACTAACCGCAGGGGCAGCGCCGCTTGCAGCCTGTGCAACGAAGTTCATCTCACTCTGGTCTCTTGGCACATACATCAGGTCATTACCGGTTGTACCATCCCCATTTGCGTCACCGCTATAGGTATAAGATACACGGCCCTGGTTCTGGATCTGTCCGAATAAACCGAATTGTAAAGCGGCAGTATGACCGAGTTCGATACGGTAAAGAATGTTACCGATGATACGGTTACGGATCTCGTTATCACTGTAAGCCATATCAGGATAGTTGTTACCGTTCACGCTCCTGATACCTGTCCAGCTGCTTGCTGCGATAGAACCTGGTGTTAGGTAATCACGCGCCCTGGTAAAGTTATACGCGATCATCCAACCTAAACCTGTTGCCCTTGCCGGTTTTTCTATTTTGATGGTAGTGGTGATAGAACCACCCAGCGGACGGCTTTCCATTACAGTAGCGTCTGTGAGGTTAGGCGTGCCATTTAAACCGTTATTGATACGGAGTGCATTGGTTTGGGCAGCGCCGGATAAACCAAAACCTGCAAAACGCGGCCTGTTATCAGGTCCAACAAAAGTGGCTGTAGCAGGTACGAGGTTAGCATTGTAATAGTTGATATTGCTGAGACTTTGTGTGAACATGAACTCAGCTGTACCAACGATATCCTTGAATAGTTTCTGGTCAACAGCGATGTTGCTGCGGAAAACCTGCGGGAACCGGAAGTTCTGTTCAGTAGTTGCGATGTTATAACTGGCAGTAGGTACACCCGGATTTACTACAAAATTGGGATAGTTAGCAGGGGTACCTGGTCTGAACGGATAAGCGGCTGTATTGGTAATAGAAACACCACCATTCAACACACCGTTGTTACCAAGCTGGTTGCTGATGAATACAAATGAAGGACGGCCGGTGAATAAGCCTACACCACCTCTTATCTGGGTTGTTTTATTACCCTTGATATCATAGTTAAAGCCGATCCGTGGATTCACCATCAATTTTGGTGAAGGCAGAATAGAGGTGCTTAATTTGGCTGATTTACCGTCATTGTCTATAAAACTCAGGTTATCTACCTGGCTGTTTGTATAACCGGAACCCACGAAGTAAGGCACTTCTAAACGGATACCATAGGTAAGGTTAAAATTAGGTTCTACATTCAGTTCGTCCTGAACATATGCAGAAACATTACGTGTTTTGGTCGTTACCAACCAGGGCACGCTACCTGCCAGGTTACTATAGTTTGCCTCGTATTTCCTCAGGTAAACCGGGCTTGTAGTAATCGCAGGGTTAGCGAGGTAGGCATTGGCTGCCGTATAAAAATCGGCCAGGCTGTTAAAGGTGTATACACCATTGATCAATGAAGTGAAACCATTGGTGTAGGTAAAGCTTTCATACGAAAAACCGGCTGTTAAAGTGTGCTTACCCAGGTAGGCAGTCATATTATCGCTTAACTGCCAGGTATCTGTACTCAACAGGTTATTGGGTGTGAAAGGGTCATTACCAAAAGAAATATAAGTAGTACTCTGGGCACTTTGCGCAGCAGGGATAGCTGTTGGCGGGGTAGTGGTCAGAGGGGTGGTTCCATCCTGTATATCAACAGTTGGGAAAGGACCGCCTTTTACCGCTCTGAAATCCCTGTTAGCGGTAAAGCCAAAGGTCAGGTCATTGCTGATCGTATTACTTAAACGGCTGTTCAACTGCGCAACGATACCATAGATATTATTATTGATGGTATAGAACGAATTGGCAAAACTCATCGAGTTCAAACTGTTCCGTACACCATTGGATGCATTTGAGTTACTGATAACTACATCCCTTTTAGACAGTAATAAATTACCGCGGATACTTAATTTATGTTTGTCACTTAAGTTAAGATCTATACGGGCAACACCTTTCTTGCTGTCTGTTGGCGCTGTAAAACCCTGGTAAGCACCCAGATCGTAATTAAATTTTGATTTCAGGAAAGAAGCCAATCCGTCAAGATCCGACTGTTTTACTTTCGTGGTATTTCCTGAGATAGGTGTTGCACCATTACTTGCATCAGCTGTAAATGAGGTACCTACATCACTTCTTACTTCTGCTTCATAGTTCAGGAAGAAGAAAAGTTTGTTTTTAATGATCGGGCCGCCGATGCTCACGCCATATTGTTTTACATCGAAGTTGGTAGTGGTTACATCCTGTTTACCGCCGTTACCCGCCTTAGTACCCAATAAACCCTGGTTACGCTGGTTATAGAAACCGGTACCATGAAAGGTATTGGTACCACTTTTGGTAACTGCATTGATACTGGCGCCAGTGAATCCGGATTCTCTGAGGCTGTAGGGAGATACGTTCACCTGTATTTCCTGGAGAGCATCGAGTGAAATAGGCGCAGAGTTGGTTTGTCCGCCATTGAGCGAGCTCAAACCAAAAGAGTTATTGAATATCGAACCATCCAGTGTAAAGTTGATGGCGCGGTTATCCTGTCCTGCAAATGACAGGCCATTCGACTGCGGTACGATCCTGATCAGGTCGGTTACGTTACGGCTGATCGTTGGTGCAGAACTGATCATCCTTGAATTGATATTGGTAGAAGTCCCTTTCCTGTCTTTGGAGATTAGTGCGCCTCTGCGTGTAGTTCCGTTCACAACTACTTCTGTTAACTGGGTACTGGCTTCACCCAATGTTACATCAACAATAGATGGGTCACCCAGCTGTACAGTAACATCAGAAATAACCTCGGTCTTTAAACCAACATACGTAACCGTAATTTTGTAAGGGCCACCGATACGCAGAGCAGGTATGGTGTATTTTCCGGTTCCGGAAGACACCGCTTTATACCGGCTGCCGGAAGGTTCGTGGATAGCTTCAATAGAAGCACCAGTCAATACCCCTCCTTTAACATCTTTTACTGATCCGGTAATAGTACCGGTAGTAACCTGAGCCATGGATGTTATCGCTACTAACAGAGCCGATAACAGCATGGAGAATCTCTTTACAATTCGCATATAAGCATAGTTTTAGATTCTGCAAATATGATACTTATATGCCGTTTCTATACCCAAGTTTCCAAATTAATGTTAAAATAATACTGGTTTTCGAGCGAAATGTTGATTAAATGGTGATAAAACTCCCTATTTGTAACACTCAAAACAGAGAGGAATTTTGTCCGATCTGCAAAAAAAACCTTTTTCAAGGCTTTTTGAAAATATGTGAATTTAATTAAATGTAACCCTGATTCCCATCTCGCTTATCCATCTTGCCGTATAAGCAGGGCTCAGGCTGCCTGTTACCTGCCACGGTGTTCCCGAAAGTTTTGCGGGATCAAAATGATATTGGGGCTTTAGGTTTGTTTCACTGGTATAACCGGCAAAATCCACCAGCGCAAAATTGTCATTTGGCTGAAGATACCTCCGGCCCCATGACCTGTTTAACAGGTTGCCTGCATTGAAGAGGTTACAGGTTATTTCTAACAGGTAATTTTTAGCGGCAAGCGTAAGGTTGAACTGCTTTTTCAGTTTCAGATCCACAATATGTGTGAAAGGCGTACGACTCCCGTTCCTTTCTGCATACCTGCCCCTTCGCGTTTGCAGGTAGGCATCGCCTGTAATATACTTTTCAAGGGCATCTTTCTGTAGCTGCGAAGGGTACACCGTATTACCTGTTGTAAATGGCAGGAACTGCATTCCGGCGAGATCGGCACTTGTAGGAACATAGATAAGGTCATTGCCGCCGGATGGCCCGTCATCTCTTGTCATGCTGGCATTCCCGTATACATAACTTAACGGCGATCCCGATTCTCCCGTATAGACAAGGGATAGGGTTGTATTCGATTTTTTAGTTATCCCCCTGAACTGCTTACTTACTAAAAGAAAGATCCTGTGCGCCGTGCTGAAATCGGATGTGGAAACGGTGATATCGTTCCTTCCATTAACGGTTTCCATAAACCGCCACTGGCTGAAATTTACCGAACTGGTACCATCGTTAAGTGCAACTGAGCGACAAAAATTATAATTGCACTCCATCACGAATCCTGTTTTGGTTCGTTTGATAAAAGTTACCGTATGGTCATACGTATATCCCGTTCTGTCTTTATTATTAGTCAGCAGGATGGCATATCCAAAAGGGTTCGAACCATCCGTATTTAACGGGATCCTTCCATTATTTGCAATGGAGTAAACAAGCCTGTTATCGGGCCCGGACGCATGCATTGCGGGTGGCACCAGGTTACTGTTGATATAATGTATCTCATTAAGATCCTTGCTGTACATGCTTTCGATCATGCATGACCACCCATTGCCCATATCCCGGTTCAGCGCCAGCCAGCCCCTGCCTGTTTTTGGCATACTGAACCTGGCAGCTATCAGATCCAGTGACGTATTATTAAAGTTGCCACCCAGTTCTTCCGGCTTCCATTGCCGGTAGGGGTCATTCCTGAAACGTATGGTATTCAGCTGTTTATTGGTAGCCGTAAACGCAGCGGTATAATTCCCGTTATCCTGGTAAGAACCTCCCGGCCAGGCAAGTGGGATGCGCCCTGCAAAAACACCGATACCTCCACTCACCGTTATATTTTTGCCGCCGGGGTTATAGTTAAAACCCAACCTGGGTGAAACGGAAAGCGGCACTTTTGTTCGTATACCCGACCGGGCACCCTCCAGATCCCGGTACTGTTCAAATTGGGGAATAGCCACCTGGTTAGTGTACACGTCTACTGAAGGGCTTGTAAAAAATAAGTATTGATCAAGCCTCCATCCCGCATAGAAAGAAAGATACTGCGACAGCCTGATCTTATCATTAACAAATAACGCTGTTTTGAGAACCGACAGCTGCGCGGCAGCAGTTGTTTGATCGCTATTGACATGATCATGCAAGGGAACGCCCAACTGGTAATACGATGGCTTGTCATTGGTAAGAAAATCAGCAAGCGAGGCATAGGTATAATTGCCAAAACTATTCTGTATAAATGCATTGAACACACGGCTGTATTCGCAGTCGGTCCCCAGGTCCAGTAAATGGTTGCCAACCGGGAAGGTATATTTATCCAAAACCGAACAGTTATCCTGGGTAAGCAGGTTAATGGTGGAACTGTTGTCGGTTCCAAAAACAAAAGCACCATTTCCGTCGTTGATACGAACCCTGGGAAAGGGCTTACCCAGCGGGTCGCGGTTATCTTTTATATGCGTATAAGTGACCAGTAACCTGTTACCCGAAGTTTCGCCTGTGATACTTTTCAATTCAAAAGAAACAGAATGAGTGGTTGTGGTCAATAGATACCCGTCGTTGCTGAAATGAATGATATCGGGGGTACTTTGATTGGTATGTATCCGCATGCCATCAGTATAGCGGTAACTCAATGATAATTTATGATGCGTGTTTGCGTTCCAGTCAAACCTTGCAACCATCCTGTTGGCATTCACTGTTTCTGTATTGCCGGGAAAATTTCCTGCCTCATACTGATGGTCCGTTTGTAATGCGTTCGAAAGGATCTTCATCGCCTGGGGATTTCTGGTATCTCCCAGGTATCCGCGAAGATCAAAAGCTTGTGGGTGGGCATTTCTCTGCAGTTCCATATTTATAAAATAAAAGACCTTGTTTCTGGTAATCGCACCCTGTAAACGGGTGCCCAGTGTCTGCATAAAGAAACCATCTGCTCTTTTTGCGTCTTCAGCTGCACCGGTAGGGGTTTTGCCGGCGAGGAAAGCATTACTGAAAAAATAATACACTGATCCTTCTGCCTGGTTGGTACCCGATCTGGTTACAGCATTGATAGCTGCCCCGGTAAAATTGCCCAGCGATGCATCGGAGGGGGCGAGGCTTACCTGGAACTGGTTCACAGCATCCATTGACAGCGGAGAGATGCCCGCCTGCCCGCCATTGGTTCCCGAAGCCGCCAAACCAAATACATCATTGTTTACCGCTCCATCTACATAAAATGAATTGAACCGGTTATTTTGTCCGGCGAAAGAAATGGCTCCTTCATTTCCCGCCAGCAGTTTTGCCTGTGGCACCGCCCGCAGGTAATCATGCATGTCGCGGCCGACAGATGGTAACAGGTCTATCTTATTCCGGTCGAGTCTTGTTTCCATTCCATACACTGTATACTTTTCTCTTCCCCTGTACCCGGTTACGGTGATATTTCCGAGATAGGACGATCGTGGTACCAGGGCAAGATCGATTATAAGCGGTTCGCCTAACTGCAGATAGATACCCGATCTTTTTTCGGTAACAAAATTGACAAAGGAAACTTCCATTGTATAGGGACCGCCAGGCTCTATATTAAGGATATTGAACATTCCTTTTTTGCGTGATTGTGTAAAATAGGAGCTCCCTGTTGGCCCGTGAATTAAGACAACTGTTGCGCCGGGCAATGCTTCGCCGGTATTGCTCTGGATAGTGCCCGTGATACCACCGGTCGTATTTTGCGCGGGTAGTACAAACGAACAGCTGCCTGATAAAATAAATCCCAATAATCTTTTGTAAAACATTTATTGTTTTTCAGAAGACTAAGCAAGTAAAAAAGAAGATCGGCCGTATCAGGTGTTTAGCGCAATGAAAAGGGGTTTAAAGACCCGGGAGGATAATATCGACATTCAATATTCATTTTCCCATTTTCGTTATTGGAAAATAAACCCTTATCTAACTGCATTTACGCCGAAGGGTTGTAATTTTGCGGGATAATACATTTGTTATGTTACACAAGATAGAAGATGCGATCGGCGATATCCGGAACGGGAAAATGGTGATCGTGGTGGATGATGAGGATCGTGAAAATGAGGGAGATTTTATTGTAGCGGCGCAGCATACGACCCCGGAAGTCATCAATTTTATGAGTAAAGAAGGGCGGGGCCTTATCTGCGCTGCTTTAACAGAAGAACGTTGTGCAGAACTGGACCTGGCTCCCATGGTTACCTCTAATACCTCTTTACATGAAACGGCTTTTACTGTATCTGTTGACCTTATCGGTCAGGGAACAACTACCGGTATCTCGGCGCAGGACAGGGCAAAGACCATACAGGCATTGGTAAACCCCGGTACACGATCGGCCGAACTGGGCAGACCGGGTCATATCTTCCCGTTAAAAGCGAAAGCCGGCGGGGTGCTACGAAGAACGGGACATACAGAAGCGGCTGTTGACCTTGCCCGTCTTGCAGGACTGGAGCCGGCAGGTGTGTTAGTGGAGGTAATGAATGAAGACGGAACGATGGCGCGTTTGCCACAATTGATGGAGATCGCTCAAAAATTCGATCTGAAAATCATTTCTATCAAGGACCTGATCGATTACCGTTTACAAACGGATTCGCTGATCGAAGAACTGGTAAGGGTGGATATGCCTACTAAGTATGGCCATTTTACTTTGGTGGCGTTCAAAGAAAAAACAACCGGCGCCGAACACCTGGCACTGACCAAAGGAACCTGGGAAAAGGGGGAAGCCGTATTAACGCGTGTACACAGCAGTTGTTTTACGGGTGATATACTGGGGAGTTTCCGTTGCGATTGCGGGGAACAGTTGCATAAGGCCATGGCTATGGTAGAAAAAGAAGGCAAAGGCATTATCTTATACATGAACCAGGAAGGTAGGGGAATTGGCCTGATCAATAAATTAAAGGCGTATAAATTACAGGAAGAAGGGATGGATACCGTGGAAGCCAATTTGCATCTCGGTTTTGGAATGGATGAGCGTGATTATGGTGTGGGCGCCCAAATCCTGCGTTACCTCGGTGTTACCAGTCTTAAATTAATGAGCAATAATCCGCGCAAGCGCGCCGGATTAAAAGGATACGGACTGGAGATCATCGAGATCGTGCCGATAGAGATGAACCCCAATTCACATAACCTGAAATACCTTGAAACCAAAAGGGATAAATTAGGGCATGAGATTCTGAAATAAAAACGTGAGGGGTGAGACGTCAATCATGCGTTATATTTCTCACGATTG
>JANXRX010000072.1 GCA_025352905.1 Bacteroidota bacterium | reverse complement strand
CAGTTGTAAGGGCTGGATACAGGAAGCGGCCCTGCGGATGTTACTGAATAACCTGGACCCGGCGGTGGCCGAAAGACCCGATGACCTGATCGTTTACGGTGGCAGGGGGAAAGCGGCGCGTAATTTCGAGAGCCTTGACCTCATCATTAAGGCCTTGCAGGAACTCGAGGCGGATGAAACCCTGCTGATACAAAGTGGTAAACCGGTTGCGATGTTACGGACTCATCCAGACGCACCAAGGATCCTGCTTTCCAATTCTCAACTGGTTCCGAAATGGGCCACCTGGGAGCATTTTACGGAACTGGAGAAAAAAGGGTTGATGATGTACGGGCAGATGACGGCCGGAAGCTGGATCTATATCGGTTCGCAGGGGATCGTACAGGGTACCTACGAAACTTTTGCAGCGGTGGCCGATAAACATTTTGGGGGCAGCTTGCAGGGGACCATCACCGTTACAGCAGGATTAGGCGGGATGGGTGGCGCACAGCCCCTTGCGGTTACTATGTGCGATGGGGTTTCACTGATCGCAGAAGTAGAGGAATGGCGGATCGATAAACGCCTCGAAACAAAATACCTGGATAGTAAGTTCACGGATATTGATCAGGCCATTGACCATGCGCTTGCGGCAAAAGCCGCCCGCAGGGCAGTAAGTATCGGTGTATTATGCAATGCGATCCATTTGCTGGAAAGACTGATCCAAAGAAATATTGTGATTGATGTGCTTACCGACCAGACATCGGCACATGACCCGCTGATCGGGTATATACCTCATACCTTATCTAATACAGAAGCGACTGCTTTACGGGAAAAGGATCCGGAGAAATATATCGCTTTGAGTTACGATAGTATGAAGCTGCATGTGGAGCTGATGATCGAATTGCAAAAGCGGGGAGCGGTTACTTTTGATTACGGTAATAATTTACGGGCAAGGGCGCAGGAGCATGGACTGAAGAACGCATTTGATTTTCCGGGTTTTGTTCCGGCGTATATCCGGCCGCTGTTCTGTGAAGGTAAGGGGCCGTTCCGCTGGGCGGCGCTGAGCGGAGACCCGGCTGATATTGCGGTGACGGATGAAGTGGTGATCAACCTTTTCCCGGAAAACAGGAGTATGCAGCGATGGATGAAAATGGCCAGGGAAAGGATCGCCTTCCAGGGGTTGCCCGCACGGATCTGCTGGCTGGGGCAGGGTGAGCGGGAGAGGGCAGGACTGGCTTTTAATGAACTGGTAAAACAAGGAAAAGTAAAGGCCCCGATCGTCATAGGCCGCGACCATCTCGATACAGGTTCAGTTGCCTCACCTAACCGTGAAACGGAAGCCATGCTGGATGGATCGGATGCGGTTGCCGACTGGCCCGTACTGAACGCGTTGATGAATACGGCCGGCGGCGCAAGCTGGGTGAGCCTGCATCATGGCGGAGGGGTGGGAATGGGATATAGTATCCATGCAGGCATGGTGATCGTTGCCGATGGCACAGATGCGGCGGCCGCAAGACTCGCCCGCGTACTACGCAACGACCCGGGATTGGGTGTGATCCGACATGCAGACGCAGGTTATGATGTGGCAAAAGATACGGAAAGGAAGTTTGGGCTATCTATCAGGGAGAGGCTTGGGAACAGTACTAATACTTAGTATTAACCTATTTCGGATATATCATTTAACCATTTAGTTTTGTGACAAGGGTAATGAATAAAAATATAAATCCTGTTTATTATATCCAAAAAGAGTATATTTGAAGTATATACTTTTTAGATATGAAAAGCCTCTCTTTAAAATTAGATGAAAAAGTGTTTGTTGAAACTGAAAAAATAACAGAGATGTTACACATGCCCCGCAACCGGTATATCAATGCCGCGCTTAATTTTTATAATGCGCACAATGAAAAGGCATTGCTGAAAAAAAGATTGGCAAAAGCTTCTTTACTGGTAAGGGCCAATTCTATGGAAACACTTAAGGAGATGGAATTACTGGATGATGATAAAGATTAAACAATATGATGTATGGCTTGCAGATCTTAATCCACGATATGGTACAGAATCTGGTAAATCAAGACCCGTTGTTATTATACAAACCGATTTGTTGAATGAGGTTGGTCATCCCTCTACCATTGTTTGCCCGCTTACCAGTAACATTATTGAAGACCCTGGGGCCGACCTGCTTCGGGTCCATTTATCTCCCAGGGAAGCGGGCACCGTTAAACCTTCCGATATATTGATTGACCAGGTAAGATCGATCGATAACAAACGATTGCTTGAGAAATTGGGAAAACTGGATAAAGCTTCCGTAAAATTGCTCAGGGAAAACCTTGGAATTGTATTTGGTCTCCAGGTTGCGATGGAATGATCAGTCTTCCACTCGCCTCAACTTCCCCTCGATCCGCCTGTTTTAATTGGTTTCTTAGTGGTACCCACAGCTTTCGCGCCGGGTTTTGCTATAAATTTTGACCCCTGCGCCGAGCCCTTGGGGCCCTTACTGCCGGGTTTTCCGCTGTTCTTATTGTTTACGGGTAATGACATATGGCTGTGTTTTCAGGTAAAAAATGGCTGTTAAGATAAGTTGATTTTTAGATATTTTATTCAAGTCTTTTCATTAATTCTTCATCTATCTTTTTGAAAAGATGATAGGGCTTATAGATACGCCACTCCGGAATTTCCATCAGCTCAATATAATAGTTCAGTTTTTTCTTCCTGAAATCCTGCTGGGTAGCAGCAGGCATATTAAGGGCAACGATCCAGCCATTTTCTTCGCTTACTTCCTCATACCATTCCTGGTAGTATTCTTTATCGCTGCTGTGGAAATTAAGTACATTCTCGGCAATCAGGATATACTTATAAATGTCCTGCTTATACAAAAGATCCATCACTTCCCGCTTCAGTTCCATGATATCGTTTTCGATGGCATCGTTCCATTCGCCCAGTAATTCAATGATGCAGAAATTGAGTTCATAATCTACATAGATGATCTTCAGGTATAATGTCC
>JANXRX010000056.1 GCA_025352905.1 Bacteroidota bacterium | reverse complement strand
TGTAACCTTTCTGTTTTACTTAGATAAGAAGCCAGCAGGTTGAGCATTTCCTTTTCTCCCTGAGTTTCCAGTTTATTGATCAGCTCATATGCCATAAATCTCTTTCCGTTGGCGATAATTGTATTAATGAATGTTGATGAGTTACGAAACCCGATCATCACATGCACATGGTTGGACATGATCACATACCCTGCTATACAATGACCCTTTGTTTTGAGGTAATCAAACCATTTATACACTGCATCGAAACCATCAGTTAATTGGAACAGGTGTAACCACCTGGCACAGGTGAACGTGATGAAAAATACACCAATCGGTTATGCTATTTTCCTTCTTACACTCATGCGTGAATGAAAGGTATCCTGAAATTTCAACTGTTTTATTGCGATTTATACTTGTTTTGTTTCTTCAGTCAGTACTTATGCGTGTTCCCCGCCGGGTCAGCTATCGCGTGACCCGGCGGGGAACACGCCGCTCTTTTTGTTACGGTGTGAGGGCATAAGTTAATAATGCAGTATAGTTTTCGAAAGGTGAGATGTATAAAAAAAATTAAATAAAATTTGGGTAACTTAAAAGTTACTTATATATTTGCGTAACCTAAAAGTTACTTAAAATGAAAAATGAAATCACAAATGAATGGGTCTTTGACCAATCACCAGCAGAGGTTTGGGAATACCTGACACAGCCGGACCTGATCGCGCTTTGGCTGATGCCAAATAATTTTGCGCCCATTGTGGGTCAGGAATTTCAGTTCACCGTTAAGCCCATCCCAAGCCTGGATCTGGATGGAATCATGTATTGTAAGGTGCTGGAAATGGTTCCGGGCGCTAAACTTAGCTATAGCTGGAAAGCGGGGCCGGGCAATGGCGATTTTCCGCTGGATACAGTTGTTTATTGGACGCTGCAAAAACATGGCGCCGGTACCAAACTATTGCTGAAACAGACAGGGTTTACAGAGGTCAATCTTGCTATCTTGAATGGTATGACACAAGGCTGGCAAACCAATGTTCAAAAAATGCTCACCCGTTTAAATGAAATACATCATGGCAACACAAATGTTTGATGTCTTCCAGGTAATTGCGGACCCAAGCCGCAGGGAGATGATGCAACTGCTTTCAAAAGACAGCATGACGATCAACGCACTGGCCGAAAATTTTGACATGAGCCGGCCAGCCGTGTCAAAACATATCAAAATAATGTACAATGCCGGGTTTATTTCCATAACAGATATCGGCAGGGAGCGCCATTGTACATTAAAACAGGATGGTTTTAATAAGCTGCAGGAATTCATAAATTATTTCGACAAGTTCTGGGCAATCAGGCTTAAAAAACTGGAAACACTATTAAACAATAAAACAAAACATTAAAATGAAAGCAGTCGTTATCGGAGAATCGTCTGGCGCAACAATCGAAAAAATTATGGCTGTTTACCCAAGGCATAAGTTAATTGTAGATAAGTATGTGGCGAAAGGAGAGGTGATCGGAATCGGCCCCTTTAGTGACATGGGCAATATGGCCATATTTACAACCCGAAAGGCAGCTGAAGAATTTGTAACGGAAGATCCTTTTATACTGGAAGGACTTGTCAAATCGTTTGTTATCCGCGACTGGAAGGATACGATGCTGCCGGAAGGCTGATATAAGCTCTGCTATTGCATGCACTAAGGGTATTTTGATGTTGTGGTATGGATTTTTCATCCTTCTTCTAAAAAACCATGGAAAACACAAACACAGTAGGCATCCTGAAAGATCTTGTTGAAATACTCAACGATCGCATCGAGGGCTATGAAAAAGCAAAAAAGGAACTCGACGGTAAAGAACCCGATCTGAACCAGCTTTGCCTGGCCATGATCGATGAAAGCAGAACCCTGCGCAACCAACTGGGTATGGAAGTAGAAGTACTTAAGGGGGAAATCAACGGGGATTCCACTGACAGGGGTAGTATCTACCGGCTTTGGATGGAGTTCAAGTCCGCATTTTCAAGTAATGACCGCCATTCTGTTCTCTCGGAATGTGAGTATGGGGAAGATGCTGCCCAAAAAGCCTATAGAGCGGCATTGGCAGAAGAAGGCCTTCCTGCGAATTTACGCACACTCATTGAAACGCAAAAGCAAACCTTACGGGTGGCGCATGATAAGGTAAAAGGATTACGGGATGCGGTAGCTTAGTTTCTTGTTTATTGAATTTACGTCCGCAGGTTGCCTTGGCAGCCTGCGGATTTTTTTTACAGCCAATATTTTTCTTCTATATCTTTTCGTGATAAAATTTACAACGCTTGTTAGCGCAATCGGTGAATTGGCATTCTTTTCCGTCGGACGAAACTATCACGAAAACGATTTCTTTAAAATGATTTCTTTTTG
>JANXRX010000022.1 GCA_025352905.1 Bacteroidota bacterium | reverse complement strand
GCAGGTCTTTGGAAATATCGGCTGTGTATTTTCTATCCTGAAGGTCTACAGCTGTTCCTTTTATTTTTTGATAATACAGCTCGCGGAAATAAGCGGCGCCGAGCATTCCGCCCGAGGCGCCATTGATCAGGAAGGTTTGTTCCATCAACCGGCCCCCGAATACACTGTCCAAGCGTTGAAGTGTATTCATGGTAAATGCGGCGCTCCGTGTTCCGCCGCCACTGGTATTGATGATGTAGAGGATGGGTTTACTTGTTTTTTGCCGCGCCTTCCAGCGGTTAAGAATAGTAAGGAACTTCTGTTTATCCGCTTCCATATTACTGTCGGCCGCTACTTTCAGGATCGATTCCCGGCTGTAAACGGGCCGCTCCTCTTTGTTAAGGTAATTTAATCCATACGCTTTATTACGGGGATCGATCACTTCTTTCTCATACAGGAAATTGATCCCGAGGTATAATAGTACCAGCAGTGGAATACTCCAGCTGTGCAGGAAAAGCGATAGTGCGCCCGCAACGGCGATCAGTATGGCAAAGAAGATGGTGATACTTGCGGCGGCTGGTAATTGAAACAGTCGCGCATCGGAAATATAACCTACGAGCACCAGGAAGATAAAAGCCAGCACGATGGCTATTACGGCCGCAACATGGTGTCGCTTGAAAATAGTGTCTAAAAAATCTTCTGAATAGTGCCGTACATCGCGGGGCTTACGCAGATCGAGCTTCGCGCTGAGGAACCAATCGATCCTGAAATCAGTTTTTTCTTTGGGTAATACGGTTTTCCGGATCACCCTCGCATACCGGGAATTGGCTTTGCGTATCACAGCCGACATATTATAGTAGATCGTTTTATCGGCCCCGAAAAAATAAACAAACGCAATAGCAATAGAGAGGATGATACCGCCAACAAAACCACTAACCAGCAAAGTTATTTCGTGCCCTTTGAACAGTTCCTGGTAACGGGCATAGTCAATTGCTTTTACCAGGTAAATAACCAGGAAAATAAGCGGCAGTATGGCATTATTGATACAATATTTCAGGAAAGGTTGCGCAGTAGTAGCAAGGAAACGGACGTTTTTACTGTGCAGGATAAAGGTGGTGATGTTCCAGCTCATGATAAAAATACCTATAGAGAACCCAACGATCGCTGTACTAAGCGCCGTTACTTCGCCAAAATATTCGGGGGCAAGAAAAAGCGAATCGGCTCCGAACGTACGCATAAAATTACCGGTAACCGTTGCCCATAAAATATACCAGGCTATCAAAAACACCTGGTACCGCCTGAAATGCAGCAGGAAAAGCTGAATGGGCAGTGAGTACCAGAAGCCAACCAGGTATTTTCTCATTTAATAAAGCTTGTTTTTCAGTTTCGGCGAACAACAAATAATAACAATACCAGCGATAATAATAGTGTCATTCCTGTTAACTGGTGCAATTGCGCCAGCCATTCAAAACCGCCCCAGCGGCCAGGTACAATACCGGTACTGGTGAGTACGGTAAGGATACCCAATAACACCTGCAACAGCACGATCCCTAAAGGTATCCATTTGATCTTTTCAAACAGCCGCGAACCTTTTATGCGGAACATGCGTAACGACCATAACAGGATCAATACAAGCAACAGGTAAGCGATCCCCCTGTGTATAAAATGTATCAGGATCTTATTATCGATAAAATTAAGCCAGAAAGAATCGCCCCTGAACAGGTTATACGGTAGCCATTGCCCATTGATCGTGGGCCAGGTAGGCGCTGCTGTTGCGGCTTTATGGCCGGCCATTAATGCCCCGTATAATAATTGTATGATAACCAGCACAAGAATATACCCGTTCCATTTTCTGACAGAGCTATTCTGTATGTGTTGATCCCGCGGAACGCGTAATTGAAGGGCGAACCAGAATGTGTAACACAATAATCCCATCGCAAAAATAAAATGAAGCGCCAGCCGGGTAGGTTTTACATATACAGCATCACCCGTTAACCCGCTGGCTACCATGATCCATCCGATGGCGCCCTGTAAAATGCCCAGCAGGAAAAGGATAACAAAGGGCCTGATCATTTCTTTCCTGAAATGTTTTTTCAGCAGGAACCAGATAAACCCGGCCGCAAATACCAATCCTATCAGCCTCCCCCATAAACGATGGAACCATTCCCAGAAAAAGATGAATTTGAAATCGGGCAGTGTAAAATCAAAGTTCAGCAGGTGATACTGGGGTGTTTGCCTGTATTTGTTAAATTCATCCAGCCACTGTTGTTCATTTAATGGAGGCAGGGTGCCGGTGATCACATCCCATTGCGTAATAGAAAGCCCGCTGCCCGTTAAACGGGTAATCCCTCCCAGGGCTATCTGTATAATGGTCATTCCCACCCCTATCAATAACCAGTTTGCTACCAGTCGCGAAGATTTGTCTGTCGTATCCATGTTTTGATTTGTAAACCGTTGCAAAGGTAGTGCTGTGGTGTGAATATTCTGGCTGCAGGTCTTGTGTCTTCACAAGACCTGGCAATAATTCTGCATGACCTTGTGATGGCTTGTGAAGGGCCCTGTGGAGACACAAGGCCGGCTCGAAAAATGAATTTGCCCCTCTCCTGCAGATTGCTGAATTTTACGCTGTGTTAGAAGCGTATTATCAAACCGAATTCATAGAAGCGGGCTCGGATGAGGCGGGACGTGGCTGCTATGCCGGTCCTGTTTTTGCTGCTGCGGTGATTCTTCCTGTTGATTTTTATCACCCGTTGCTGAACGACAGCAAGCAGGTATTACCGGAAGACAGGATGTTATTGAGGGAAGTAATCCTTACAAGGGCAATTACCTGCGCCGTTGCACGCGTGGAAAGCGAGGAGATTGACCGGATCAATATTTTGCAGGCTTCTTATCTTGCCATGCACCTGGCTATTGAACAGTTGGATCCTATACCGCAGCTTTTATTGATAGATGGCAACCGGTTCCGTCCCTATCGTAATATCCCGCATCACTGTATGATCAAAGGCGATGGCAGGTATGCCAGTATTGCCGCAGCCAGTATTTTGGCCAAAACCTACCGCGATGAATACATGCGGCAGTTACATGAAGAATACCCGATGTATGGATGGGGAAATAACAAAGGGTACGGAACATTAGAACACCGTATAGCCATTGAAAAACACGGATTGTGTAAATACCACCGGAAGAGCTATAATATTCTTCCCAACCAGATAGAACTTGAATGGGAATAACAATCCGTAGTTTTGTTTCTTTATGAATATTGATATTATCACCGTTTTACCCGAATTACTGGAAGGTCCTTTTAACCACAGCATCATGAAACGTGCACAGGAAAAGGGCCTGCTCACCATACAAACACATAACCTTCGCAAATGGGCCATTAACAAACATATGCAGGTAGATGATTACCAGTTTGGCGGCGGCGCGGGTATGGTCATGATGTGTGAGCCGCTGGCCAATGCCATCGATGAATTACAGGAAGCAAAAAAATACGATGAAATCATTTACCTCACACCTGATGGCAAAACCTTCAACCAGAAAGCAGCCAATCAACTCTCCTTAAAAAATAACCTCTTGCTTATTTGCGGACATTATAAAGGCATTGACGAACGGATACGCAGTCAATATGTAACCATGGAGATCTCTATCGGGGATTATGTATTGAGCGGTGGCGAACTGGCCGCTGCCATAGTGGTTGATGCTATTGGCCGGCTCCTGCCTGGCGTACTGAATGATGAGACCTCGGCCCTTTTTGATTCTTTCCAGGATAATTTACTCGCGCCGCCCGTATATACCCGTCCGGCCGATTTCAGGGGAGATAAAGTGCCCGATGTCCTGTTACAGGGCGACCCAAAAAAAGTAGCCGAATGGCGCCACGAACAATCCCTGCTCCGAACAAAAACAAGAAGACCGGATCTTTTAGAAGAAGAGTGACAGATGACAGAATTGCTTTCCTGTCATCTTTCCTACCCTCTCTTAATAACAGGATGGTACCATTTTTCCTCAAGCCCTTCGTTGATTTTAACAGAACTATTCTCTACCTCTGATTCTACCGGCCCGAAACTAAGGATCAGTTTAACAGGGTATTTAATTCCTTTGAAATCATCGTATGACTTGATCTGGATAGTGGCTTTTGTATCTTTTTTCAGGTTACTTCCGTAAGCTTTCATCAGGCTGCCGAAACCGGCAAGGTTGGCCGCCATTTCACCCGTCGCTTCCATTTGTTTTACAAGATAGGTCTGGGTATCTATATAATAAGTCACCACCTGCCCCGATTTAAGGGTCATCTTTATTTTGTAACAGGGAACCTTGCTTATTTTTTCCGTGCCTATCAATTCCGCTTTATGTCCCTTGGCCGCATAATTTACCAGTTCCGGGAAAGGACCGGCGCAATCCAGTTCGTATTGCTGAGCGGCCACATCTGCATCTTTCATTTGCAAGAGCGTAGGCTGCTCACCACCGCCAGGACCGCCGGGACCACCCGGACCGCCACCGCCAAATCCACGCATTACCGGGATCAGCACATAGCCGGCAGTGTCTGTAACCATGGTAAAGCTTTCGCCCATACCCATAATCCCGCCAAGCTGCCTGCGAAAGAGTTTTCCCTTTTCACGAACCAGGGTTACGCCAATATCAATGCTCTGGCCCATCATACCCATCTTGATCGTGCTGTAAACCTCGAGATACCTGATCTCTTCCAGTTTTTCCCGGCCGCCAACAGCGTTCTCGTACTTAAGCAGTATTTCATCCGCTGTTTGCGATTGGGCGGCAAAAGCTACCAGTAGTAAAAACAAACCCGTCATTATTTTTTTCATATACCTAATTTCGTTGGATTATTACTCCAAATGTAATGGCTGGCGGCTATTTATCCATTGGCAAAGAATACTTTATCGGTCATTTAGCATTTATAACGTATGAATAAGCTTTCTTTTACCATCACCGGCAACCTGGCTGATCCCTGGAAACGCTCGGTTTACCCCGCAGAACTGACCATCGAAGATGGGCGGATCAAAACCATACGCCCCATAACTGATGATACTCCCGTACCGGAAGAGTTTATCCTGCCGGGGTTTGTTGACAGTCATGTACACATTGAAAGCAGTATGCTGGTGCCCAGTGAATTTGCCAGGCTGGCTGTGGTCCACGGAACAGTAGGCACGGTGAGCGACCCGCATGAGATTGCCAATGTATGTGGTATGAGCGGGGTGGAATTTATGATCGAAAATGGCAACAGGGTTCCTTTCAAATTCAATTTTGGTGCGCCAAGTTGTGTCCCCGCTACTGTTTTTGAGACCGCAGGTGCCGCACTGAACAGTGAAGATGTAGAAAAACTGCTGGCAAAAGAAGAGATCAGATACCTGAGCGAAATGATGAATTTTCCGGGTGTGCTGTTCAAGGACCCGGAAGTAATGAAAAAAATTGCTGCTGCACATAAACTGGGTAAACCGGTAGATGGCCATGCCCCAGGTTTGCGTGGCGAGGAGGCGAAACAATATATAGAAGCCGGTATCTCCACCGATCATGAATGTTTTACGGCTGATGAAGCACTTGATAAATTACAACACGGGATGAAGATCCTTATCAGGGAAGGGAGTGCGGCTAAAAATTTTGAAGCGCTTATTGAGTTGCTCGATGATCATCCGAAAATGATCCTTTTCTGCAGTGATGATAAACATCCCGATAGCCTGGTGGCGGGTCATATCAATCAGCTATGCGCCAGGGCAGTTGCCCGTTGATATAGGTTTTGAGGATAATAAAGTCTTCCAGGTTTTTGGCTATCACAAAGTCTGCCGGATCTCCTTCGCGTAACAAACCGATATCGAGGTTATAATGCAATACCG
>JANXRX010000003.1 GCA_025352905.1 Bacteroidota bacterium | reverse complement strand
TATACGCCTTACGCCTTACGCCTTACGCCTTACGCCTTACGCCTTACGCCTTACGCCTTACGCCTTACGCCTTACGCCTTACGCCTTACGCCTTACGCCTTACGCCTCTTTCTACCCTTTTTCAAAATACGCCAAACTGCCGCCCACCCATTCCTTATCCTGGTTATAACGTACACCGATCATTTTGCCTTTGCTGAGCCTGGCTAAATTGTTGGTGGCTACGGGGCGTGGTGCGCCTTCTTTCCAGAAATAAAAGATCCTGAGTTCTGCTTTTGCAGGGATATCGGGGGTAATGATCACTTCTGCATATTTTACTTTCCGCTGCAGGATCCAGTTCTCTGGATCCGTTACCGCATCGATATCCGCTTTGGTCACATCTATCACTACACCCTGACCCGCAAAAGAAAACAAGGGCTTCAGCACATAGTTCTCCAGGTCGGCAGGCATGTCTTTGATCTCATTCAAAAACCATGTTTTTGGCACATAGGGATGGTTGATAAAAGGCAATGTGTATTTGCTGATGCGGTAAAACCAATCCGGGTGCGGTACCCATTCCACATCCAGTTCTTCCAGCAGCAGTTTTCCTTTTTCCTGGATCTCAACCGATTGTTTTTGCAGGTCGTCAAAAATGATCCGGTTATAAATACGTTTTACGGGGATCATCCTGCCGTCTTTCTCATAAAATATTTTTTTACCTTCCTGTTTCAATTCTGTTAAACACACAACCGGGATCCCTATATAGTCCGTGGTACAGTAAAAGTCAATGCGTGTCTTTTGCTGGTGGGGTAATATTTCCAATAAAATAACTTCTTCCGGAGAATGGGTCCCGAGGATCACTTCCTTTAGAAATGCTTCGTATGAAGCTTCTGTAAAATCGCCCAGGTAAGCGGAATAATTATCCGGGATGCTGAAATGCCTGCGGGTAACACTGTCGTGCCAGATCTGGTAAGCAAAAAGGGTAGGGAAGCCCTGCATTTCTATCAGTTGCGGTTCCAGTTCTCCTTTCTCATTCTCACAAATGCCAAAATCAAAAGCAATAAAATGGGTATGCGCATTTTCATTGGGCACTTTTACCTGTTCAGGTATTGCATGCGCCGTAAGGGTTTTGAAATTGAACTGTGTGATCACATCCACGATGCTTTCACAAGCCGATATAATTTTCTGTTTAAATCCCCTGTCTACAAAAACAGGCGTCTCCGCCACCCTGAATTCAATGGCACCGGGATGTTTGCTATTCAGTTCTTCCAGAAAAGCATGGTATTTTTCCTGTGTAAAACTTTCGTTGAATTGTTTTCTTATCTCGGGGACCATGATTTAATTTAAAAATGGTTAGACCGCGGTTACGAGTTCGCTGATCGCAAAGTTCAGGAAATTGGGTAATACATGTTTATACGTCCACATGATCTTATCCGGATCCTGTAATTGCTCCACCATGCTGCTCCATTTCGGTTCGCCATGGTTTTCGATAACGGTTTGTTTTTTGTCTTCACGCTGCAGGTACATGCTCATGCCGCTGGCATCGGCCTCGGGGTGAAACTGGGTGCCCAGAAAAAACGGGTTAAACCGGATGGCCATGATCGCTCTTTCGTAAGGAACATGGGGCCGGTTCTTTTCAATGGCAAGAATACGGGCGCCTATCTGCCGGAGCCTGCTATGGTTGGGTTCGATCACCTGGTAATCGCGGCTGTCAACACTATAAAAAGGATCCTTTAAACCGTCAAAAACGGGTTCCTGTTTTCCATCCTCCAGCATATGAATGGGAAAAACACCAAAGGCGGTTGACCTGCGTTTGCAAACCGTAGCAATGCCATAATGGCGACAGGCCAGTTGAAAACTATGGCAGATAAAGAGTACATGTTTTTTGGAATACCCATCCATATGATTGTTCCATTCCTCGATGCCCTGCAGCCAGCCAAAATATTTTTTCTCCCATTCGCTACCCATCGTATCCAATGGCGAGCCGGGGCCGCCACTCGAAATATATACATCATAGGAATTATCCGGTACTTCCAGCTTCAGCCGTACATCAAATTCGTCATAAATAACGTTGAACTGGTTCGTCTCTCCCCATTGATAAATAATATCCCGCAAACAACGCATTCCCTGGTTGGCCACACCTTCATAAAGGTCCAGGATCGCGATTCGTATGGTCTGTTTTTCTATCCAGTTCATGGGTTGTAAAACTACGGAAATATCAAAACTGAGCGGGGTATGGAAGCCGACAGTTTTCCACACTAAAAGTAGTTCAGATTTGTCTTCGGCCCCACGCTCAGTAAGGTCTGGTACATCAATCTGATCGTTTCCTCAATATCTCTTTTGTGCAGCATTTCCACGGTGGTGTGCATATAACGGAGGGGGATAGAGATCAATACAGAGGGGCAGCCATCATTGGCGTAGGCAAAACTATCGGTATCCGTACCCGTGCTGCGGCTCAGGGTTCTTAGCTGAACAGGGATCTTGTTCTTTTCGGCCACATCCTGCACCAGTTTTAATAATTTATTATGTATGGCAGGTGCATAGGCGAGGGAGGGCCCTTTACCGCACTGGATATCGCCTTCCACGATCTTACTGATCATGGGGGTATTGGTATCATGCGTTACATCCGTTATGATGGCGATATCCGGTTTTATACGGCGTGCGATCATTTCGGCCCCGCGCAAACCGATCTCTTCCTGCACCGCATTTACTACGTATAAGCCAAAAGGCAGCTTTTTATTGTTTTCCTTCAATAACCTGGCAACCTCTGCAATCATAAACCCGCCAACCCGGTTATCAAATGCACGCCCGATAAAGAAATCGTATGCCAGTTCATCAAATCCTTCTTCATAGGTTACCACCGAACCGATATGGATCCCAAGCGCCTCCACTTCTTTCTTATTTCGCGCGCCGCAATCCAGGCAAAGGTTGTCCACTTTGGGTTGGGGTTCTTTCTGTTCAGGGTTGCTGAGCCGGGTATGTATGGCGGGCCATCCAAAAACCGCTTTTACCGGTCCCTTCTTACCATGGATCCATACTCTTTTAGCAGGCGCCACCTGGTGATCAACACCACCGTTCCTTTTCAGGTAAATAAGTCCCTGGTCATTGATATAATTCACAAACCAGCTGATCTCATCCGCATGTGCCTCGATTACCACCTTAAACGGGGCAGTCGGGTTGATTACCCCTACAGCGGTACCATATGGATCGGTAATAAAGCTGTCTACATATGGCTTTATATACTCCATCCATAATTTCTGCCCCCCGCTCTCAAAACCAACGGGAGAAGGTGTATTGATATAGTTCTTTAAAAAGCTGAGCGACTTATCTGTCAGGATCGATTTGTTTTTTCCACCTGCTGTCTTTGTTTTTGCCATGTGTTTATTTTATAAGTGAGATGCCTATGATACCGCAGACCGCTTTTACAAGCATCAGTCCGTCAATAATGGCAAGATAATAGAGAATGCTTTTACGTTGGTGTAATGAGCGGGCAACAATTATCAACAAAATAAAAGGAACGGTGTTCACAGCGATACGTAAAAAAGGGAAATCCCTTAAAACAGCATACAGGATAAATGTGCCTAATCCAATCAAACTGAGCGGTATCAGGATATAAAAAATGGTCTTGCGGAGGCCCAGCTGCACCACGAATGTTTTTAGTTTACGGTTATGATCGGCTGCATAATCCTTTATATCGAACATGATACATAGCATGGTAACGAACATCAGGTTCTTAACAAACAGCAGGGCATTCACCCACCCCGGCGCATAAGGCGTATTGTCTTCAATGCTTCTCCAGATGGCAGGGTATACGGTAACGGCCCCTGCCCATACAAAGCCGATCACAAAGGGCTTTAACCAGCCTTTGTTACGCAGGTTGCTACGGGTAGAATTGGGCCTCACACTTCCATAATACAAAGCGGCGATCAATGGGAAAATAGCTGCGAGCAGCCATTCAACAGGGCTGACCTGGCTGAGGTTGGTAGCTAATGTCTGGCATAGCACCATACCGGTGACTAAAAAGATAAGCGTAATAATAACCTGTGAAACCGTGACGGCTGTTCTGTGACGGCTGTACCAGAGCGTTCGCTGGTTGCCTGACTGGGTATCTGTTTCGGCTATGTATGCATGTGTATAATACAATACGGTGGCAGTGAAAACGAAAAGATAATACAGGGGTGAGTTTAAGGCGATATGCTGCTGCAGGCTGGCTTCAATAGATAAAGCGATGGCGCAAATACCGTAAAAGTAATTTCCAAAGAAAAGGGATCTGATCAATCCATTCAACGTTACTATTTTAGGAGAATAATGTTCTGCGTAGTTAGGGTGTCACTCACATTATGGGCCTTGTCTCTCAGCCAGAATTTAAAATAAGCTGTATCGTTTTTACTGCCGCAGCCGGAAATGGTACTATAGCCCTGTACATTGGCATTATAACCAAAACCGATCTCCAGCACACCATCAAGGTTACTGGTAGGGGTAAAATTGGGTACCTTATTTAAACTGGTAAATTGCACGCCGGGCGTATTCGGGCAAACCCGTGAGAACTTCTGCACCCAAAGGGTATCCTGGATATCCCCTTCCTTATCCGTAAAATTGATATCGAATAAAAGCAGGTCGCCTGTCTTAAGGGTAGTGGAATTGATGCTTTTGATGGATAATTGCGGCTTTGAAGTAAACGTCTCTTTATTGCAGCCATAAAAGAAGGCCGGTATTATTGCGAGCAGGATCCATAATTTTGTCTTCATTCTTTTCATTGCAACTCAAATTTAGTTAAAACATTACAATACCGGGCAGTGCTACCAATGGATGTTAACAATATTTTCTCGGTTTCGCCGCCGCTCTTTGGGGATCAGTGCCTGGATACCTGCCGGTTCCAGTACGCCCATAACCCGGTGTACCGGAAATGGTGCGATCTGAACAGGGTAGATCCTGCTTCTATTAAGACACCCATTGCCATCCCCGCGTTGCCTATTTCCTTTTTCAAGACAGCTACGGTTGCCACCACTGTTTTTGACCCCGAATGTGTATTTGAGAGCAGTGGAACCACCGGTACGGTTAACAGCAGGCACCTGGTAAAGGACCTGGCTATTTACCGGCAGAGTTTTGAAAAAGCTTTCCGGTTGTTTTATGGCGATGAAAAGGACTGGTGTATTCTCGGGTTATTGCCTTCTTACCTCGAAAGACAGCATTCTTCGCTGGTGATGATGGTGGATGAATTGATCCGCACCAGTGGTCATCCTGATGGCGGATTTTATCTCGATGAATTTGAAAAGCTATCCCACACACTTCAAAAACTGGAGAAGCAGGGACAGAAGACCCTGCTGATCGGGGTTACATTCGGTTTACTGGATTTTGCAGCAGTTTTTCCACAGCAATTACAACATACGGTAGTGATGGAAACCGGGGGGATGAAGGGTAGGCGCAAAGAGCTTACCCGTGCGGAGGTACATGAGCTGCTCATAGCTGGTTTGGGCGTTAACAGCATTCATTCAGAATATGGGATGACGGAACTTCTGAGTCAGGCTTATTCCAAAGGTGATGGCCGTTTCTTCTGCCCGCCATGGATGAAAGTGATGGTCCGCGATGAAGAGGACCCACTGCTGGTAAAAGAAACGGGTACGGGCCTGTTACAGGTAATAGACTTGGCCAATCGGTATAGTTGTTCCTTTATAGCCACGGAGGACCTTGGTAAAGTATACCCGGACGGCAGTTTCGAGGTCTGGGGCCGGCTTGATAACTCAGATATCCGCGGGTGCAGCCAGATGGTGATCTGATCCAAAATTTCGTTTGCCATAATCCCAATTGCCCTTATATTTGCACCCCTGAATAATTATTAATTATTAATTGCTAATTATTAATTAAACACCTGCCCAGGTGGCGAAATTGGTAGACGCACTGTGTTCAGGTCGCAGCGTTCGCAAGGATGTGATGGTTCGAATCCATTCCTGGGCACATAAAAACCGTTGATTATCAACGGTTTTCTTATTTTAACGTGTCATTTTTTTGATACTTTTTCCCCCTTCTGCACCATCTCCTTGACAGGCGAATGACACGCGCATTTTTGCCTTGTTCACACACGTAATTTTGCTGCGGAATTATTATCATAGTGCATGGGTGATTCCAATCTCGGTTGTACAACGACAGTAATCGAGCTTTGTACCGTAAAAAATCGAAGCCAAAACTAAAAAAAACAAAGGTCTCGCGTAAATTACTACGTCTTGCGTCATTTGAACCCCTGAATCGGTCACAACTCGGCGGTATTATCGGCGGTGATTGCCAGGATACTAATTCCTGGCAATCATTTTAAACAACTTCTATGAAATATCTTGTTATTGCGGGTACTTTATTGGTTTCGACAAATTTACATAGTCAAAAGGTCGTTAGTTATTCTGATTATCAGAATCATATTAACCAAGCAGAACTGAAAGCAGTCGATGCAGATTTTGAAGGAGCCTTGGATCAATATAAAATTTCATTCGGATACAAGGACGCTTTCGCAAAGGACTATTACAATGCTGCTGTTTGCGCCAGCCGTTTGAGTAATTCTAAACAAGCTAGTTTCTATTTGCAAAAGGTCCTCGAAAAAGGCTATGATGCGTCATTTTTAAGAGCTGATACTATTTTTTCTGAAATATTTGGCGGATCTGATTCGTCGCGGGTTAACAAAAAGCCTGTCAAACCTTTTGATACCAGGTTAAAGCATCTTTTAGATTCGTTACTGAATGCCGACCAGGAGTTCAGGAAAAAGAATCCTCAATCATATCATAAAGGTGAATGGAATGACACGATCCGGTCCATTGACAGCACTAATGTGATAAAGCTCCGGGAGGTGATAAATTTAAATTCATTTCCGTCAGAGGCTGCTATCGCTGTTCAACCTTCTTCCTTAATAGACTTTAATTGGTACGCATTGTTGATACATCAGCAGAAAGGTTCCCCTAACCGGTTTTCAGATTTTTCTTTTCCAGTACTATCTGCAATGGCGAGGGGAGATATCCTTCCACACAGAGGTGCGTTTTTATTTCGAAGATTGTACGGTAAGGACAGCCTATTTGGAAGCGGCGCCGTCTTCAAAGTGGTTGAAAATAAGAAGCCAAAATACTTTTATAATGAGATTTCTCAAGAACAAGAGAAAAAAATTGACGAAAACAGAAAAAAGTATGGACTTGAAAGTCTGGTCGATCATAGAAAAAAGCTGAAGTATTTTTTGGAACACAAAGACATCAAGTTTGATTTCAAATTGTACGATGAAGTCGAAACTATTGAAGCAGACATAATAAATCGGATTTATCCCAATTTAAAGGCCCTTTGATGATTTTGATTATTTCTTCAGCGGGTGATTTTGCAATAAATGAGTGCAACAAAATCTATTAATTAAAACTATGCAAAATGAAAAAAGATTTTTTACAGTATCTTAAATTTAATTGTATGAATTGACTGTTTACTATTGAGACATCAAAAAAGCATGCCGTGAGGGGATCTGTTTACGCCTTTTTTTTCTACATAAAGAAACAGGTACATGGATCACATCAGTCAGAAAATGTTCGAAAAAATACCGTATCGTCAAGAACCCAAAATTGCTGAATTGCTAATTTTTTCCCACTATAACGCCTTGGAATGACATCGGGTCCCTTTCCGTGCTGATCACGCGCATAGATGCATTGCCCTCGGGGAAAATCGTCAGCATCACCTCCTGTATTTTTCCAACGTCCCTGGGTTTGATGGTAATATCCCATCCGCCTTTCTTCCGGTCAGTTACCTGGTAATCAAACTTCGTGGAATTGAACTCTAATGCCATTTCGGATGTGCCGATATTAGCTGTATAGGCGCGTCCAAAAAAAGGCAGGTACGAAATCACACTATCCGGCGTTACCCGTAAGGTATAATAGCCTGGCCTTTCCTGTCTTGCCATCCCCCTCAAAGGCTGTATCGTTTCTACTTTAAAAGTATATTTCTTATCGTGCACCAATTGCTCCGTAGATTGTGCGCTCAATACCGATACACTGAAAACGCAAATGAACAGCGTACCAATGATTGACCAAAGGATGTTGCTTTGCGGCGACAGGTATGATTTGCAAGTGGGCAACCTTTTTTGTTTTAGGGTAGGAACGGGCATGATTGAAGGATTTAACCAGGATCTTAGTCGGCTCCAAAATCGTGCCGGGAGGCGTTAGCAAACTGTGAAAACCATATAGCGGATCCTGGGCGTCTCCAATTAATCCTTGTTTTTTTCATGAGTACAAGGGCCATGATTTTCATGACCAGGCCAGCTCCGCATAAGATTCATACTGACCGCCTGCTTCACTGCGCAGTCGTTGAGAAACCATAATCCGGCTAAGAGAAATGCCGGGTAGAATGGTTCCTTCTTAGCTGGTCGTCGGGCCTGCCATTCGTTGGACGGATATAAACGGATTCAAAAGGTTGATTTTCAACGGCTAAAGTAATAACTCCTCAAAGCATGATAGGTCATGATGGCTTGTTTGAATTCATTAATATATTTAACTTCCCATAAACTCATTGTAAAAAGACAGCCATGCAACTTTCTTATAATCAAAACTACCCATCAATAGATGATCTGATCAAAAAAGCAAAATCAAAAATTCCAAAATTTGCTTTTGAATACCTCGATGGTGGTTGCAATGAGGATGTTAACTTATATAAGAATACAAAAGATTTAAGAGAGGTTGAATTGAAGCCTTATTACTTAAGAGAACATACTGATGCAAAATTAAGCGCAGAGTTATTTGGGCATGTATATGATGCGCCTTTTGGAATCTCGCCAATAGGTTTGCAGGGATTGATCTGGCCGAATGCCCCTGAGATCTTAGCAAAAGCGGCCTGTAAACATAATATACCATTTATTTTAAGCACAGTGTCAACAAGCAGCATTGAAAAAATAGGAGAGCTTACAGAAGGGAAAGCCTGGTTTCAATTATACCATCCGGCAGAAAATGATATAAGAGATAAGGTTATAAAAAGAGTAGAAGAAGCGGGGTACCCGGTATTGGTTATTTTAAGTGATGTGCCAACATTTGGATATAGGCCAAGAGATATTAGAAATGGCCTGGCAATGCCGCCTAAAATGACTTTCAAAAATATCATTCAAATAATGGGTAAGCCGGAATGGGCTTTGAAAACCCTGTATCACGGACAGCCTTCATTTGCAACGATGAAACCTTATATGCCCAGGGGGTTAAATATGAAACAACTGGGTCAGTATATGAATCGTACTTTTTCGGGTAGATTAAATGAACAAAAAATATCCGCTATCAGAGATAAGTGGAAAGGTAAATTGGTGATAAAAGGACTTGCTTCTGAAGAAGATGCAGAGATGGCAATCAAACTCGGGTTGGATGGCATTATTATATCAAACCATGGTGGAAGACAATTGGATCCCGGCCAGTCTTCGATTAAATCATTGCACCCGATTGTTGAGAAATACAAAGGGCAAATCAAAATTATGATGGACAGTGGTTTACGTTCAGGCCCGGATATTGCCCGAACGCTTGCAAGCGGATCAGAATTTGCTTTTTTGGGAAGAACTTTTATGTATGCGGTTGCTGCATTAGGAGAAGAGGGTGGCAATCATATCATTGCCAGTTTAAAAGTGCAATTAAAGCAGGTAATGGATCAGATTTGTTGTTCTTCTGTTGATGATTTTAAAAACCATCTTATAAAATGATAATTTTTTTAGTTGTTCGATAGCATTTACAAATGCCGCTGAGCTGGCGATGGTGATTTGCCGGATGAATATTTCAGGAAGGAAATGACCCAATATATGGAGTCCCTCTGATTCTTCATTCTGAGTATTATCGTATATTCCAACAAAATAATAGATGAAGAAAGCTGCTGCCCTAATCCTTTCAGTTCTGATTACCAGTGTTACCATCGCCCAAACAATCAAACCCCTGTCGCACGTTACCATAGACCGGATCGTAAAAAAATTAATGGATACCGCAGAAGTAACCGGCCTGGCACTGGCTGTTATCCAGGATAACCAGGTAAGCTATATTAAAAGTTATGGGTATAAGAATAAACCAAAGAATGAATGGAATGATACAGCCACCTGTTTTTACGGGGCCTCTCTTGCCAAGCCCCTGTTTGCCTACCTGGTGATGCAAATGGTAGATAGAAACCTGATTGATCTCGACAAACCTTTGTACACTTATTTACCCAAATCCATTCCCGAATACAGCAATTATACAGACCTGTCTGGTGATGAACGATGGAAACTGATCACCGCAAGACATTGCCTTACGCATACAACCGGTTTTCCAAACTGGCGGCAATTTAACCCGAGAGGTAACAAGAAACTGGAGATCTTTTTTACCCCCGGAACACGATATGCTTATTCCGGGGAAGGATTAGTGCTTCTGCAAATGGTGATAGAAGCCATTAGTCACAAAGGCCTCGAAGAACTGGCACAGGAAGGTATTTTTCGCCCCTTTTGTATGACAAGAACCAGTTTTTTGTGGCAGCCTTCTTTTGAAAACAATTATGCTCTCGGCCATGATATTAACGAAGACACTATTCCCAAAAACAAACGCAAAAGGACGAATGCTGCAGGCTCTATGGAAACCACTATTGCAGACTATGCGCGTTTTATTAGTGCGGTGATGGAGGGTAAGGAGTTATCTGCTAAATCCAAACAGGAGATGCTATCTCCACAGATCGTCATTCATTCCAAATGGCAGTTCCCTTCACTCGATACCACCTCAACAAAAGAAAATGATGGCATACAATTATCTTATGGGCTGGGTTGGGGGCTGTTTAACAGCTCACAGGGCCGGGCTTTTTTTAAAGAGGGGCATGATGATGGCTGGGTGCATTATATGATCAGCTTTCCCGAAAAAAGATCCGGTATCATTGTCATGACAAATAGTTCAAACGGGGAAAGTATTTTTCCTGAGCTGGTCAAAGATCTTACTTCGGTAAACATTCCGGCGGTATGGGAAGGATATACCCCTTATTTGCCTACAGTAAAACCTTCCCCGGGTATGATACAGGAATTAACAGGCGATTATTCGGGTAAGTTTACTGCCAGGATCGCACTGATCGATGGACGCCTGAAAGTATCTTCTGCATCAGCAGGCTTACCTCCAACTAATCTGTACGCAAAGGATGCTTCCCATTTATTCCTGAAAACGATGGACCTGCAGATCCAGGTTAGCAGAGACCGTGCAGGAAAGATCGATAAACTACTGGTTACGGATGAGGGAGAGCATTTTGACCTGGTGAAACAGTAGCTGTTTTTTTTAACTGCAACACTACTGTAATGGTATCATGGAAATTCAACACCATCCACGGAACATTTATGACTGCTTGTATGACTAGCATCCAGGTAACATTTACCATGATGGTCTGAACTATTATGCGGACATTGTTGACCGCACTGGGTGCCGCTTTTAATAGGGTTTACCAGGTCCGTTGTGTTCGTCTTTTCAAAAGGCGTAGCGGTTGCTGCCAGCTCCAACACATCACTTGATGATTGGTGCATACAATTAGGGTTTAGAATTAAAGATGAATCAATATAATATATAGTTTTTAATTGTGAAAGCCCCCCCCGTTGCGCACGTATAAAGCTCATTCACAATCATAATTTTGCCCAATAGGCTCTGTATAGATGTCTTTTTCAGTCCTGTAGCTGCTTCGTGGCAAAGCAACTTAAAATTGTATGCCAATAAGTAAGCAGTTTTATTTACTTTTCATCACCACAAAACAGTTCCGTTTTGTTCAAAGTGAATAGTTATGGCTTTCGTACGTTCGGGTAGTCACAGCGGAAATGGATACCGGGTCTTTTTTGCCTGTTTTCTTAT
>JANXRX010000323.1 GCA_025352905.1 Bacteroidota bacterium | reverse complement strand
CGCTTTATGTTCCTTTTTACGGCCTGGTTCAATACTTTTGTTTCCACTTCATAAAGCCGGGAAAGGTCAAAATCAAGCATTACCCTCTCGCCACGTATCTCGTATATCCTGTTTTGGATAGTTTTTATTATCGGCATAACGCAAATTACAAATTCATCCAACGGTTTACATTCGGTTAATACCTAATAAAACCATTACGCCTTTGCGTCTTTGCGAGAATATTTGTTCGCAAAGACGCAAAGGCGCAATAATTTAATAAACGCTTCTGCTATTATTGGTTGTCTGGGGGAGGCGGTGGCTTTTTAACGACCCGGCCTGTTTTACGATCTTTTGCACGGCCGATCGCATACCCGCTTCCTGCACCTAACAGGCCGCCGATAATAGCGCCCTGTCCATGGTTCTGATCAATCAGCGCCCCGGCAATAGCCCCGGCGCCTGCACCGATCGCGGTTCCTTTTGCGGCATCGCTCCATCCTTTTTTCTTTGCCTCGGGTTGTACGGCAGGTTGCGTGGCTACCTGCTTGTCTGTAAGATCGGCATTTGCGCTCATGGAACTGATGGATCTTCTTTCCGCTCTTCTTACAGCGGCAATACTGTCGGTTCTTTGTTTTTCAGCTTCTACCCTTGCCTGCTCCTGCAGGATGGCCTGCTGCTTAATGGCCATTGTGTCCACTACAACAACCGGTTCTTTGGGTGTACTATTACAAGCGGCGAACCCGGACGCGATAATGAGGGCAAGTAGTATTCTTTTCATACAGTTTACTTTTACCAAGGTTACTGAAAAAATCATGCCAGCTCAATCTGAGCATTATTTCTAAGGGTTTAACCATACCGTACAGGATAAATACTATTCGCCGTAGAACCCGAAAGAACAGGGATTTAAAATGGGTGTTAAAACGGGAAGTTTACAATTTGCAAACGATCTACATTGTGCCTCCCAATGAAAAGAAGTTTGTTGCGCAACAAACAAGAGACCCATACTGAGTTCATGATCGCGTGACGCTGAGCATCTATCCACAGCGTAAAAACGGATACACCATTTATTTACCCTAAAAATGTATGTATGAAAAAAAATCATGTAGTTCTCGCAATTATTCTTGTGCTGGCAGCTCTTTCCTGCAAAAAGTCTGCGGTTGACATACCCAAAAATGAAACGGTCGTTTCCGCACAAAATATCCTTATCAAAAAAATGGCGCCGGTTGATTTCGCCGGCTTAGACTGGCCAAAAGCTGTTGTTAAAAAATTAGATGGCAAAGATTTTTTGGTAGAGATCCCCAGTACCACCGAGCCCGGTAAAACATTGTACTTCACCAACTATTTTGGCGTTCCCTTATACAACTGGGTCAAACTCCAGAAAACAGTTAGCGCCAACGGAAAATCATCCGGAACCTTAACAATTACCGGTGTGGACAACCAGGTCCTGAACAGTTTTGCTTTTGCTGATAATAAAGTTACCCTGCAACAGGGTACTGCATTAAACAAGGAAGTAAACAGTATAGAAAATAAAAACAGGCCACTGACTGAAGACGACGGCATAACGCTGCCACCCGTTACTGTAACCGCGTACCTCAACAATTATTATTATGATTACAGCAGCCTGTACTGGTGGTTTAACCAGAATATGAGTTTGCTGCCTTTTTATGATGGTGATGGAAACACTCCTATCATTGACGCAAATTATAAAGGCAATGCGTTTGGCACATACAGTACCATTGCAACAAGGGATGTGCTGTCGGATGGATCCATACAGATCAAGAGCTTGTATCCAAATGCCTTTTTACTGTCGCCGCTGGATTTGAAATTTACATATGATCCCAAAACACTCCAGTTAAACACTTCGTCAGTTGTTTCCAATCCTGTTGGCGGGTTGTTCGCTGGTAACTGGACCGCGAACGGCGTAGGCAGTATTGCGGTTCTGTATGGGAATACAATCGTGTTCCAGTACAGTTATACAAATTCATATGTGATATCGGGCATTACATTTTCAAAAAATTACACCATGGGGATCGTTTATGATACGTCTACCAACACGATCTACTGGACCTGGCAATAAATTATTGATTACTTTTAATAAACTCCCTGCGTATGCAAAAACTACTGAAAAACCTGCTGATCATTATTGTAAGTCTTTTTGTGATTTCGATACTTATCTTTTTTTCGCAAATGATGAGCGGACGGAATTCGCTCCAGGAAAAAAGAGAATATGTGATCAGTGTTATGAAAATAGACACCGCCCGTCTTTCCGCATTTAATAAAACAGAGGGATTTAAGCGCGTGTTCCTTACCGAGTCGAAAGATTCACTGGATCTTTTGCTGAAACAATACCTGGATATTTCCAGGTGAGTAATAACCTAAGAAGCTGCTCGCAATGGGCAGCTTCTTTTACTGTTTTATTTTTTTCTCAGATGCATCACAAAGCCGCCGCCCGCGGCAACAGCCACCGTTAGATGGTCGCCGGGTGTTATAGATCGTATGCGGTGGACCAGGTGGTTGGGATTTTTGCCGGTGTCCGGGGCATCGTTGTAGATCTCAGCTTCATAGTTGCCGGCCGGTAAAAAATCAAAAGAAATAACCGGTTGCCTGGCGTTATGGTTGGTGATCGCCCCGATATACCAGTCCTTGTCTTTTCTGCGCGCGATACATACATATTGATCAATCTGCGCATTCAGCACTTTTGTTTCATCCCAGCTGGTTGGTACGTTGCGGATAAATGAAAATCCTTCCTGTCCCTCATAGGCCGCCGGGTAATCGCATACCATCTGCAGGTAATTTTCAAGCACTACATACATGGCAAGCATATGACAGCGGGTTCCCAACATGAGCGGCCGGGTATACTGCGCCCTGAATTTGTCTTTGGGAACCGCCCTGAAACCGCCCAGGTGGTAGTCTGTTGATCCTGCCAGCATACGGGTAAAAGGAATGCTGATATCATGGTTGGGTGAGATCCCCGCGGGGTTCCATTTGTCTGCTTCGTAATTCAGCGTGCCCTCGCGTGTAAATTCATTCGGCCAGGTACGGTTGATCCCGGTTGGTTTGTACGCGCCGTGAAACTGGATATGCAGGTGATGGGCAGCCGCTTTCTGCAATATCTCAGTTTGGATATTCACCATCAGCTGGTCATCGCGATCCATAAAATCCACCATCATGCCACTGATCCCCCATCGCTCGAAAACCGCAAACGCGCTGTCGAGTTTGGGATAGAGGGCCGCCCAGTGTACCCATACCCGGATACCAACGCCCTTTTGTTTGGCATAATCACAAACCTGTTTCATATCGAGCCCGGGTACAGGTGTAGTCACATCTGCATGGGGGCCAGGCATGAAACTAATGCCATCATCCTTATACCATTGGTGCAATCCATACTCAACCACCGAATGGTATTCGATCCCGTTGCGCGCGCAGAAATCAATATAGTATTGCGCTGTTACAAAATTGTTTCCGGGGGCGTTCAATGTATCGGGCACTACATTTCCGTTCCACCAGGGAAAAGTTGTCTTGCCGGGTTTGAGCCAGCTAAGGTCGGGGAGGGCACAGGGCTCGTTTAAACTGGTAATGATATTGCTTTCCATTAGTGGGGCCATGCCCTCCCCAACCAGTAAAACCCGCCAGGGACTGCGGTGCGGCAGGCTGGCATTTACTTTAATCGCGTTTTGACCCGGCAGCGGTGATAATTTACTCACAAGATGATCGCCCTCTTTTGCGAGGTACATACCTGCATAATCAAGCAATGCCGCTTCGGTAATAGCTACACAGGTATGATCGGGAAATTCAAATAGCGTGGGCATGTCCATCAGGGTATCCTGTTTTACACGGCTTAATGGCAGGTTGCTGTATATGCCTTCATGCGAACTGGTATAGTTAGGCAGGAACAGCGTATGCACAACAGGGTCGCCCGCAAGGGCAAAAACGGTCTGTTCTTCGAGCAGGGTATAATTGGTCCAGTTCTTTTGTTCGGGATATTCGTAGCGGAAACCCAGGCCATCGTCAAATACCCGCACTACAAGGTCCAATTTTCTGTATGGGGCCACCTGTTCTTCCAGCGGAATTCTCAATTGCTTATAATGGGTGCGTACCGTTTTTGTTTTGCCTGCAAAGAGTTCATAGTGTACAACCGTATCTGTACTAACAGGTGTATTAATATGAAGTGATCTTTGAAAACTGCCGTTTGCAAAAACAAGCGACAAGTGCGAGGGGCGGATGATGGTATGATGATTAAACTGAACCGTATAAACAGGTTGCTGATCAACCAGTGAAAACCCAAAAACAAGTTTGCCATTGGGCGATGCAAGGGTTACCGTTTCCTGGGCATGCAGCAAAACGGATAATAGCAGGCAACCGATAAAAAAACAACTTCTGGAGCGCATTAATTGTTTGTCATTTTATTGCTGATTGGAAAGCAGGTAAGCGCACAATTCCATGGCGCTTTATTTTAAATATACGAAGTTCAAATAATTTGCAATTATCTGTTCATTTTGCGGGTGATGAAAAATACACCATCCGGTTCTTTTATTCCCCTTCTTACATTCATTGGTGAATAAAAGTATACTGAAATTTCACTAATTTATTGCCGTTTATCCCTGTTATGTTTCTTCAGTCAGTACTTATGCGGGAACCGCCGGGTCAGCTATCGCGAGACCCGTCTGGGAACACGCAGTTTTTTTTGTGACGGTGTGAGGGGATAAGTTAGTGATTCAGGGTAGTTTTCAAAAGGTGACACCCGGCGGAGAAAAAAAGTATGACGCACAACACTTAAATATACGGAACTCTAATATCTATGACTATCTGTTTATTCATTTAGTGGGGGGCTTGAACTACAGCCGAAGTTTCAACATAATGCCTCAATAACGCCAAAACCCTTGCTGGTACCTACGCTTCTTGTCCCACGTAGGCTCCTCCCATAAGCAGGGGTATATTGTCACTTGAATTAAAATCGCATGCTAAATCAATATCTTTTTCAAAACCTCTTTCGATAAGTTCTTTGCCTGAACTACAATTTTTAATCTCTTCCAGGAGATTTTCTTTTGAAGCTTTATAAACTGATAGTGCAGTCTTACTTTCTGGCGACAAGTTGCCCTTCAAGTATGAAATTATTGCCCCTGCTCCCACCAGGTCTTCAAACGCAACTCTTAATGCTTTGTCTGCCCACTGTTCACCTGCCGGAACTATTGAAATTTTCTTTCCAAACCGCATTGCGTATTTTGCGACTGCCTTTGCATTTCTTAGACTACCGCATAATGTCGGCGTTGTTTTTGTGGCTAAAGTTAAAGTTGATCCGTTTGGAGAAGGTAAAACCAACTTCGTTTGAGGTGGAATGTTAATTAAAGATGCTGGTGAAAGAGAATAACCATCTGTGAGTTTCCGTTCAAAGTCTGCAAGTTCCGCTTCTAAGGAAATTGCATAGTCAATTGCAGTTTCATCTTTCCAACGGTAAGGATAAATTATTGCTCCATTTTTAGTAGCAATGTCAACACAAGTTGAGAACGAAAGAACGTCAACAATGATAATAACGTCTGATATTGGCAAAAGTTCTTCAATGCCATGAATACCCCATTCAAGTCTTATGTCATATTCTTGTTGATTATAAATCATCGGGTAGTGCCGTTTAGCATTGCCAGTAACTTTTAAATATGCGCAACTCATAACCAAACAATTACTTCAATCCACCAACTGCAGTTCGGCTGACGCAACTTATAGTCCTTCGATTTCTAAAATATTGAAATAAATTTATGCTCGGTAATGGCCTAATCTGGGAGTCAGCAAGTTGCAAACAAAATCCGACTTACACAACTTTTATAGTATCTATTTTCCAGTCAATGTATCATTCATCTCTCTTTGTGCATCATACCGTATGGTTGTTACCTATAATCTACCCCATACTTTCCAAATCTGTTACAAATAAATAAGTAGTAACCGAATTAGCAATAACTATCACCCTATTTTTATGGTAGGAACTCAATTACAATAGCTGATAGGCGCGATTCTGAAATCAGTTTTGCTCAATGTAATAACGCAGAGGAGATTGATATTATTGACGGGGAGAATAGCCGGAAACCAACGTATCCTCTTTTTACAGAAATAGTACTCAATAATATACAAGAGGTTATAGATACTATTGATATGCTCCCGTGCCATAATGAGATTTCTTTCTTCTTTGGTGATCTGGTAAACATTTTTTGCTTTGGCCTGCGACAAACGCCTGCAAAGATGCCAGAGAAAACCCGGGTCGCAGGGTAATGCGATAGACAAAATGCCATCATCCGTTAACATAGCGAGCCAGTTCATGAGCTGCGATTCGGGATCCGGTAAATGCTCCAGCACGTGTGACGCGATCACCCTGGTAAATTTTTTTTCATACAAAGCGTGATCTAACTTATCAGAAGGAATAAAGTGTATATTGGCAGGCATAGAAGAAATATGATTTTCTACATCTGATATCGTGTAAGATTCGAAAGCCATATTTTTCATCCATTCATAATGGGGATTGGTGCCGCCGCCGATCTCAAGGATATGTTTATTCTGGTCAGGGTTAACTCCCATATCCATCATGATATGATTTATGCGCATCAACAGG
>JANXRX010000312.1 GCA_025352905.1 Bacteroidota bacterium | reverse complement strand
GCGTAAAGGACAAACAAAAGGCGATCAGGGATTTACAAGACTAGTGCAGACAAAATTGACCGCAGCACGTTATCGCGAATTAGAAAATCTGGTAAGCAAAACCAAAGGAGAAACCATCAGCAGCTTGGTAAGAAAGATTTTAGAAAATAAGCCTGTCAGAATCTATACCCATGACGAATCACTTGATATCATGATGGAGGAGTTGGCTGCAAACCGCGCAGAGATCTTGAAAATCGGTGTGAATATTAACCAGATGGCAAAACTGTTTAATACTTACCCGCAAGTGCGCGCCAAGGTATTTTATGCACAAAAAGGGTATGACAGGTTATTACAGCTTGAATCGAATATTAATATGCTTTTACAAAAAGTGGAGGAACTAAGCATTAAATGGTTGTCCGGGTAAGATATGGTAAAAACATACGGGGTGCCATCAGTTACAATGAACAGAAGGTTTTGTCCGGTAAAGCGGAATTGATCGTAGCCGGTCGTTTTGGGTGCGAAGTATCTACTTTATCCTTTTCACAAAAGTTAAAGCGTTTTACGCTGCTTAACGAAAAATGTGTAACGAGCGAATATAATGCTGTTCATATCAGTTTAAACTTCGCCCATGAGGATAAACTCAATAATGAAGCCCTGCAGCTGATCGCCCGCGACTATTTACAAGGTATTGGATTTGACAAGCAACCTTGGCTCGTGTACCGTCACTATGATGCAAACCATACCCATGTGCATATCGTGACTACACCGGTTAAAGCAAATGGCAAGGGAATTAACCTCCACAACCTGGTTAAGCTAAAATCCGAACCGACAAGAAAAGCGATTGAAGAAGTTTATGACCTTGTAAAGGCTCAAGTAAATAATAAAAAGGATAATAACATCGAATTAGCTGTACCCAGAGCAGTGTATGGCAAAACACCTACCAAGCAGGCAATTACAACAGTAGTGAATCATGTAATAGAAAGCTACCGTTTTACAGATCTCGAACAGTACAACGCTGTTTTGCGACAGTTCAATGTATTGGCTGATCCGGGAAGGAAAGGGTCAAAAATGCGTGAAGCTAAAGGCCTGCAATATTTTATTACTGATGCCCTCGGAAATAAAACAGGTGTTCCTATCAAAGCCAGTTCCATTTATACCAATCCAGGAATGAATATCCTGGAGAAGAAATATTCGCGCAACCGGCTTTTGAAGCAATCCAAAAATCATTTTACCAAGGCCGTTGTGGGATATGCATTATCTAAGGCCAATACCATAAAGGATCTGGATGAACTGTTGCAAGAGAAAAATATTGTCATTGCTTACGACAAAGATCAATTGCCGCTTTTTATAGACAACCGGAATAAATCCGTTTTCAGCTTGAATGATTTACAAATACCTGTTCAGGCTTTTTCACGGCTGTACCGAGCATCACCCGTCAATATCTCCTTTAACACTACGCTGGCGCAAAATCTGTTTGCCGATGAGTTTGCCAATGCGCATGTAGACAGCGCATTCTATAAAAAGAAAAGAAAGAAAAAACGTTGATCAATGCAGCAAGAAAATCCCGAGGCGTTACGAAAGATATTTGACTTTGTACGCTTCGGAAGCATACTTGTATTGCTGGGACATTATTATACTGTTTGCTATGATATCCTGCAGCAAAATCATTTTTCTTACCCGCTGCTGGATCGAATCATTGGAAGCCTGTTTATTTTTCGAGAGTACAGCAATGCAAAAATTACAGCCTTGGTACTGGTAGGAATAGCAATACTCAGTTCACAGGGAAAGAAAGACGAGAATGCCGGTTTTCGTTTACCGGTTAGCCTGCTTGTGATTGGTGCATTTTTATATTTCTGCACTTATTATATCCGCTATTTCCCTTTGGCTTATATCCTGATATCCAGCATTGGATTTCTGCTAATTGTCACAGGCGGTACGAAACTGTCCCGCATCATCCATATTGGATTTAGTGAAGATGTATTTAACGATGTAAGTGAAACCTTCCCCCAGGAAGAAAGATTACTGGAGAATGAATTTTCGGTTAACCTGCCTGCGCGATACAAACTGCGTGGAAAAACACGCAAATCATGGATCAATATAATTAATGTTTTTAGAAGCCTCCTGGTGTTGGGTACTCCAGGGAGTGGTAAGAGTTACTTTGTTATCAGGCATGTCATTACACAGCATATTGCAAAGGGTTTTAGCTTCTTTATCTACGATTTTAAGTTTCCCGATCTCTCTGTCATCGCTTACAATCATTTACTAATAGCTAGTTCCGCTTATCCGGTACCGCCTAAAATGTACTTCATCAATTTTGATGACTTAAGCCGGACTCACCGCTGTAATGTTCTCTACCCCGATAGTTTGCTCGATATTACCGATGCCACTGAATCTAGCCGGACCATCATGCTGGCGCTTAACCGGGAGTGGATCAAGAAAGGCGGAGATTTCTTTGTAGAGTCGCCTATCAACTTCACCACGGCCATTTTCTGGTACTTAAAGAAATACAAGCAGGGGCGGTATTGTACGCTGCCACATGCTATTGAATTGGCGCAGATCCCCTACAAGAGCCTATTTCAGGTATTAAGCCGTGAACCGGAAATTGAAGTGCTGATCAATCCTTTTATATCGGCATACATGAATAAGGCTTTTGACCAACTGGAGGGACAGATAGCCAGTGCCAAGATCGGTCTTGCACGTCTTGCCAGTCCGTCCTTATACTATGTATTAAGTGGTAATGACTTTACGCTCGATATCAATAACCCGCAATCACCAAAAGTCGTTTGTGTCGGCAACAACCCTTCCAAGCAGCAGATTTACGGTGCGGTGCTTTCTCTCTATATTGAGCGGATGCTAAAGCTTGTGAACAGGAAGGGTCAAATGAAATCCAGCCTTGTTTTTGATGAGTTTCCAACCGTCTATGTTAACAATATTGATAACCTGATAGCCACTGCCAGGTCTAATTTAGTTTCCACAACCCTCGGTATACAGGATTTTAGCCAATTGCGTAAAGACTACGGTAAGGAACAAGCCGATGTGATCATGAATGTAGCCGGTAATATTATCTCCGGCCAGGTGATTGGTGAGAGTGCCAAGATGCTATCCGATAGAATTGGTAAAATCATGCAGGATAGGGTATCTCTTTCTATTAATGCCGCTGATACATCTATCAGTAAATCCCGGCAGCTGGATGCAGCAATTCCACCGGCTAAGATCGCCAACTTAAGTTCCGGCGAGTTCGTAGGCGCTGTAGCTGATGATCCTATCAATAAGATCCGCCTGAAAACCTTTCATGCAGAGATCATCAATGATCATAAAGCAATCGCTAAAGAAACAGCCAATTATAAGCCCCTCCCTCAGATTCGAGAAGTTTCACAAAAAGTTGTCATGGATAACTTTTACGCCATCAAAAAAGACATACAGCATCTTATTGAAACGGAAATGCAAAAGATTCAACAGCATCCTGATATGGTAAAGTCGATGCCCAAACGTGCAAAGGCAAAATCACTTTGACGTTTTGTTTTGATTTTGTAGGATACCCGCTTGGATAAATCGCTTCCTCATCACGTCATCTTTGACTAATTCGATCCATCACTAAAATTCGTATCAAAAATTATTCATCATTTTTAAATCTAACATCCTATGGAACAACAGAATTATGATTACCTCGTCAACTCATTTGCCCGCCTGGGCTTCGATGGCGTTTTTGATGATCTTTTAAAAACAGCTATGCAATTGGGCAAACCCAACATCGAGCTTAAGGCGATGGACTCCGGCCATGACTGGAAAATGAACTTTGCTTTCCAGCTTTCCAAGAAAGAGGGTGGAGAGTATTATTTTCTTAACAATGTAAAAACAACGCTCAACCGCGAAGGGCAGCCATCGAAGGAGCATGACTTTCTTTTGTACAACCAACAGGGTTATTCGATCCGCCAGATGAAAAAAATGCTGGAGGGTAAAAGCGTCCATACTCAGTACAGGAGGGAGAACCGGGATGTTGAACTCTGGCGCAGGATCGATTTTACTGCTAAGGATGAACGTGGTAACAACGTTGTAAGGACCACTTACGTAGATAACAGCAAATTCAATTTGACCGCTGAGATCAACAAACTGCCTGTACAGATGTCGGCTGCAGATAAGCAAACGATGGAAATGGCCTTAAAGAACGGAGAGAGCGTAACCGCGATCATCCGCAACGGTCAAAATCGTGATCGTGTTACCATTGAGGCAACTCCGCACCTGAACAAACTAAGTCTCTATGATGAAAAAGGTGAGAAATATAGCCCGGGCAGTACGTTGAAAGCTGTTAAAGATGAAACAACCGAAAAGTTATCACCCACAACAATCGACCTGGCAAACACTGAAAGCAGTAAACAAAACCGTGGTAATAACCAACGGCAGGGACAAAGAGCATAACTTGTTTGATCCTGGTATTATAACAAAAGCGGCATACCTTCTTTACAGGTGCCGCTTTTTGTTTGTCTTTATAACAGGTTCATTATTGCTTAGTTACACGCTGCCAGCTTATCTAGTTTCCTGTTAAGCATCGTTTCTCTTACAGCCTGCTCAATGGCTTCACCTAACGCTAAGGTGAAATTAGTATGCCCATCCATTAAATCGCACCATACGCCCTGTTCGTTCTGATCAATATCTATGGATCTTTCAAATGGTGTACCCTTGTAAATGACACAACGATTCCAATAATTTGTAGGACTAAGTTCTGCCAGGAATACCCGCACATCCACGTAGTTCCCTTCAAAACTCACTTTTAGATCAAAGAGTACGTTCTCTTTTGGCTCCGGGCCAATGAATACATTTTCCATAGTGAAATAATTTATTCCCCTAAAATACTAAATTTATTAGTATTTCGTTGCGATCAGGGCAATTTCTTTCTTTGAAAATGTGTAAAAGACACAATTTCCCATATAAATTCTATGAATGAGGGTTGATTTTCTAAATTTATTAAAGGCATTTAGCCTGAAAAATCGATCTGTTACGTCTTACGGATCGTTTGATTATTTACAGCCTATCTCTTATTTTAGCCTTTATGAAACGTAAAATTGTTGTTGCAGACAATAACCTGGAAAGCGTAAAGCTAATCAAGAAGCATTACGAGGCACGAGGCTGTGAGGTGTTTTTGTGCCAATTGCTGCAGGAGTGTGTTGATCTGTTGAACAAGCATAACCCCCAGATCGTATTCTTAGGTTATAATCAATCAGAAGGTAATGGCTGGGAACTGGCGCCGGTTTTTGAAAATGCGTTCCCGATGATATGGAGTATTTTGATGTATGACACTAAAGCACCACACCAGTTTCCGCTCAACTCGGATGGAGAGGAGTTCCCGATGATGGCAAAACCTATTCAGACAAAAGACCTCGATAAGATACTGGATGGTTATCATTTCATCAACTACCTGGTATATGATGCTAAAATCCAGACTGATCCGGATGCTGAACTTTTAAAACATTTTAACAAGATGGAAGAAGCAGTAGAATTTATGAAAACAGTACCAAGAAAAACTGTTGTGGCAATCACTTCAAATATGTGGGATCAAAAAACAAAACAGTTTGTTATGGTTGATATGTCGCTGCACGGTGATAAAACCAATCCTACTTTAAATTAGATTGAAATACTGCTATTTCAAATCTGACTATGCTTCCTTCTTAAGCTTAATAAATATTAAATAGAAATTGGGAAAATCATTAAGTAAGACTATAAGGAGTAATATTTTTTTGGATGTATGGGAGCACTTTGAAAATCCTGATCATGCCATTCGATTTCTGCACCGGCACATTTGACGATACTAGGGTTTATTGGATCATCGCTTACCCAACGGGCATCATCACCCATAACAATAGAAAACTGTAGCCGTTTTCCCAGGTCTACTTCGTAAAGCAGGATATTTCCGATTTCTTTTTCCGAAACCACACCGCTATAAAACTCATCGTCTAAATAAAAGCTGATATACATCTTGGTCTATAAATACTCCACTGTGGGAACTTTTTCACCCCAGTCAAAAAATTCATCCGGATGCTTTTGATCAGGCCTACCATCTCTTGCAACCTTTGGACCGCGTACCGTAAACACCGTTCGGAAATCAAGATTGGCAGAGGGCATTTCTATCCCGAGGATTTCTTTGTACCGCTCATCTGAAATGTCAGTAAGCCACTCATTTGCTGTTTGAAGAGGCAAAAATAAAGGCATCCTTCCCGCGTTGTCACCACCGTTGTGGATTTGCTCCATTACTGAATTGGCATCACGCGTAATGAGTCCAAATGTCCAGCGGTCAATTGCTTCACCTGTTCCTGGAGCCGGTAAAGTAACTTTTGTAAATAACGCCGGCAAAAAGAAAACAGGTTGATCTTTCAGGCCTACATAGTAAGGAATCTTATTTTTCATTCCCTTCACTTCGCGATGTTCGTAGATGCCGGTAACAGGCATTAAGCAACGCTTAGCACGTATCTTAAACCAATAGGAGGTCGGATCAAATATTCGCTCACTGCGAATATTAAGATAGGTGGGCCTTTTACGGATAAATTCTTCTTCTGTTTTAAGATAGTGTGGCAAAACACCCCACTCTTTTAGCTTTACGTGCAACTGACCATCTTCACGGTGACGGTAGATAATCGGATGTTCTTTATAGGCATGTCCCTGTATATGTAACGCCTGGGCAAAGTTGATAC
>JANXRX010000308.1 GCA_025352905.1 Bacteroidota bacterium | reverse complement strand
ACGCATTTTATTGCCACCGTTTCGCATGAATTAAAAACACCTATCTCTTCCATCAAAATGAGCGCGCAATTGCTGACTGATAAGAGGGTAGGCGAATTAAATACCGAACAGGAAGAACTGATCAAAAGTATTACAGATGATTCTGACAGGCTCTTAAAGATCACAGGAGAACTATTGAATATATCGCAGGTGGAAACCGGTAATATTCATTTGAAACTACAGCCGGCCGATCCGCAGCTGATAGTAGACCAGGCCATCCGGGCGGTACAGTTCCAGGCGCAGCAGAAAAAGATCACGATACAATGCAACATCTCCGGACAGTTGCCTGCCATACAGGCCGATTTGGAAAAAACATCCTGGGTATTGATCAACTTTTTAACCAATGCCATTAAATATTCTGCAGAATCTTCTGTAATTGAAATCAAGGTATCTCCCCAAAATAATGCGGTGGCATTCTCTGTAACCGATACTGGCAAAGGCATTGATGAAAAATACCTACCTAAAATATTCGACCGGTATTTTAAAGTACCCGGTACGCAGGAAGGAACAGGCACGGGCCTGGGATTATCTATTTCCAAAGAATTTATAGAAGCACAAAATGGCCAGATCAATGCTTCCAGCAAGATTGGGGAAGGCAGCATGTTTTGGTTCCTGTTGCCGAAAGCGTAATGCAATTATTTATGAAGTTTTCAAGCCTTTAAAGAAGAGCCCGGTAAGAATATATTGATTTTCGGCAGCCCCTCGGTTTCTCAATTACTCATGCAACTGAATTTGATAGACGATTATTGGGTATTTGTTAACCCGGCTATTTTTGGAAAAGGTATTCCCTTATTTGTGGGGCTAAAAGACAAAATAAAACTCAAATTTTTGACCAGCAAACAATTTGCCAATGGCGAAATCGGACTCAATTATACGGTAGATTAATCGTTATTGGTCAGGTGGCCAAACAACAGCGAAATCTGCAAATCTCCCGCTTTACTATTTGGTTTATCTTCATCCCATGGCAACCCGGCAACAACAGGAAGAACAATTCGCAAAAAAATATCATGCCCTGAATGCGCAGCAACAGCTTGCTGTAGACACCATTGAAGGGCCCGTGATCGTAAATGCCGGGCCCGGTACAGGAAAGACACAGATCCTGGCCATGCGTATCGCCCGCATCCTACTCGAAACCGATACCAATCCAAACAATATCTTATGCCTGACCTATACCGATAACGGTGCGGTTGAAATGCGTAACCGTTTGTTGGAAATCGTGGGCGCCCCGGCTTATAATATCCAGATCCACACTTTCCATTCCTTTTGTAACCAGGTAATCCAGGACAACCTTAGCTATTTTGGTAAACTGAGCCTCGAGCTTTTAAGCGAGCTGGAAGAGATCGACCTGTTTAATAAACTGGTAGATTCTATAGAAAGCAATAGCCCGCTAAAACGTTTTCGCGGCGATGTGTATTATGAAGTAACCAGGTTACGCTCCCTCTTCAGCCTGATGAAAAAAGAGGCCTGGGGTGTTGCTTTTATGAATGAACGTATTGATGCTTACCTGGAAAATTTGCCAACAAGAGCGGAGTTTATTTATAAAAAGAAATACAAAGACTTCAATGCCGGTGACCCGAATCCGAACAAAATAGCTGCCGAAACGGAAAAGATGGAAATGTTGCGCGCAGCCGTTCATCTCTACCCGCGTTATAATAAAATGATGGCCGACTGGAGTCGTTATAATTTCGACGACATGATCCTGTGGGTGCTGGAGGCGTTTGAAAAAAATAAAAACATCCTGCTTAATTACCAGGAACGCTTCCTTTATTTTTTAGTGGATGAGTTCCAGGATACCAGCCGTTCGCAAAACCTCTTACTACAGCACCTGGTTAATTATTGGGACATCCCGAATATTTTCGTAGTGGGCGATGCAGACCAGAGCATCTTCTCCTTCCAGGATGCCAACGTGGAGAACATTATTGATTTTGAGAAAAAATATGCAGGGGAGATCACAAAAGTAAATCTCGTTAACAACTACCGGTCCACACAGCTCATTCTTGATCTCTCCCACAAACTGATCGTGAACAACAATGTACGTACCGTAAGTATAGAGGACGATAAACAATTGATTGCTTCCAGGGCGGCATTGCTGGCTATACAGTCAACACCTGCGATAGCTGAATATCCCAATACAACGCATGAAGCCATGGACATTGCTTTGCAGATCGAAAATTTGCTCCAGGCGGGTGTGAGCGGAAAGGAGATTGCCGTTATTTACCGGAACCATGCACAGGTAGAACAGGTGGCCACTATTCTTGAGAGCAGGAATATCCCGGTAAATACACGCCGGAAAGTGGATGTGTTACAATTGCCCTTTATCCAGCATATCATTTCCATCCTTACCTGGATAGACAAAGAGAGCCTGATCGCATACAGCGCCGATGAC
>JANXRX010000292.1 GCA_025352905.1 Bacteroidota bacterium | reverse complement strand
CCCTGGTTAGCCAACCCCGTCAGCTTTATGATATTGGCATGGATCGCTTATAACCTCCTGCAGGTGCTGAATCCTGTTGCCGTATCGAAAATGGCCTGGCTATATACCATCCGGTCAGTCGCTTTTGTTATGCTTACCTATTTCGTATTTGTTTACCAGTTGCGTTCAGTTTCAGTAGTACGGCTGATCCTGAAATTATGGCTGGTATTGTCTTTCCTTGCGGCTGTGTATGCTATGAAACAGGAATTTTTCGGGTTCTCCGACAGTGAGCTGCAATGGGTAAACTCAGATCCCGCCTTGATGGATCTCCTGTTCATTGACGGCCATTGGCGTAAATTCTCTTTCTTTTCCGACCCCGTTGTTTTTTCATACAATATGGCCATCAGTGCCACACTCTGTATCTGTCTTATTTCCGGCCCGCTAAAAGCCTGGAAAAAATGGGTGCTTGCTTTGCTGGCTGCATTACTGTTGTTTGCGATGTTATTATCCGGTACAAGGGGCGCTTTTGTATTGGTACCTGCTGCATTGGTCATGTTCGCGGTAATGAAATATAATAAACGCGTATTACTGTTTTCTGTTTTTGCGGGTGTGATCATTGCCGGGTTGATTCTTGTTCCCACTTCCAATCCTGCCCTCTACCGTTTCCAATCGGCTTTTAAACCTTCAGAAGATGCTTCTTTCCTGGTGCGGAAATATAATCAGAAACGCATACAGCCATATATACACTCGCATCCTTTTGGAGGCGGTTTGGGTGCTACAGGCGCATGGGGACAACGGTTTGCACCTGATTCTTATCTCGCTTCCTTTCCGCCAGACAGCGGTTATGTGCGCGTGGCCGTAGAATTAGGCTGGGTAGGACTATTGGTGTTTTGTACATTGTTATTTACCATACTTCGCGCAGGTATCCGCAATTATTTCCGAATGCGCGATCCCGAATTGAAAACCTATATGCTTGCGCTGGTCCTGATCATCTTTGCATTAGGTATTGGCAATTACCCGCAGGAGGCGTTGGTACAGTTTCCAAATAATATCTATTTTTACCTCGCAGCGGCACTGATCACTGTATTATATCAATTAGATGTTCAACAAAATAAAACAGCAGCCATATGAGCGGGAACGCCTTAATCCAAAACCGTGACATTGTTATCGTAGGCCTGCAGCCATGGGATACGGCTATCGGGAGTAACTGTAAAGATATCGCTCTTGAATTTAGCAAGCATAACAGGGTACTGTATGTGAATTACCCGCTTGACAGGAAAACGCTTCTGCAGAAAAGTGCCGACAAGGGCGTACAAAAAAGAATGAACGTAATGAGTGGGCACGAACAATCCATTGTTTTCCTTAAAGACAATCTATGGAACCTTTATATCGACGAGATCGTTGAATCGGTAAACTGGATTCCCATCGCCCCTATCTTTGATCATTTCAACAAGATCAATAATAAGCGGATTGCCGCGTCTATTCAAAATGCAATTAAGGAACTGGGATTCAGGAACATCATTCTCTTTGATGATAACGATATGATCCGGAGCTTTTACCTCAAAGAATTACTGGAACCGGTTACCAGTATCTATTATTACCGCGATTATATACTGGGAGTAGATTACTGGAAAAGACATGGTACAAGACTTGAGCGCCAGCTGATCGCAAAAAGCGATCTGTGTATAACCAACTCTGTTTATTTCGCCGACCACTGTCTTAAATACAATCCCAACAGTTATTATGCAGGACAGGGTTGCGACCTCGAAATGTTCTCAGACCGGACAGACCTAATGATCCCGAACGATGTAGCGGATATTCCCGGACCTGTGATCGGTTATGTGGGCGCTTTGCAGAGCCTGCGTTTAAACCTTGACCTGCTGGCCTATATTGCCAATGCACGTCCCGAGTGGAGTATTGTATTAGTAGGACCGGAGGATAATGAGTTCCTTGCCAGCGATCTTCACCAACGAAAGAATGTTTATTTTATAGGGCCGAAAGAGCCCGAAGAACTTCCTTACTATATACACGCATTTGATGTTTGTCTTAACCCCCAGGTGATCAATGAAGTAACCATGGGCAATTATCCGCGTAAGATAGATGAATACCTTGCAATGGGTAAACCCGTAGTTGCCACCACTACCCGGTTAATGACCGAAGTGTTTAGCCAATACACATATTTAGGCACGCAGGGGGAAGAGTATGTAGCGCTGATAGAGCAGGCGCTGCGCGAAGATTCACCTGAAAAGCAGGAAGCAAGAAAAAAATATGCTTCCACGCACACCTGGGAAAACCATGTGGCAGAAATTTATAAAGGGATATTGAAAGTTGAGAATGAAAAAAAATACAGGTACTAGAACAGTTGCAATTAAAACTTCCGGAACAGGTAGTCAAAGTTAAACTTGCCATACCGGTAAATTTCGCGCATCAGGGATACCAATCCCTGGTTGCTTTCTCTCCAGAAATTACGTTTCATGGTACTGGGCTCCGCCGATGAATTTCTCTGGGTAAAAAGCTCCGAATAGGCATCGTAAAAAATTGCTTTTCCTTTGTGTTGCAGAAAGGAAAGCATCATACGGTATTCCATGATATCGCCTTTTACGTTTTCCGTGTATCTTCCGAAACGGGTAAAAAAATCGCTCCTGCGTAAATGCGGATGATCGCTGTACACATAAAATTTAAGATACCCCGGCTTCCAGAAATCAAACTTCATTTCAGAAAACCCATTGGCAACAGGGTGGAGGTAGGGGTATTTGAAATATGCGTAAAATCTGGCAATATCAATATCTTTTCTTTCTTCCAGGATGGCAAGGGCATCAGCTAAATGGATGGCAAAATCTGCCGCTGGTTCAAAATCTTCCTGCACGTATAAGGTGAATGGTGTGTTAACCGCATCCTGCCCTTTGTTGATATTGTTACCTAGCCCGGCATTTTTTGGTGTTGTGATCAAACGGAAACCAAGTTCTTCTTCCAAAGCTCTTGCGGCGCTAATATGTTCTGGTCTGCTGCCATCATCCGACACTACAATATCCCCAAAAGAACAACCCACAGATACAAACGAGCGCAGTAATCTTTCTAAAGAAC
>JANXRX010000288.1 GCA_025352905.1 Bacteroidota bacterium | reverse complement strand
CAGTGATTCCGCATGCGCCCGCTCTCTATGCAGCATATCGTCCGGATGGATAAACATGGCATATTCTTTCCGGGTTGTATCAGGGTTTTCAATACCCCATATTTTTTTAAATCTGTCATCCGTGGTCATGGTATCAGTTGCATACTCAATCTCATAAAGACCCAGATCTGCGGAGTTGATTGCAAGTCTTGCTTTTTCCTCTGCCTCCTCTATCCTTCTCCTGGCCACCACCTGCCTTGTATTCTCAAATATCCAGATAGCTACTTTTTTAACCTTTCCGTCTGTGTTTTTCAAAGGGGCATAGACAAAGGTTACAAAGATCATTTCTTCCCTCCCATGACGGATCAGCATGAGCTCCACTTCATTGGCATAGTAGGTGATACCTTCTTCCACCACCTGCTTTAGTGCAGATTCGTAATAAGGTCTTGTCTCGGCAAACGTATCCCAGTAATATTTGCCCTGGATAGCCTCAATCGGTTTACCGGCCACTTCCACAAAACTGTCGTTTACGATTTCACTGACCAGTGTATCTGCATCCAGGATACAGATACCGATCGGTGCGTGTAACACAGTGCTGCGCAGGTTCATTTCACCCTCTTTAGCCGTTTCTGCCATGATCCTGAAACGTTCTTCACTTTCTTTTAAAGCATCTATTGCCTTTTTCTTCTCCGTTGTTTCAATCACCGTAACCAGTACCCCTCCTACTTCGCCATTTTCCTTCCGGATAGGACTGTACGAAAAATCGAAATAACATTCTTCCACATAACCGTTCCTGTTAAGGGGTACCATAAAATCGGGAAAACCAACCGCGGTTCCCTGCATAACGCCATCAAACATGGGGCCGATGGTTTCCCATATTTCTGAAAATGTTTCTCTTGTACTGATACCAAGCGCCTGGGGATGTTTGCTGGAACCGAGGATGGGACGGAACCCATCGTTGTATAACTGGATATACTCTTTTCCCCATGCGATATACATCCCAAAAGGATTATCAAGCATCATCGCAACAGTGGTACACAAACCCGGCGGCCAGCTTTCCGGGTTGCCTAAAACAGTCTGGGCCCAGTCTTTTGCCCTGGTCAATTCGCCCATTTCTCCCCCACCCCTGAGAAAATAAAAATCATTTGAAGCCTTCCTCAGTGTTCCCATTACCGTATTTTATCTTATTAAGGGTTCCAATATATCGATCAATCCATCAAAGGTTCCGGGTTTCGTAATAAAATCATAAGCGCCCAGTTCCTTCATCGATTGGATCGTACCCGGATGAGAGGAAGTTGTAAATATGATGATGGGTATATTTACCAGCTTTTCGTTTTTCTTTATCTTTACTAAAAACTGCTGGCCGTTCATGACGGGCATATTCAGATCAAGAAATATAACATCGGGACTGATCTCTTTGGTTGCTAGTTTTTGCAATGCTTCTGAAGCGTCGTTGAAGCAGTTACAGGTAACCGTATAGGATAATTGCCTCACAGCGGTGATAAAGATTTCCTGGTCCTCATCATCATCATCGATCAGTAATATGTTTTTATATTGCATAAGCAAAATTAGCCATGAGTTAAGTAACAAACATAATACCGGAAAAAATACTATTTAAAAAGCAGGGAATATTTTCCCCACCTGCGATTTGCAGAAAAATAAACACTTAAAAAATTGATAATCATGCATTTATCTATCCACTTTCTCTTATTTTTTATGTGTTTGCAAGCAACAGGTAATTGCCAGGAAAAATTTATTGATACGGGCGATTTTCGTGATGGGGCGCATCACTGGTACGATATTAAAGACAAGGGCAACACCATCAATCCCCGGCCCGGCCATCCTAAATTCAGGGCAACGGAAATAAGTGATATCGCGGATAATATCATGCTCTACCAAAAATCGAACGGGGGCTGGCCAAAGAATTACGATATGCAGGCCATACTTTCCCAGGCGCAGAAAGACAGCCTTATACAGGCAAAAAACGAATTACACACCACTTTCGATAACGGGGCCAGCTATGCCCAGGTAGCCTACCTCGCAAAAGCGTATACAGTCACAAAGAATGAATTGTACCGGGCTTCGGTGAACAAGGGGCTGGATTATATACTGGCTGCCCAGTATGCGAATGGCGGCTGGCCACAGTATTACCCGCTTGAAAACAATTACAGCCGCTGCATCACTTTTAATGATGATGCCTATATAGGTGTGATGGAGGTATTACAGGATATTGCGGATAACAGCCCTGATTACGCTTTTCTTGAAAAAACACAAAGAAACAAACTGGTAGCGGCTTACCAAAAAGGGCTGGACTGTATTCTGAAAACGCAGATCAATGATGCCGGTAAACCCACAGCCTGGTGCCAGCAATATGATGAGGTAACGCTGGCTCCTGCCTGGGCCCGAAAGTTCGAGCCGCCCAGTATCTGTAATGGCGAGAGCGTGAATATTGTTTTGTTGCTGATGCGGATCAAAAATCCATCGCCTGAGATCAAAGCTGCCATCCGTAACGCAGTGGCCTGGTTCGAGGCATCTAAGATCCTGGATACAAAAGTGCAAACTGTTGCCGCGCCGGAAATGGTTACACCGTTCACGGTTTCCACGCATGATAAAGTGGTGGTAAACAGCCCGGGTGCACCGCCTATCTGGACACGTTATTACGAGTTAAAAACACACCGCCCGCTTTTTTGTAACCGCGATAGTAAAGTGGTGTATTCGCTGGCAGAAGTAACCAGGGAAAGAAGAGATGGATATGGCTGGTATACCTATGAGCCGCAGAAAGTTTTAAACAAATACCCTGAGTGGAAGAAAAAATGGGGTTCGGATTAAAGAGAGCGCCCGTTATAAAGTATACCGTTTAAGAAGATCGCCGATCTTTTCTTTCAAGGATCCGGGACAATTTTCGTTGTAGAGAACATGCGGCGGATCCATTTCGATATGAAAGCACTGGCTTGGTTTCATCAGGTTACCGTTAACCTCAACCATTGCCTGGTCTAGTATGGCCAGTTCTTCAGAAAGAAGTTCTTCCTGCGTTTTATAATCGTTAGTGCCTGGGATTTTCATACCTGCTTTTTACAGGATGCGTAAAAAAATCATGCCTTTCCAGGTACGGCCCCTGGTTTGAACAGTCCTTTTTTATAATCCTCTTTAAAAGCAGCATAGTCTTTTTTTACCGTTGTCGAATAAGCCAGTGCATAATCAAGGATCTCCTGCTGTACCTTTTCATCCTGTCCAAAAGCGATCAGGGTATCTGCATTGGCAGAACCTTTGCGGCCCGCGCTCCGGAGTTGCGCAGAAGCGGTTAACATGCCCATACTGTCTATTACCTCACACATGGCACGGTATTCCTTTTTGATGAGCTTAAAATTAATATTATCCTTTGTAGATTGCATTTCCTGTATCACAAAGGGTTTTCCATTGAATACGGTAGAACTAAGCAGGTAAGGTGTACGGTTCTGCATCAGTTGTTGTGCAAACAGTATCCTGTGGGCCTCGGTTTCCCAGGCCGGCTGTTTATGCATGAGATATGGCGTAAGAGAAGAGCCTGTTGATTCTTTCATATCCAGTAAAAGATATTTGGTTCCTGCATCATTACTGGATTTTAACAAAACTGCGTATCGTTCTAACCCGATACTTGATGTGCCGGCCAGGCGAAACACGGCATCGATTACCTTATAATTATAGGGGCTGTTGCCATCTTCTTTCAGCCAATTCTCAATATGGCCGGTAAGCGCCTTTTTTAATGGCTTTTCAATCGGAAAGTGTTTTGGGTGATCCTTTGCCAGTTTTTTATTCCCCACTGTTCGTTTGTTCAATATGGTTCGCTGCTTGCGTTTAGCTACTATTGACAGAAAATTGCGGACGATACCGAATGCGGTCCTTTCTTCTATATAATCAGCTTTCCCTTTTGCTAAGGTATTAGCATAGGACCTGATAAAAAGTTTTGCCATCCTGGTCGCTTTTTCCTGCCCGATCTTCAGTGACTCAAAAGCAATAAAGATACTTGTCGCCAACCTGGCCACTTCCCAACATGCCGGCGCCAGTACCGATTCATCAAAATCGTTCAGGTCAAAATAAACGAGGCCGTTGTTTCCTTTGTAACTGCCGAAATTCTCAAGGTGAAGATCACCACAGATCCATACAGGCGGCCCTTTGGTTAATTTACCCGAGGCCGCCAGGTCTTCATAAAAAATGGCACAGTTACCCCGATAGAACCGGTACATATTCTCACCCATAAAACGATACTTATACCGTACCATTTTAGGGATCCTGTTATTATTCTGCAACTGCAACCTTTGCGAGATGTTTTTCATGTATAACGATTATACAGATTATAGATGACAAAAAGTGACAGATGACGGGCAGAAATTTTTCATCTGTGCCCCTGTCATCCGTCATCTTACTATCACTTTCATCCTGGCTGGTCAGTTATTCTTTCTCACAAGCGAATCCGCTTCCTGTGCCATCATCAAATGATGCTGGAGTAAAGGAAGTTTACCGGCTGCCCAGTCTTTAATGGTAGAATCTTTCCCTTTATCAGCTTCCTTTTGGAAATCACCAATATCGTCTTTATGATCGCTGACCATAAAAGAAGTATATGCTTTGTCGAAAGCAGCGCCTTTCTTTTTAGCAAGGTCATTATAGGAGTCCTGGTTCTTATTACTCAATGTTGCAGGCAGTGTAATATTCTTACCTGCCGCAAGGGTTTTCAGTTCATCCCCGGCCTTGCCGTGATCATCGATCATCATTTGTGCGAATTGTTTTACCTTTTTGGAAGATCCGTTGGTAAGCGCCAGTTTACCCAACTGCACTTCCATCATTCCGCCATCAGCTGCTGCCACTGCAAACTTCGTGTCGTCCTGTATATCTGTACTGTCAAATTTTTCCTTGTTATCTGCTACTGCTTCTTTTTTACTATCGTTATCATTATTACCGCAGGAGCTAATCGTAAATGCAGCGGCTATCAAAATAGGTATCATTAATTTTTTCATGATAAGTTTATTAGAGTTAAAAAAAAGAGTGACAGATGACGGATGACAGGGAAAAATTATCTTTCTCTTCCTGTCATCCGTCATCTGTCATCTCCTAAATCAGGCTTCTACTTCTTCTAAAGCCTCATAATTAATACTGTTTTCGGCTACGTCTGTCAGTAACTGATCGGCTTCTTTTTCTTCCGAAAGTGTCTGGCCCAACAGTTCTTTGATCTCATTCAGGCCAAGTGTTTCGGCCAGTTGTGCCAAAGCCCCATAGGTAGCGATCTCGTAATGTTCTACTTTTTGTGATGCCAGGATAATACCTACATCCCGGGTAGCTGAGCCTGCCTCTGTATCTTCGAGGATACTATCGCCCTCTTTCAGGATACCTTCCATTGCTTCACATTTTTTTGCCTGTGCTTTTTTGCCCAGCAATTCAAATGCCTGTTCCAGGCGGGTAACATGCCCCTTGGTTGTTTCGAGATGGTCGCCAATCGCTGTTTTTAATTCTTCTGAAGTAGCTGCCTTTTTCATCTTGGGAAGGGTGGTAACGAGTTTCTTCTCGGCCCAGTAGATGTCTTTTAATTCGTCTGTAAAAAACTCCTTTAATGCTGGTTCGGGGTTCTCTACGGTACGTGTTTGTTTTTTAGGGGTAGCTGTTTTTTTAGCTGCTGTCTTTGTTTGCATACGATGGATTTTAATTGATTAAATCAATAGGTATGAATACACAAATGTTTTGCCAGCAGATTTTTAAATAATAGCTATTAATATGTAGAAGAAAATACAAATACTGAGGAAAAAAGGGTGCTCGGAAACCTCATTTTCACAGGTTCTTATAACTGTAGATTTATTTACGCATTTTTGCGCTTATGATTTTTTGGAAGAGGATTTGTACCTGTTTAAGATTCCTGCAACATATACCCCCGGCCATGTATATTGGTGATCTTAACATGGCCATCATCTGATAAATGCTTCCGCAAACGTGAAATGATCACATCCATGCTTCTGCGGTTAAAGTAATCATTACTGCCCCATATTTTTTTCAGGGCCGTTTCCCGGTCAAGTAAACTGTTTTTATGATTCAGCAGCAGCATTAATACTTCTGATTCTTTAGAAGTGAGTTTATGATCCGTTCCCGCGATATGCAGCACCTGTGTATGAAAATGAAAAGTGGAACGGCCCAATGACAACAGTTGTTGCGGATCCTGCTGAAGCGTATTATCGGTTCGTTTAAGTACCGCTTTGATCCGGGCAACCAGTTCTTCCTCGTCAACCGGCTTAACGATATAATCATCGCAGCCGAGTTTAAATCCTTTCAGCTTATCTATTTTCAGGTTCTTGGCGGTAAGAAAAATATAAGGCACCTGCACCGTGGAGGCAGCAATCTGTTCCGCAACAGAAAAACCATCCATCGAAGGAAGCATTACATCAAGTATACAGAGGGAATAGGGATTTTTTTGCAACAGCGTCAGCGCTTCCGGGCCATCTTTTGCCCAGGTTACAGAAAATCCTTTCATTGCGAGGTATTCAGACAGGATATAGCCAAGGTTCTTATCATCTTCCACCAATAGTATCCTCGGGTTTGTTTCCATAGCTTGTACAAGGTAATGATAAAATGAATTCGCTTCCCTCTCCCACCACGCTGTTCACCGTAACGGATCCGTCATGCGCTTCGATCACTGACCGTACATAACTCAACCCGATACCATATCCCTTTACATCGTGCAGATCACCGGTATGCGCACGAAAGAACCGCTCAAAGATCAGCCCCTTGGTTTCCATGTCTAACCCGATACCTTTATCAATAACTGCTATTATGATACGGTTGTTCCTGTTTTTGGTTGTAATGGTAATATGCGCCGGGCCATTTGAATATTTGAAGGCATTATCGAGCAAACTGTAGATCACGCTCTCCATATGCGTTTCATCTGCATGAATAAAATGACTGGTTGCATCCAGCAACAGTTCGATGGTTGCACCCTGTTCCGCACGGATCAATTCAAGATTGACAACTGCGGCACGGATCAGCGCATGTATATCCGTAGTTTTCCTGTCGGGTTGCAATTTTTTCTTCTCGAGTGCGGATGTCTGTAACACCTTATCAACCAGTTTGGTAAGCCTTCCCGTTTCCTGTTGGATGCTTTCCACGTAAGAAACGTATTTTTCATTTTCCCTGATCGGCGCCTGCTCTGACAGCATTTTTGATGCAATGGAAATTGTAAACAGAGGCGTTTTCAATTCATGCGTCATGTTATTGATAAAATCATTCTTTATTTCGGCCAGCCTGGATTGCTTCCGGATAATCAGTACAAGGGTCAGGAAACAAAAGAATAAAGTGATAAGTGTAAGGGCGGAAACGATCATCAGCGGCAGCAGTTCTTTGAAAAGATAACTGGACTTGGCTGGGAAAAAAATCTTAATATAATATACTTCCGCCCCTGCCGGCCCGAGATTAGCTAATCGTAGTTTTGTAGCAATAAGTCCGGGATTATTAACCGGGTCGCTGCTCCAGATCAGGTTATTTCTCGCCCAGCCTCTTTGGGCCATTCTTATAGACGCATCAACAGGTATCGACGCTTTTGCCTTCCCAACCGCGAAAACATAATCAGTGGGGATATCGTTCTTTAAGAAAAGAGAATCAATCTGGCTTTTTAAACGGGTTTGTACTAAACTGATCGTTGTTTTATCATTTGTAAACGCATTCAGCATTGCCGTATCTTTTACAAAATATTCCTCATAAAAGGATACCACGTAAAAGATCTTATCATTGAAATCTTTCTCCTTACCCTTGAGGGCATTATTGAATAAAGACATTTCCACGAATACCATTATTACAAAACCCGATAGGATGATGTAAAAAACCGGTTTATTCTTGAGGAAAGAAAAGTTCATACGACAAGTTACCGGTAAAATGGGTTTTATACACTTTTGCGTAACATTTCGTTAACACTTTTAACCTTTGGTTAAGCGATAAAATGTATTTATAACAACTCCGTTTCGTTTTGCGTGGTACTTTTATACTTGTAATAGAAACGCCAAATACAGGGGTATCGAAGGATAACCTTTTACGATATAAGATCGCGGATCTGAAGAAGCAAGAAATTCGTTTCATTTTGAAATAGAATTGGTAGGCCCTGTTTTTCTAAACGGGGCCTTTTTTTAAACCTTTTTGTATATTAGTCACTTTATCTAACTGCCTGCCATGAAAAATAAACAGATCCCCGCACTTATTGCGGTCATACCTTTTTTCCTGTCCCTTTGCATACCCACTAACCATGGGTTGGCTCAACCGGCAAAAAAAACGGTCAAACAACCCGTACTTGGCCACCGGTCCGCCAATATTATTACGGTTGCGGGCCTGCAGTTTAAGGACCTGAACCGGAATGGGAAATTAGACAGGTATGAAGACTGGCGCCTCTCCGATGAAGAAAGAAGCAAGGACCTGCTGGCTAAAATGTCGCTGGAAGAAAAAGTGGGTTTTATGCTGATCAGTTCTGCGGGACTGAAGAATGAAACAACTTTTGGTGCGGCTGCTGCGGGCAGTACACCGGCAACAGTAACCAGCGATCTCAATGAAGAGGACAGGGTTGCAAGTGTAAATATGTTTACCCGCAAACCGCTTCCCTACCCTATGATGAATATAGCCGGTTCTACCAAGGGGGTAACTAAGTTTCACCTGCGGCATTTTATCCTGCGCGCGAACGTAAGCGCAAGAACCACGGCTGAATGGGCAAATAAATTGCAGGCGCTTTGCGAAAGCGATGGGCTGGGCATCCCGGCTATTATTGCTTCGAACCCGCGTAATCATTTGACCAAAGATGCTTCGGTGGGATTAAGCGTGGGTAAAACGGTTTTCTCCACCTGGCCCGGTGAATTAGGGTTATCAGCAATGCATGATTTGAAACTGACGCGCGAGTTCGCAGATATCGCCCGCCAGGAATGGGCAGCAGTTGGTTTACGGAAAGGATATATGTATATGGCCGATCTGAGTACAGAGCCACGCTGGCAAAGAATAGAAGGAACCTTTGGTGAGAATGCAGAATGGGTGGCACAAATGATCACACAAATTGTACTGGGTTTCCAGGGAACCCAACTAAGTCCTACTTCTGTAGCTGTGACCACCAAACATTTTCCGGGTGGCGGTGCGGGTGTGGGTGGACAGGACCCGCATTTTGACTGGGGCAAGAAGGAACATTTTCCCGGCGGGATGTTTGAGAATAACCTGATCCCGTTTAAGGCGGCTATTAAAGCAGGCACTTCTGCTATCATGCCTTATTATTCGATTCCTTTGGATACCAAGTACGAGCAGGTTGCGTATGCCTATAATAAAGCCGTAATCCATGATCTTTTACGGGTACAATTAGGATTTAAGGGGATCATCAATTCAGATACAGGACCGATTGAGATGATGCCATGGGGTGCGGAGGATATGACGGTCACCGAGCGTTATAAAAAAACACTCGAGGCCGGTGTAAACCTGTATTCGGGAACGGCTGATCCGGCAAAATTGCTGGAGACCGTGAAAAGCGGGATGGTGGATATTTTATTGATCGACAATTCTGTGTTCCGTTTATTGATGGAGAAATTCGCACTTGGCTTATTTGAGAACCCGTATGTAGATGAGGATGCAGCAGAGAAAATGGTGGGCAATGCAAAGTTCCAGGAAAAAGCCGACCTCGCTTTCCGCAAGTCGGTCGTATTACTCCGCAATGAAGCAAAAACGCTTCCGTTAAAAGCCAAAACAAAGATTTATTTTGAAACCTATTATCAAAAGAAAGGCGTTAACCCTGGCCGCGTATATTCGGTAACCGATAACAGGTACGATGTTGAATTTGTAAGTACACCTGAAGCGGCTGATGTGATACTGTTATGGGTAACCCCCGCCCCGAAAGCATTATTTGAGTCTGATGGCTCACCCTTATATCTTTCCTTATCAAAAAATGGCGTTGATATAAATTACATCAATACTTTATCGGCAAAGAAGCCAACAATTCTCGCGATCAATTATACCAATCCCTGGGTAATAGAGGAAGTTTATCACCAGGATGCACCCGGGAATATCAAAGGAGTAATCGCCACCTTCAATACCACTACTGATGCGTTGCTGGATATAGTTATGGGAAAATTTAATCCAACCGGTAAAATGCCCTTTACAACCCCTGTTTCAGAAGCTGTAGTAGAAAAGCAATTATCGGATGTACCAGGGTATTTAAAAGGAGCAGGCTACCCGTTGTTTAAGTATAATGAGGGGTTGGGATATAAGTAATACTATTTTTTCTTCCCTTTTATCTTCAGGTTTTTCGGCTCCTCCCCAAATAAAATAGCCCAGGCTTCCAGTGAGGCAATATTTTCGAACATGATGCGGAGCATTGCGGCAAGGGGGATAAAAAGGAACATACCGGGTATGCCCCAAACGATATCCCCGGCAATTACAGCTACAATTGTGATAAATGCATTCATTTTCATCCGGGAGCCTACTACCTTGGGAAGCAGGAAGATACTGTCGAACAGGTGAATGGCCAGCAGAACGATACCGGCCTGGATAGCCGCAGCGCCGCTGCTGTTTACATAGGTTAATATCAGCACGATCACGATAGCTGTATAAATTCCCAGGTATGGAATGATATTCAGAAGCGCTACAATAATACCCAGCATAACGGCATACTTGATACCCATGATCATCAGCGACACAACACTCAGCAGCAGTACAATAACGAATTCGATTAGCAGGCCCCTGATATAACCCTTGATTATTTTTTTATTCTCTCCCACAATAATGACCATTTCATCGGGGTAGTCATTTTCTACCAGTTTCATGATGAATCTTACCAATAATTTCCGATAGAAGAGGATAAAATAAGTATAAACGCATACAAACAGGATCCAGATCACAATATTTCCCAACGATAAGAACAACTGGGTTACAAAGCCTGTGATACCATTTACGATATCCTTGAATGAACTGCTCATATACCCTGTTTGCTGGGCCCGGTCTATATGAAATTTGGCAGTGAGCCATTGCTGGAACGAGGTGATCATGCCCTGTACGCGGATATTAATATTGGGCATCTCCGAAGAGAAAGCAGAGATCTCTGCGGTTAAAAAATAATTGACCCCCATGAACAGGATAATAAAGCAAAGCACGGCTAACAGGCAGGCGGCACTGGAAGGAATATGGATTCTTTCCAGCAGTGTTACCAATGGTAATAATAGAATGGCTAATAAAAGACCGGCAAATAAAGGTATGAGCAGGGAGGATGCTTCCCGCATAATAATGATCGTAAAAACAATACATACCGCTACAATCGTATAACGGATATAAAAAGGAAGCTTGCTAACGTTTACAGACATAGAGATCGTTTATTAGGGGGAAGTTACCTTACTCTCCCCATTTGCCTGTACAAGATAGGCTAAGTATTTCTTCCTGCATATTGTTGAATTTATTACCCACAAAAAAGCTGATTTGCATGGAATACTCTTAGTAGCAGATAGTAAAATACTGGTTATGCGATCCAATACACATAGATCCAAAAATTACACTCCCTTGCTGGCCATCGTGTCAGTTTCCCTTTTGAGCAGTTGCGCCGCGGCGGGCAATATTATTGAGCCGCATGCCTGGCTCGGCTTACT
>JANXRX010000264.1 GCA_025352905.1 Bacteroidota bacterium | reverse complement strand
GTGATCAATATCGAGAATACCAAAAAACAAACTGCTTTCGCCCCGGTGAAATTAGATAATGGCGAATGGAACCACGATACCATTGGCATGGTGGCCATGGATGCCGCAGGCACCCTGAGCGGCAGCTGCACCACCAGCGGGCCGGGTTTTAAAATGCGTGGCCGTCTCGGCGACTCTCCCATTATCGGCGCGGGATTATTTGTAGATAATGAAGTGGGAGCAGCTACAGCAACGGGACAAGGTGAAGATGTTATCCGCATTTGCGGTTCTCATCTTGTGGTGGAATTAATGCGTGGTGGCATGGCACCCGAAGCGGCGTGTAAAGCAGCCGTGGAGCGTATCATCAAAATAAAAGGTGTGAAAGCGAAAGAGATACAGGTAGGTTTTATCGCTATCAACAAAAAAGGTGAGTATGGCGGTTACTGTATCCAGAAAGGATTCAACTTCGCGGTATGCTATGCGGATGATAAGAATTTTATGGTGGATGGGAAGTTTCTTTTGTAAGGATGGGCCGTTGTTGGGCCGTTGTTGGGCTCTGACCAACAACAAATATCTATAAACTGTAAGACTTGATTTTAGAGATCGCGGTATTTAATATCAGCTCGGCATTACTTGCTTCTAAAGCGGGGGCCGACCGCATTGAACTATGTGAGAACCCTGTGGAAGGCGGCACCACTCCCTCCTATGGTACGCTAAAAATAGCGCGTGAAAAGATCAGTATCCCCGTGTTCCCTATCATACGTCCACGAGGTGGTGATTTTTTATATTCGGAGGAAGAATTTGCGGTCATCAAAAAGGATATAGCGCTCTGCAAAGAACTCGGTTTTGAAGGTATCGTCACCGGTTTACTCCATGCCGATGGAAGCATCGATACAAAAAGAACGCAGCAATTGGTATCACTCGCCTACCCTATGGAACTCAGTTTTCACCGCGCATTCGACCGCGCAAAAGATCCTATGCAGGCGCTTGAAGATATCATCGCCAGCGGTTGTACACGCATACTCACCAGCGGCCAGACACCCGATGCATTCAATGGAAAAGAATTGATCAGGCAACTGGTTGAAAAGGCCGGCAGCCGTATCATCATCATGCCGGGCAGTGGCGTAAGAAGTAATAACATCAAAGAACTGGCAACCTATACCGGCGCAGTTGAACTTCATTCTTCTGCAAGGATCTCTACGGCCTCTGCCATGGAATTTTCACAGGCCGGTATGAAAGAGAAATCTCAGAATACCAGTGTGGATGTGGAAGAGATCAGGCGTATGAAAGAGCAGTTGCACTAATACAGCACTCGCACCTTAATCGTTCCTTTCACCAGCTTCAACAACTCCACAGCCTGTTTTGATAATTTTTTATCTACATCAAGCACTACATAGCCGATCTCGTCATTGGTTTTTAAATACTGGCCAACGATATTGATATTGTTTTTTGAGAGAGCGGTATTGATGGCGCTTAATACGCCGGGGATATTATTATGGATATGCAGGATCCGGTGCGCATTGTCAACCGGTGGCAACCCGATGGCCGGTACGGTATGCGAACCATTGGTGATGCCTCTCTCCAGGTATTGAAACAGTTTACTACTCACATCCTCTCCTATATTCTCCTGCGCTTCTTCTGTTGAACCGCCGATATGCGGGGTGAGGATCACATTGGCTAATCCCTGCAAAGGCGTTTCGAACCGGTCGCCGTTCTTTTCTGGTTCCCATGGATACACATCAATGGCGGCGCCACCGAGCCGGCCTTCCTGCAAGGCAGCGGCCAATGCTTTCAGGTCAACCACTTCTCCCCTTGCATAGTTTATCAATATGGAGCCTTTTTTAAAGAATTTAAGGTTGGCCCTATTAACCAGGTTCTTTGTTTGTCCCGTTTCAGGGATATGCAATGAAATGATATCGGATTGTGAAACAAGGTCCTTCAGGCTCTTTGCTGCGGAAGCATTGCCCAGCGGAAGCTTTGTTTCGGTGTCATAGAATTTTACTTTCATCCCCAACCCTTCTGCCAGTACGCTTACCTGTGAACCGATATTACCGTAACCGATGATGCCAAGTGTTTTGCCGCGCAGCTCATAGCTTCCTTTTGCCTCTTTCATCCATAACCCTTCATGCGCGGCCCTGTTCTTATCCGGGATCCGCCTGATCAGCATAATAGAGGCGCCGATCACCAGTTCCGCCACGCTGCGGGTATTGCTGTAAGGCGCATTAAAGACCACGATACCCGCTTTTGTGGCGGCTTTCAGGTCTACCTGGTTAATGCCGATACAAAAACAGCCGATCGCCTGGAGTTTGGAAGCGGCGGCCAGTACTTTGGCCGAAATATGTGTTTTTGACCGGATACCCAATAAATGCACGTCTTTGATCTCCGCTATCAGTTCCTCTTCGCTCAGGGCGCTGTTGATGCGCTTTACATTTTCATACCCGTTCGACTTGAATGGCTCGACCGCTTTATCGCTGATATTTTCGAGGAACAATATTTTTATACGCTCTTTCGGATAGCTTGTATTTGCCGGCTTATTCATGAATGCGAAAATAAATGTTATTTGTATTAACACCATACCCATAGTTTTCCACCAACGTTCGCTGCACGCAGGCTGAGCCTATATTTGCTGCTTTCGTTAAAACAGTACTAATGTTCAGGGCAATGATCATTCCTTTACTCGCTTTTTTGTTAGCAGCCTGCGGTTCCACACCCATCCCTGTTACCAGCGACACCGTTCCCCCCGCTTCCACAGAACCGCCCCATTTTTCAGCCTTATCACAGAAACAGAAAGACTATTATACAAATGCCATATACCCGCAGTACCAGTCGCTCCTGGTAAAACGCGGCTTTAACGGCAGTATCCTGCTGGCAAAGAACGGGGAGATCGTTTTCGAAGACTATCGGGGGCTGATCAATTTCAAAACAAAAGAACCCATCACCGCTAATACCCCTTTTCATCTTGCCTCCATTTCCAAAACATTCACTGCCACAGTGATCCTGCACCTTATGGAACAGGGAAAGATCGGGCTCGACGATGGGGTGGAGAAATACCTTCCCAATTTTCCGTACCCGGGTATCACCATCCGCAACCTGCTTTCGCACCGGAGCGGCCTCCCTAAATACGACCATTTTATGGCGGGAACCCGTACGGAAGTAACGCGGATCAAGAATAAAAAAGGCAAATGGATAAACAGGACGGTAACGATCAAGGACCCGGTACAGTTTAGCGGGCTGGCCAGTAACCAGGATGTGTTGCAATACATGATCAGGAATCACCCGGCGCCCGAGGCATCACCCGACCGCAGGTTCATCTACTGCAATACCAATTACGCAATGCTGGCGCTGGTTATTGAAAGGATCACTGCCATCCCCTTTCCAAAGTATATGAAAGACAGCGTATTTACACCGCTGGGTATGATCAATACCTATATTTTCAGTAAGGCCGATACCGCCAACTATGTTCCTTCTTATAATTATAACAATGCCCCTTTCCGTTTAGAGAAACTGGATTGTATCTATGGAGATAAGAACGTGTACAGTACTGTGCGGGACCTGTTACAATGGGACAGGGCGCTATACCTGGGCAGTTTTGTGAGTATCCCTACCCTGCAGATGGCTTTTCTGCCTTATAGCCACGAAAAAAGAGGGATCCACAATTATGGACTGGGCTGGCATTTACTTATTAAACCACCCGACCCGACCATTATCTACCACAATGGCTGGTGGCACGGGAACAATACCGTTTTCAAACGTTTGGTAAGCGATTCAGGCACAGTGATCATCCTGGGAAATAAATTTAACCGGAATATCTGGTCGGCCGGCAAACTGAGTTCGGTTTTTACCGGTCATGCCGATACCACCCAGCTGGAACAGTAAAAACGGCCCGAAAATGGCAGCGCGGTTATAAAAACACCAGGGGTGTCGATTTTACACAATTCCCCCTATTTTTGCAGACTTTATATGAACGATAAGATTCAAAACGCTTTATGAACAAAATGTTGTTTTTAGCCGTTCCGGCGATGGGGCTCGTGGGCCTGCTTTTCACATTGGTAAAATTCAATTGGGTATCTAAACAGGATGCGGGCAATGACCGCATGAAAGAGATCAGTACCTATATCGCTGAAGGCGCTATGGCTTTCTTAAAAGCGGAATATAAGATCCTTACTTATTTTGTGTTGATCGTTGCTTTATTACTGGGCATCATGGGTTATTCAGATGCGAACAGTCACTGGAGTATCGCTCTCGCCTTTGTTTTCGGTGCCTTCTTTAGTGCGCTGGCCGGTTTTATCGGTATGAAAGTGGCCACCAAGGCCAATGTGCGCACGGCACAGGCGGCAAGGACCAGTTTGAGCCGCGCTTTAAAAGTTTCTTTTACCGGCGGATCAGTGATGGGAATGGGTGTAGCGGGATTAGCGGTACTCGGGCTCGGCAGTCTGTTCCTGGTATTGAAGACAATATTTGCTGATGGCTATGCTGTGGACAGCGATCAGATGAAAAGAGCCATCGAAGTATTGACGGGCTTTTCACTGGGTGCGGAAAGTATCGCCCTGTTTGCCCGAGTGGGTGGCGGGATCTATACAAAGGCAGCCGATGTAGGCGCCGACCTGGTGGGTAAAGTGGAAGCGGGGATCCCGGAAGATGATCCGCGTAACCCGGCTACGATTGCGGATAATGTAGGCGATAATGTAGGTGATGTGGCAGGTATGGGCGCCGATCTTTTTGGAAGTTATGTGGCAACCGTGTTGGCTACCATGGTTTTGGGAAGAGAAGTAACGGGCGCCATGGGAACGGCGCTGAACGACGGGTATGGCGGGCTCTCCCCCATCCTGTTACCGATGCTGATCGCCGCTATGGGTATCATTTTCTCTATTATCGGGACCTTTTTTGTAAAAATATCCGACAGTGCAGGTCTTAGTACCCAGAAAGTGCAGAACGCACTGAATATGGGTAACTGGGGATCGATCGTATTAACCGCTATCGCTTCTTATTTTTTAGTGAACTGGTTATTACCGGATCATATGTTATTGCGTGGTTTTGATTTTACGCCCAACAAAGTATTCGGCGCCATCATGGTGGGTTTGGCCGTGGGTACTTTAATGAGTATGATCACCGAATATTATACTGCTATGGGCAAGCGCCCGGTATTGAGTATCATACGCCAGTCATCAACCGGTCATGCCACTAATATCATTGGTGGTCTCGCTATGGGTATGGAAAGTACTTTCCTGCCTATCCTCGTACTGGCATCAGGTATTTACGGTTCCTATTATTGCGCGGGCTTATACGGTGTGGCGATCGCTGCCGCCGGAATGATGGCCACGACAGGTATGCAATTGGCCATCGATGCCTTCGGACCGATCGCAGATAATGCGGGGGGTATTGCCGAAATGAGTGAGTTACCAAAAGACGTTCGTGAAAAAACAGATATACTGGATGCGGTAGGCAATACTACGGCCGCTACCGGTAAAGGTTTTGCCATTGCTTCCGCAGCATTAACGGCCCTTGCTTTATTTGCTGCATTCGTGGGTATCGCAGGTATTGACGGGATTGATATTTATCATGCAGATGTATTGGCCGGTCTCTTTGTAGGCGGGATGATCCCTTACCTGTTCTCATCGCTCGCCATACGCGCGGTGGGTGAAGCGGCCATGGCTATGGTGGAAGAAGTACGCCGCCAATTCCGCACCATCCCCGGTATTATGGAAGGCACGGGCAAACCCGAATATGATAAATGCGTTGCCATTTCAACAGAAGCTTCGCTGAAAAAAATGATGTTACCCGGTGCCATCGCTATCCTGTCGCCCATCATTATCGGTTTTATTTTCGGACCCGAAGTATTGGGCGGTTTCCTTGCAGGCGCCACGGTAAGTGGTGTATTGATGGGCATGTTCCAGAACAATGCCGGCGGTGCATGGGACAATGCTAAAAAATCTTTTGAAACCGGCGCAGTGATCAACGGAGAAACCTTCTATAAGAAATCAGAACCCCATAAAGCCTCGGTAACCGGTGATACTGTTGGCGATCCTTTTAAAGATACGTCAGGGCCATCCATGAATATCCTGATCAAACTGATGTCTATCGTGTCACTGGTGATCGCGCCCACACTGGCACATATGCACCAGTCTGATACAAAAACAAAGCACCTGATGGAACAGAAAATGGAGATTAAGGTTTCCAATACGCACAAATCTTTTTCGGAGAAAGACAGGTCCACTGTTTCGCTTTCCATGGATGAAAAGAAAAAATAATTATCGGCATTCTTTTTACTGAGTCGTATGAAAAAAAGCCCGGTCTTCTTTTTTATCATTCTCGCATTCGGATGTAACCAGCCGGATACATCCTCCATGGCTGCGAAAGACACAACCATAGTGGTTACCGCTGATACCATTCCCGAAACAAGAACGGCCATCCGCCGGGAGGCAGTGGCTGACTATACGGAGAAGGTGGCTGATAGCCTGAACGACTGGAAATTTTCCGTGTCGTTATACGAAACCAAAAAAACCTTTCAATACCTTCTCCGGGTTCAATACAAAGAACTGAGGATAACAGATTCCCTGCTGATACCCAATTTCGGCACCCTGCCTAAAGTAGGGATCCATAAAGGAAAAGAACCCTTGTCCTGCATACTCGGGTTCTTCGACAGGAAGGAACAGTTCAAAGAATATAAACTTGTGCGTGTTACCAATGACCGGTTGAAAATAAGCACGATCAATTACTATTCTGTTGGCAGGTATCATAACAAGGCGCCATAAATCCCTGCTATTTATTTTTTACTGATCTTCTTGTTAACCGCTGGTCCCGTTTCCACGATACTCACCGTCCAGAAATCATCGCTCAGGTTCTCATTGAGCAGGTAATCATAGGGCATCGTAAAATAACCCGCCTTTCCCCAGTTCTTACCCCAACTGTTACGAACGATGAAACGGTTTGTAAGGTCATCATATCCCACCGCCATGACTGCATGGCCCCCGGCCAGTTTTTCGTTTGGCGCCGGCATATTTACTTTACCTGTTCGCGCAACGGCAGCCGACTCAAAACTCTCATACACGGTAAACCCGAATACAAAAGGATAACCACCGGCCAGGCAGCTTTTCATCTGGCCCAGTGTACGGTTGATTCTGTGGTAAGAAAGCACCCGGTTATGCAATGCTGCCTGGTAACAGGCTGCCGGTGGTTTGGTGGCAAACCTGCTCAGTATATAGGGCCAGGTATCTTCTGAACACACGCCCTGTTTATTTACGGTTTTCATCCCATCCCGTATCTGGGCGCCGGCATCGCTGTCAACATCCTGTTCTATCGCCCGTTCATTATAATAGATAAACAAACGCGAGGGCATGAAATCATCCGCCCGGTTGTTTTTCAATACCTCAAATTCAATAGCGCCTGCGATCGCGTTGGCCGTACAACTGCCCAGATTGTCCTGGTCATATACGGGCGGGCAATACCGCGTGAGGTTAATTTTGGCCGGCAGACTCCTGAGAATGGCGCGGGGAGCGGCATAGGAAAGATCCCGCTGATCGGGCAGATCGGGCGTCCACCCATACCTTTTGATCCTGTGTGTCATGTTAGTTTGGTTTAAGGTTTACAAAAAAATGGTCAATCGGGCGCATAGCTGCGCCAATAGTGTATTAACACCGTAATTATTGTCTGCATGAACTGGGAGGGATGTATCTGGGGGGAAGAATAAATGTATACAAGATATTTTGGATTGTCAATAGCCACACAAAAAACACCAGGTTACCATTTAACCAAATTTTAGTTTTTTCTATCCCGATCAGTTGGTATATTGCTTACGAATAAAATCGTACAAATGGCAGTTTCCAAGATCCTCAAGCCTACTGAAAGTGAATTAGAGATCCTCCGTGTATTATGGGACAAAGGCACCGCAACCGTAAGGGAGGTTCATGAGATCCTTAGTGAACACAAGGATGCGGGCTATACCACTACCCTGAAGCTGATGCAGATCATGTTTGAGAAAGGCATTGTGAAGCGGGATGACAGCAACAAAACGCATATTTACCGGGCCAATATTACACGTGAGAATACGCAGCAGCAATTGGTGGGTAAGATGATCCATTCACTGTTTGGCGGATCTTCTACACAGTTGGTGATGCAGGCATTGGGTAATCATGTGCCTAATAAAGAGGAACTGGAAGAGATCCAGAAATTATTGGATAACCTGAAAAAGCAATAGGCCCATGCCAACCTTTATTCAATCTGCCTTTTTACAGGCGCTCGGTTATGCCATTGCCAACAGTTTGTGGCAGGCTGCCCTTGCCTGGCTTGTTTTTATGGTGATGAACAGCGCGTTTTCGTTTAGCGCTGCGGCCAGGTACCGGTTTGCGGTACTTGCACAGGTAAGCAGTTTTGTATGGTTCATGGTCACTTTCCGTTTCTATTATACGCAGGATCTTAATTCAGTTGGCTTAGCTATTCATCAACCGCTTTTATCTGCCGGCAATACTTCTCTCCTGGTAAGCTGGCTGATCAAAGCGGAAAAGGGGCTTCCCTACCTGTCGATGGCTTATTTATTACTGATGGGGTTCCTGGTAACACGGTGGATACTGGGCTACCGGCATACGCAAATGATCCGTAGCACCGGACTGCAGAAGATCCCGGTTGACTGGCGCTTATTCGTTAAAAAAGTTTCTGCACAACTCGGCATCCGGAAAGAGATCCGTCTGTTTCTCTCAGCGCATGTGACTACGCCTTTAACCATCGGCTTTTTGAAACCGGTGATCCTTGTACCCGTGGCAGGTATCAATCACCTGACCACAGAACAGCTGGAAGCGGTGTTGCTGCATGAGCTGGCGCATATCAAACGATACGACTACCTGTTTAATATGGCTATCTCGGTTATGGAGCTAACCCTTTTCTTCAATCCCTTCACTCAATTACTGGGCAGGACCATCCAGAAAGAAAGAGAGAACAGCTGCGATGACTGGGTATTACAGTTTCAGTACAATGCTTCCGAATATGCAGAAGCGCTATTACGTATTGCCTGTATGCAGCCGGCGCCTGTGTTTGCCATGGCGGCTTCCGGCAAAAAAAATGAATTGCTTACGCGTATAAAAAGAATGGTTGGCCAGGAAGAAACAGGAAATCATTTTAATTACCGTAAACAGTTGCTTGCGTTTCTGCTTGTTACGGTTACGCTGGGCTCCGTTGCCTGGTTATCGCCGGTTTCTTCCCGTATACATACGGAAACTACTATCGGGCGCATCTCGTTGCACAAAGTTGATGCAATCACCTCTCACATCGAAAACCCTTTATTCAATCCAACCTATTTCTTGCCGGAAAGGATGAAGAGGGAGATGAAAAAAGAAACCAATGCGCTTTCAGAAACTGAAAAAGAACGCACAAGTGAAAACGCAGTTAAGGTAAAAACTGCAACAGGCGAGGACAAGTTGGTACTTTACAAAAAAATGAACAATCCTTTTTCAGAATTATTAGATAGGTCCCTTACTGAAGCAAAACCCGGTATTGAAAAAGCAAAGAAAGAAATGGACATGGCTATGACACAGGCGGCCGATGCAGTGGTTACGGAAGATAATGGTGTTAAACTGGAGTTGAGGAATGCGTATGATGAAATAAAAAAACTGGATCTCGAAAAAATTGTTATCAATGCACTGCGTTTTGCAGATCTGAGTGAAA
>JANXRX010000256.1 GCA_025352905.1 Bacteroidota bacterium | reverse complement strand
CCCATCAGGTCTTTCAGGTTACCCATTTTTTTGATCTGCTGTAACTGGTCGAGGAAATCCTGGAAATCGAACTGGTTTTTCCGGATCTTTTTCTCCAGCTTTTTTGCCTCGGCCTCATTGTACTGGGCCTGTGCTTTTTCTACCAGGGTAGTGATATCACCCATCCCCAGGATCCTTTGCGCCATACGCTCAGGGTAAAAAACATCGAGGGTATCCATCTTCTCGCCGCTGCTGACGAATTTGATGGGTTTGTTCACCGTGTATTTGATAGACAGCGCCGCACCACCACGGGTATCGCCATCGAGCTTGGTAAGCACTACGCCTGTAAAATCGAGGCGGTCATTAAATACTTTGGCCGTATTCACTGCATCCTGGCCGGTCATGGCATCCACCACAAATAAGATCTCGGTGGGGTTAAGGGCTTTTTTAATATTGGCAACTTCCGTCATCATTACCTCATCAACTGCCAGTCGGCCGGCCGTATCAATGATGATCACGTTCTTGTTTTTAGACTTTGCTTCCTTTACGGCATTCAGTGCGATCGATACCGGATCTGTATTCTCCCGCTCACTGTAAATTTCTACCCCTACCGTTTCTGCCAGTACGGTTAACTGGTCGATGGCCGCAGGACGATAGACATCGGCGGCAACCAGCAAAACAGATTTTCCTTTTTTGGTTTTCAGGTAGCTGGCCAGTTTACCGGTGAACGTGGTTTTACCGCTTCCCTGCAAACCTGCAATCAATATCACGGTAGGATTGCCACTGATATCAAATGGCGCTTCGGCCCCGCCCATCAGTTCCGTTAATTCATCCTGTACGATCTTGATCATCAATTGCCCGGGACTGATGGCATTGATCACTTTTTCTCCAACGGCTTTATCACGTACTTTATCGGTGAATTCCTTGGCTATTTTAAAGTTCACATCCGCGTCTATCAATGCACGGCGGATCTCTTTTACCGTATTGGCAATATTAAGGTCGTTGATGCGCGCCTCTCCTTTGAGGTTCTTAAAGGCTGATTCGAGTTTTTCGCTTAATGAATTAAACATAGTGGTCGTTTGAGTGATTTTTTGCCACAGATGGCACAGATTCTTCTGTGGTAATCTGTGCCATCTGTGGCAAAAAAAAGTGAATATAACAGAAGCTATATTCACTTTCCGGATGGCAAATATAAGTTGCTTTATCCTAAATAGAATCTGAGGTGTTTGCAGCGGTTGGTGCTGCGCAATTTTGTGATGGCCTTATCCTTGATCTGGCGCACCCTTTCGCGGGTGAGGTGAAAACGCTCGCCTATATCCTCGAGACTAAGGGGATGGTCCACGCCTATCCCAAAAAAATAACAAAGCACTTCTTTCTGTCTTTCGGTTAAGGTGCGCAGGCTTCTTTCAATTTCCATGCGCAGGGATTCGTGGTGTACCAGTTTTTCATCCGTTCTTTCGGCATTGGGATTTTCCATCATATCCATCAGTGTGCCGTCTTCGCCGTCTGACAAAGGAGAATCCATACTCACATGCCTGAAACCGGCGCTCATAGTAGCCGTTACCTCTTCCACGCTGATATCCAGGATATCGGCGAGTTCCTGCGGTGTGGGTTCACGTTCAAATTCCTGTTCCAATTGCTGGTAAGCCTTACTGATGCGGTTGGTGAGCCCTACTTTATTCAAAGGCAGGCGCACGATCCGGCTCTGTTCGGCCAGGGACTGGAGAATGCTCTGACGAATCCACCATACTGCATAAGAAATGAATTTGAACCCGCGTGTTTCATCAAAACGCAGGGCCGCCTTGATCAGGCCAAGATTGCCTTCATTGATCAGGTCGGGTAATGTGAGCCCCTGGTTCTGGTATTGTTTAGCTACAGACACCACGAAACGCAGGTTAGATTTGACCAACCGGTCAAGCGCCAGCTGGTCGCCCTCCCGGATCTGTAAAGCAAGTCTTACTTCCTCCTCTGCTGTGATGAGATCCACTTTGCCAATTTCCTGCAGGTACTTTTCAAGACTTTGGGATTCGCGATTGGTGATCGACTTCGTTATTTTCAGCTGACGCATACTCATAATAAGCAGGTTTGGTGTGTATGTTGGTTTTGGTAAACGCAGTTTTATTATCAGTACCGGCGGCAAAGCCTGGGATCACGGAGTCAGCTACATAGCAATTTAAGAAAAAAATTATATTCATCAAAAAAAATAATTCTCACAATGATCTGATTAGCAATGCGTTACAATATGTTTCTGATGGAACAAAAAGTTTGGTACCCGGAAACGCAAGCCGGTGCTAAAAAAACATTTGGATGCGAAGGATTATTTAATATTATTGCAGGCCTACGATGATTGTAGATTAAAGAGATTGTAATGAGTAAGAAGCAGTTATTTACACTGGAATTCCCGGTAAGATGTTCACCCAGTATTTTGTTCGAATTTTTGGCCACACCCGCCGGACTACAGGAATGGTTTGCAGATAAGGTTGATGAATGGGAAAATGTGTACAGCTTTTCATGGAACGGTGAAAAACCCGATAAAGCAGAGATCGTAGATAAAGAAGAAGATAAATTTGTGCGGTATCACTGGTTACACAGTGAAAAGAACGAATATTTTGAATTCAAGATTGAGAAAACAGAAATTTCCAACCAGACAATTTTGATCATTAAAGATTTTGCTGAAAAGAACGAGATCAAGGACCAGAGCCAGCTATGGCAATACCAGATCAAAGATCTTTTTCACCGCTTAGGCAGTGCCTGATCCTCTCCCCTGATCCCAAGCATAGATATTATTTCCCTGAAATTTTCTGACAGCGCCTGTTCCATATTTTCCCAATCGCTTAGCGGGAACCGCTTTGTTAATTTGATGTAGGAGCCTTTTGTTACAAGAGCAACATTGGATGCTGTAATGGCCTGGTAATTATCTTCGCGGAAATGGTGTTGCCAGGGATCTTCCCCTATTCCTGTTAACCAATCTGCGGCATCGTTCCTGCTTTCAATATACCGTTCAATGGATGCTGCATACTGCTCCTGAAATTTACCCGATAACTGGATCGTGATACTAAAACTGTTGCCCCACCAGAAAAAAGTGCGGATGCCAAATGCATCGGAAGCCCGGTAACATCTCGGGTAATCCAGCATTACCCAGGGGAGGCCCTCATACTGTTCTCCTTTCGAGATCTTGGGTGAGCGCTGCAGGATCTCTTCGCGGTCATCGAAACTGCATGCTTCCATCCCTGTTTGATAGGCAGTAGCCAACAGCCCAAAGAGGCCATACACTTTTTGTATAACGGCGTTCTTTGTTAAAATCCAATCGGTATTCATTACCAACTCCTGTTCCTTTGACGAAAGCATTACTTTTGCAGGGCTCATCACTAATATTAAGACAGCGCAAAGTGATAAAAAAACTTGATATCCTCATCATCCGTTCCTTTATCGGGCCCTTTATTGCTGCATTTGCGATTTCTTTATTTGTACTGACCATGCAGTTCTTCTGGTTGTACATAGATGATCTGGTAGGAAAAGGGCTTGACCTGTTCACCATCTTAAAACTGCTGGGGCTGGTTACCCTGATCGGCGTACCCACTGCCTTGCCGCTGGCGCTGTTATTCTCGTCTATCATGACCTTCGGTAATTTGGGAGAATCGTTTGAGCTGGTGGCCATTAAAGCATCGGGTATCCCGCTGCTGCGTTTTATGCGCCCTTTATTGATCGTTTCTGTTTTTATAAGCGGGCTTGCTTTTGTGTTTTCCAATAATGTGATACCGGTTACCCAGAAAAAGTTATCAGCGCTCAAATATGATATCATTGTAGCAAAGCCCGCTTTTGATATCAAGGAAGGTGTTTTTTATGATAAGATCGAAGGGTATATTATTAAACTGGGCAGGAAAGAAAAGAACGACAGTATTATCCATGATATCGTGATCTTCGAAAGGAACCGGGCATTACAGGATTATGTAATGATCGCCAGGAGCGGAGTGATGCGGATTACGAAAGACAAACGTTTTCTTGAATTTGTATTGAAAGACGGCTGGCGATACGAGGAAGGCGGCCCAAGAAACACAACCAACACACAGTTTACGAGGATGGGGTTCCGGGAATATAAAAAAGTGTTTGACCTGAAAAGTTTTCAACTGACCAAATCGGGCGACAATGCTTTTTATGATCCGAAGATGCTGAGTGTGCGCCAGCTGAACGGGACAATAGATTCATTAGAGAGCATGGATACGTTTTATCTGAAAAAATCGCAGAATGAGTATATGCCTTATGCGCGGTTTGCCAAATATGTAGATACCGGCTGGGTAAGCATCCCACCTTCTTCCCTGAAAAAAGCAAGTACCCTGGATTCACTGATCCCCGATTCGCTCAGGCGCAATATCTACAATTCTGCCATGAACCAGATCAGCACACTCCGGAGTAATGCCAGTGTTTTGGCGAGTGACTATACCGATAAACACAAATCGCTCCGGCTGCATGAAATTGAATGGCACAGAAAGTTTACACTTTCAGCCGCCTGTTTGGTATTGTTTTTAATAGGTGCGCCGCTTGGGTCCATTATCCGTAAAGGAGGTTTGGGCACACCGCTGGTCTTTGCCATTATCTTTTTTGTGATCTTTCACCTGTTTAACACGTTTGGCGAGAAATTTGTGAAATCGGAAGAACTAACCCCGTTTTCGGGTATGTGGCTGTCTACGTTTATCCTGATCCCGATAGGCTGTTTTCTTACTTATAAGGCGATGAGAGATTCACAACTGTTTAACCAGGAATCCTATTACAGGGCTTTCCGGAAGTTGCGGAGTTTTTTGGCTAATTTCAGGTTCAGAAAAAAATCAAACTAAAAACATCTATATGTCAAAACATGATCAGGGCCGCCGTGCGTTTATTAAAACCACCGGCAAAGCAGGCGTGGCTGCAGGTATTGCCTTAACCGTTTTACCTTCATGGGCAAGTGCGGAAACGGGCTCGCGGTTCGCAACCGGTTTTACCCAACAGCCTTTACCGTACGACTATAAAGGGCTTGAACCCGTTATTGATGCAATGACGATGGAGATCCATTACAGCAAACACGCAGCTGCTTATGCCAAGAACCTGGCCGATGCCTGTGTTGCGGAAAAAGTAGACACAAACAATACAAAGCTCGAAGATGTTTTGCGCAACATCTCTAAATACTCTCCCAAGATGCGCAATAACGGTGGCGGGCATTATAACCATGAACTATTCTGGCAATGTATGAAACCGGGCGCCATGCCCAAACCACAGGGCACACTGGCAGCCGCTATCAACAGTTCGTTCGGTTCTTTTGAAGCATTTGCCACACAGTTTGGCGATGCCGGTAAGAACCGCTTTGGCAGCGGATGGGCCTGGCTGGTACTGAATGCCGATAAAAAATTAGTGGTGGGTTCCACGCCTAACCAGGATAATCCTTTAATGGATATCAGCGACCTCAAGGGCATGCCCCTGCTTGGCTTAGATGTTTGGGAACACGCCTATTATTTAAAATACCAGAACAAAAGACCCGACTACATCAATAACTGGTGGAACATAGTGAACTGGGATTTTGTACAAACCCGCTTTGATCGCGGATGAATATGATTTTTTTATGATTATTACTACAAAATGGGTTTCCGCTCTTGCGTTTGATGTAACGGCTGATACGGGGCATACTGTAAGAATTGATACTTCTGTTGAAGGGGGCGGTTTGGGTAGCGGCATGAATCCAAAAAAAATGCTGCTGGGTTCTTTATGCGGATGTAGTGGTATGGATGTGGTGGAGATTCTGAAGAAGATGAAAGTGGCGTTTACCAAACTGGAAATAACGGCTGAGGCCGAACAAACAACAGATCCTCCCAAAGTATTCAAATACATTAACCTCGTATACCATATTGATGCAAAACCGGAAGATCTTGATAAAATAAAAAGAGCTGTGGCTTTATCGCATGATAAATACTGCGGCATCTCAGCCATGCTTTCCAAACATTGCAAAATCGATCACGAAATAGCTTTGATCTGAAAACCGTGCAACCTACCCGACAAAATTTTCGCGTACAGTTATGGATCAGTGTACTGAGTGTGGTGTTGTTTCTTACCAAGATCATCGCCTACCAGTTCACACATTCATTGGCCATCCTTACAGATGCGCTGGAAAGTATTGTGAACGTGATCGCCGGTTTTATCGGTTTGTTCAGTTTGTATATTGTTACCAAACCGCGCGATCTCGATCATCCATACGGGCATGGAAAAGCAGAATTTGTTTCAGCAGCTGTTGAAGGCGGCCTGATCGTTGCAGCCGGCATCATGATCATTTATGAAACGATCCTGAATTTTCTGCAGGAAAGCCCCATCGAAAAATTAGATACCGGTTTATTGCTTGTGGGTGCAACTGCTATTATCAACTATGTGGCCGGTACCGTATGCCGGAAGGTTGGCAACCGGAACGGTTCGCTTGCTTTACAGGCAAGTGGCAAACATCTGCAGATAGACACGTATACAACACTCTGTATTGTTGCGGGCCTGCTGATCATTTACTTTACGCATATATACTGGCTTGATAAAGTGATCGCATTGGCTATGAGTATCGTGGTTATTTATAACGGCTATACGATCATCCGAAGTTCGCTTGCGGGTATTATGGATGAAGCAGATATAGAGCTGCTCAACCGTTTTATCAACCTGCTGAATGATAAAAGACGTGAGAACTGGGTTGACGTGCATAACCTGCGCGTGATCAAATACGGCAGCCTCTTACATATTGATTGTCATTTTACCCTACCCTGGTATCTTAATATCAATGAGGCCCACCTCGAAATAGATGCTTTAGCGGCACTGATCAGGAACCAGTTTGGTGATGCCATCGAACTGTTCGTACATACCGATGGCTGTATGAATTTCAGTTGTCCTATCTGCATCAAAACCGATTGCCCCGTAAGACAACATCCATTCCAGGAACGCCTGGAGTGGACACTGGAGAATATTATTTCGAACCAGAAACATCAATTAGGCTCCAAGGCGTAAGGCATAAGGAAGGTATCTTTATATATCAATCTCCTCCCTTACGCCTTACGCCTTACGCCTTATGCCTAATGCCTTACCCCCTTACCCCTTATCCCTTATCCCTTATTCTTCCTACCTTCGCATCATCAATCACCTTATCACTTACATCCTAAAAATCCGCGATCATGCAGGCTTGGAAAGATTACCAGGAGCTTCACAAAGAACGTTTTTTGAATGAATTATTGGACCTGTTACGTATACCGAGCATCAGTGCAAGGACGGAGCATAAAGGAGATATGGTTGCCTGTGCGGAAGCCGTAAAACAAAGACTCACAGAAGCCGGGGCCGATACCGTAACCATTTACCCAACGGCGGGGCACCCGATTGTATATGCGGAAAAGATCATCGATCCATCCAAACCAACGGTGTTGGTGTACGGGCATTATGATGTGCAACCTGCCGACCCGCTGGAACTCTGGAAAAGCGGGCCGTTTGAACCGGTCATAAAAGACGGCAAGATCTATGCACGCGGTTCCTGCGATGATAAGGGGCAGGTATATATGCATGTAAAGGCATTGGAGATCATGACACGCACCAACAGCTTACCCGGCAACATCAAGTTTTTAATTGAAGGCGAGGAAGAAGTGGGCAGTCCTAACCTGGCAACATTTGTAAAAGCGAACAGAGAATTATTAAAAGCGGATGTGATACTCATCAGCGATACATCGATGCTGAGTATGGATACGCCTTCCATTGATATCGGCGTACGCGGTCTGAGTTATATTGAAGTGGAGGTAACCGGCGCAAACCGCGACCTGCACAGCGGTGTATATGGTGGTGCTGTTGCTAACCCCGCTACTATCCTGGCAAAGATGATCGCCGGTTGTCATGATGAAAATAACCATATCACGATCCCCGGTTTTTATGACGATGTGGTGGAAGCCACTACAGAAGAAAGGACGAAAATGGCCAAAGCGCCTTTTAATGAGGAAGAATATAAAAAAGACCTTGGCATCAACAGTGTGTGGGGAGAAAAAGGATATACCACCAATGAAAGAACAGGGATACGCCCTACATTGGAAGTAAACGGCATATGGGGTGGCTATACAGGCGAGGGAGCTAAAACGGTTTTGCCTTCCAAAGCTTTTGCAAAGATCTCCTGCCGTTTGGTACCCAACCAGTCTTCCCAAAAGATCACCGAAAAAATACTGAACTATTTTAAAACGATTGCACCTGCGGGCGTTACGGTTACTGCGGAAGAACACCATGGGGGTGAGCCTTATATGACGCCAATCGATTCGGATGCGTATCGCGCGGCGGCGAAGGCAGTAAAAGCCACTTTCGGGAAAGAACCTATACCGGTTCGCGGCGGTGGCAGTATACCCATCTGTTCTTTATTTGAAAAAGAACTGGGACTGAAGATCGTCTTTATGGGATTTGGTCTCGACAGTGATAACCTGCACAGTCCGAATGAAAAATACGACCTGTTCAATTTCTATAAAGGCATTGAGACCATTCCTTACTTTCACCAGTTCTATGCGGAGGGCAAATAGTTATTTTAATCATGCCAGACCCAAAGGAAAAATTACGCATCGATAAATATCTCTGGGCCATCCGTTTATTTAAAACAAGGAGCCAGGCGGGGGATGCCTGTGATAAAGGGAGAGTGAAATGGCAGGGAAATTCTATTAAGGCATCACGTGTGGTTGTTATCGGTGATGAATATGAAGTGAAGAACGATGTACGCAAATGGGGCATCCGGGTAACCGGTTTATTGTATAGCCGTGTGCAGTATGCAGAAGCGGTAAAGTTCTATGAAGATATCACCCCGCCCGAAGAACTGGACCGGATCAAATTCGAAGCAGCCACTTTTCAAACAGGCAAACGCCTAAGCAAGATCGGAAGACCGACAAAGAAAGAAAGAAGGGATATTGGTGATTTTATGGAAACGCCGGGAGAGAATATCGAATAACTTACTCCTCCCACTTACCCGCTCCTTCCCTGATCACTTCATAGGTGTCTTTGGTACAATCGATCACCGTTGAGGGTATCATTCCACCGATTCCACCGTCTACTACGATGTCTACCAGTTTGTGAAAGTTGTCGTACATCCATTCAGGGTCGGTGTATTCTTCTACCATATCGCCGGGCAGGGATGCAGAAAGCAGGGGATGCCCCAGTTCCTGTACAATCGTCCGGGCGATTGTATTATCCGGGATCCGCAGACCGATGGTATTCTTTTTGCTGTGTAAGATCCGTGGCACTTCTTTACTGGCAGGCAGGATAAATGTATAGGGGCCGGGCAGGTAATTTTTCAACAGTCTGTATAACGGTGTGGAGATACTTTTTGTGTATTTACTCAGGTCGCTGAGGTCATAACACACAAAACTAAGCTGTGCTTTTGCCGGATCCACCTGTTTGATACGTGCAATCCGCTCGATGGCCTTCTGCTGGAAGATATCACACCCGAGCCCGTAAATGGTATCCGTTGGGTAAATGATCACACCGCCGGATAATAAACAATCCCTGATTGTTTTCAGGTACCTTGGATTGGGATTATCAGGATGTACGTGCAGCAGCATGTTTAAATATAATTTAGATAGGCCAGACCCGGAAATATGATATGCCGGCAAAAAAACGGCCATTCTGTGATACTATTAACAATAAGTTCATCATTTTTGTACCCCAAACTTTAGTCTATGCAATTACAGGCAGTTGATGTAGTGGATACGATCAGTGCCGCTGACTTCACTAAACACTATTACCTGCCGATGCGGCCCCTTGTTATTAAGGATCTTGCCAAAAGCTGGCCGGCGTATCAAAAATGGAACTGGGATTATTTTAAAGAGCTGGTTGGCAACCAGCAGGTGGCCCTGTATAACAATATCAAAAGCGATGCCTATACGCCTATCAATACGGCAGATGATTATAAAACATTCGGGGAATATATTGATATGATCCAGAAAGGGCCGGCGGCCTGGCGGATCTTCCTGTTTAATATCTTTGACCATGCCCCTGAACTGATAAAGGATTTTACCTGGCCCGAACACCTGATGAAAGGATATGTAAAAAAATACCCGATGCTTTTTACTGGCGGACAAACCTCCATCACACACATGCACTTTGATATTGATGTGAGCCATATTTTACATACCCAGTTCGCCGGCAAAAAAAGGGTGTTGCTGTTTCCCAATGAAGAACAATTCAAATTATACCGCAAGCCTTTTGAAGTATTGAGCCTTGCCGATTTCAGTAATTACTATGATGATAACAGCAGCAAGATAGATTATGAACAGTTTCCCGCCCTGCGAAAAGCGAAAGGGTATGACCTTGTTCTGGATCATGGCGATACTCTATTCATGCCCGCGGGTTACTGGCATCATATGGAATACCTGGAAAGCGGGTTTGCCATGAGCCTGCGCGCATTGCAACCTTCTCTCTCCGGAAAACTGAATGGTGTATGGAACCTTTTTGGTATGCGGAGTATTGATACGATCATGAAAAAAACAATACCGCACCCCTGGTATAACTGGAAGAAGAAAAAAATATTTGAAATGGCGGAGAAAGAGATGCTGAGAAACTGATGGTTATTGTTGGTCAGGCGACCAACTACGGAAAACGGAAAGGCGGCCTTGTGCCGCCTTTCGTTTGTTTGTAACCCCAATGAAAACTGTTATGGCACAACAGCCGCTCAAGACTGTTTGCTACCATGCACTAAAAGTATGGTTGCGCAGGGAAATAAAAAACGTAACTAATACCCTATTTCATTAGGTGTTTTCACTGTACGAATAGCGGAAAACCGCTTTCGTGTTTCATCTATAAACAGCGAATTTGTGTACCGTAGCTTAATCCTGTTTATGATAACGATCGCTTTGGTGGAAGACCATACCTTACTGAGAAATACACTGGCTGCGCATATCAATACGCTCGACGGCTATACGGTTGTATTGGAGGCCCGTAACGGGAAACATTTTACGGAGCAGCTCAACCCTGCTAATTTACCCAGGATGGTATTGCTTGACATACTTATGCCTGAGATGGATGGTTTTGACACGGCTGTATGGGTATCTACCCACTACCCGCAGGTGCAGATCATTGCCTTAAGTATGCTGACTGATGAAAGCGCCATCATACGTATGCTTCGCAGCGGCGCGAAAGGGTATATTGTAAAAGACGCGGAAATAAATGAATTAAAAAAAGCGATGGATGCGGTCGTTCAAAAAGGGATGTATATCAATCAGCTGCTGTACAACCATATACTACCTACTATACACGATACACCGATGGGTGCTACACCCGACCAGCTAAAATTATCCGCTTTAAGCGCGCGTGAAAAAGAGTTCCTGAAATGGTTGTGTACAGACAAGGCCTATAAGGAGATCGCCGTTGCTATGTTTGTAAGCCCCCGAACAGTAGATGGATACCGGGATTCGCTACTGGAAAAATTAAATGTTCCCTCCCGTATCGGACTCGTGATCTTTGCGATCAGGAACCATATCGTGGAGATATAAAAAATATCGAATGTTGAACAGAGGAATTCATCTGTTTAACATTTTAGAGAATCTCCCACACTTCCCTTCCGCGGAGGATCTTATCAAGGTCTCCTTTGCCTTTGGATGCGATGGTTTCTGCGATCTGCATGGCCATTACATCTTCATAACAGGCCCTGTCTGTTTCATAGAACACGCCGAACGGTCTTGGAAAATGACCGCCTTCTTTATTCGGACTGTCGAACAGCCTTACCAATATCTGCGCCTTATAAAAATCCATTTCATCATGGATCCACAGGTCATCTGCACTCACGCCGTTACCCAGTTCCACCACTACCGGTTTTAATCCATCGAGTTTGATACCCCTGTTCTGTGCAGCGCCGAAGATTAACGGCTTGCCCTGCTCCAGCATCAGTGTTTCTTCCTGCTTGGTTGCTTTTTCAGTGAACACTTCAAAAGCGCCATCATTGAAAATATTGCAGTTCTGGTATATCTCGAGGAAGGATGCACCCTTATGCTGGTAAGACCGGGTTAACATGGATTGCAGGTGTTTTGGATCGCGGTCCATACTACGTGCGATAAAACTGGCATCCGCACCCATTGCCAGGGCAAGCGGGTTGAAGGGATGGTCGATACTTCCCATAGGTGTACTCTTGGTAACCTTGTTCCTTTCTGAAGTAGGTGAATACTGCCCCTTGGTGAGTCCGTATATCTGGTTATTGAACAACAAAACATTTACATCAAAATTCCTGCGCAGCAAATGAATGGTATGGTTACCGCCGATGCTCAATCCATCGCCATCACCCGTAACGATCCAAACGCTGAGCTCGGGCCGGGTTGCTTTTAAACCACTGGCCACCGCTGTTGCACGGCCATGGATAGAATGCATCCCGTACGTATTCATATAATACGGGAAACGGCTGCTGCAGCCGATACCGCTGATAATAACGATATTTTCTTTGGGTATGCCTATGCCGGGCATGATCTTCTGTACCTGGGCAAGAATGGAATAATCACCGCAACCCGGGCACCAGCGTACTTCCTGGTCGGTGGCAAAATCTTTAGCCGTAAGTGGGGGTAACGATGGAGCAATGGTTTCAGGCATAGCGTTTTAATTAACAATTAATAATTCGTAATTAATAATTGGGTACAAAACAAATATCCTGAATAATTACTAATTATTAATTATTAATTGCTAATTATTCTGCTGTATTTCTTTGTATTTTGACCATTCAATTGACCTTTTATGATGAAAAAGCTTTTTTTACTGTTTGTATTATTTACAACGGGTTCGTTACCCGTTCTGATGGCACAAACCCATCCGGAACTGATCAGGGTAACCGATATGCTTAAGATAAAACAGTTAAGCGGCGTTACGCTTAACCCCGGGGGAACAAAAGCCGTATTTGTTGCCAATAATATTGAACCCGATGGCGATACCAAATGGGAATATAAATACAGCAACCAGTTGTATATCGTACCCACCGACGGATCATCGGCCCCCAAAGCGCTTACCGCGAAGGAAGGCAGTTCGCAGGCGGCATGGAGCCCCGATGGCAAACAACTGGCTTTTGTAAGACTGGCTGATGGAAAGCCGCAGGTATTTGTATTGTCGTTCGATGGCGGCGAACCCATGCAGCTTACCAAATTCCGTTATGGCGCCGGTACGCCTAAATGGAGCCCTGATGGCAGCCATATCCTTTTTTCTTCCAGTATCCCATTAAAGGACCTGCTGAAAGATGCTGAACTGAACCCTAAAAAAGAAATTCCGGAATGGCCCTATGAAAAACCGGGTTTCCCAAAAAATGCACAACTCAATCCCAATACCGCCAAGCCGGATCCCGATGGTAACCTTGATGAGATCAGGGCTTACCTTGAAAACAATGTTGCCGATAAAAAAGCCAAGGTCATCAACAAACTTAATTTCCAGGAAGAATCCACTACCAGCGCGGAAATATCCTTCAACCATTTTTTCCTGGTAAGCCTTGAGCCTGGTGCAAAGCCCGAACCGGTTACGCATGGATTTTACCGCTTCAGCGCGGTAGATTTTACGCCGGATGGCAAACAACTGATTATTACCGGAGATATAGATCCCAATGAGCATCCGGACCGCTCACTGGAAAGCGAGATCTTCCTGGCCGATGCCAATGGCGATAACCTGAAGATGCTGCTTGGCGCCGCGGGCAAAACATACAACAGCGCCAAACTATCGCCTTCGGGCAAATGGCTGGCCTTCCAGTTTGGCAATACCGGTTTTGTTGATATACCTACGTTGGCTATCATGCCTCTGAACGGGACCGCAAAAGACATCATCAGTTTTCCATTCGACAGGAACAAAGGAAATCTTACCTGGAGCAGTGATGAAAAGTATTTGTATTTTCTGGCGCAAAGCAATGGCGGCGCGCCTGTTTACCGGGTAGATATAAAAACAAAAAAAGTAGAAGCCTTATCCGATACCAATTCGGGTATCAGCAGTTTTGACCTCGATGGGAACAAACTTGTTTTTGTAAAAACGGAAGTAGCCGACCCCTTCGAATTATATGCGGCGGATGCCGGTGGTAAAAATGCGATCCGCATCAGCAGTTTTCATACCGACTGGTTGAAAAACAAACAACTCAGTTACCCGGAAAAGAAAAGTTTTGTGAATGAAAAGGGCTTGACTATAGAATACTGGATAATGAAGCCCGCCGGTTATGAGCCCGGAAAAAAATACCCGGCCATCCTGGATATCCATGGTGGGCCCACCGCTATGTGGGGGCCGGGTGAGAGTTCTATGTGGCACGAGTTCCAATACTATTCTGCGAAAGGATATGTAGTAGTATATGGTAACCCGCGTGGTTCGGGGGGATATGGCACCGAATTTTTACAAGCGAATATCAATGATTGGGGCACGGGCCCTACCTCAGATGTATTGACTTATTTAGACAAAGCGGTATCGGAAGGGTTTATCGATACGTCTAAACTGGCGGTAACCGGCGGTTCTTATGCGGGTTATCTTGTTGCATGGATCATCAGTCATGACCAGCGTTTCAAGGCAGCCTGCTCGCAGAGAGGGGTGTACGACCTGGCCACTTTTTTTGGAGAGGGAAATGCCTGGCGCCTGGTACCGAATTACTTTGGCGGTTATCCGTGGGAGCCGGCTACGAAAGCCATCATCCAACGCGAATCACCCATCAATTATGTACAGAATATTTATACGCCCTACCTTATTTTTCACGGGGAGAATGACCTGAGAACCGGTGTGATACAGGG
>JANXRX010000216.1 GCA_025352905.1 Bacteroidota bacterium | reverse complement strand
ACCTGGTTGGTTTCTGTAAAAAGAAGGAATTCCTTGATCCATGCATTGTTAGCCGTTGCGGGACCGCCTACATGCAACCCTGGATTTACTTTTTTGATGGCATCGGCCGTGTATTGGTACAGTTTAAAATAATCGGCCTGACTGCCGGTCCAGAAATCGGGCAGGTTGGGTTCGTTCCAGACCTCGAAAAACCACTGACTCACTTCTTCCAGCCCATACCTGTCTACCCAATGCGCCGCCAGTTTACTGATTAGGGTTGCCCACGCTGAATAATCCCGCGGAGGGGTTACATTTCCCTTGTAATGGAATACGATCCGGTCGCCGGATGAGAGCGCCGAAGGCATAAACGAAAGTTCTACAAACGGGCGCATGCCGATGGATACCAGGAAATCGAATACCTGGTCGGCGTTAAAGAAAGAATAGACCAGTGCATGCATTTCATCCATCAATGTACCCATATCATCCGACAGGATCCCATGGAACCGTACATACCGGAACCCGAGTTCTTTATGGCAGCGGGTGATCTGCTGCTGCCAGTCGGCGCGCAGCGCCAGCGTAGCATGTCCACTGCCAACAGTATGTTCAAAAAAATGCGGGAAGGGAGCAGGTGATTGATGAAGATCGCATTGGAAAGTAGCTGAATCCATAGTTTATCTGCGGAAAGATCTTAAGACTGGTTTCCGACGGATATAGATATAAAAAAACTGTTCCATGCGTTGTTTTTACGGCATGAAAAACCGTTTTATTTTTAAAAAGGTAACTTCGCCCCTCTAAACAACAAACGAGGTTCATTTTTATGAGAAGAATTTTAAATCACCGGAAGGTATTGGGTGTAAGCGAAACAGCAGAGTTAAAGGAGTTGAAAACGGTGTACCGGAACCTGATGAAAGACTGGCATCCTGATAAATTCCAGGATAACCCTGAAGAGAAGCAGGAAGCCGAAGAAAAAAGTAAAAAGATCATTGAATCATACCATTTCCTGGTAAGTATAGCCCCCGAAACACGTACCCAAACTATGGATGCGTATGTAGAAACCACGAACAATGCGGGTATCCTTGATTTTGAATACAAGTCTGAAATCCTTTCTATCAGTTTTTCAGATGGTATGGTATATGAATATTATGGCGTACCCAAAGCCATCTATATAAAACTGATCAATGCAGAAACCCCGGCGCGGTTTGCCCGGAGGCATATTTATCATGCATATGTTTACAGGAGTATGAGCCGGCAGGTGGCTGAGATGCAGTAGTAGAGCAGTCGCACGCTATCAGGTTCTCATATAATCAAAAGCACCTTTACGCAGGTTAATCCCATATTCAAGGTAAGCTTTGAGGCATGCTAAAAAATTGGCCCAGCCCCCTGTATTTGATTTGAGCCATTTGATACCGGCTTCCGTATTGTCCATTCCTTTTTCTGTCACCTCCACAAGTGTCGTATGATCCATCGGGGTGAGGGTTATTTCAACCAGTAGTTCCTGGTCTTTTGCGCCTTCCCAGGTAAAGGAGATATACTTGTCTTTTCTGTTTTTAGCACCATTACCGCAATATCCATACTGAATTCGGGAAAATGCCAGGTTAATTTCTTTCCATCTTCCATTCTTCCGCTGCTATCGGCAATAAAGTAGCCAGTCATTTTTGCGGGATCAACAATCGCTTCAAAAACCTCATTGGCCGGTTTTGATACCTGGATGGTTTGTTTAATTTCAAGCGGATGGCTGTTCATATAATGGAAGGTTAATTTGCGTGATAAAGTTATTAATACCGGACCAAGTTAGTTTTGGCAAAATTACAGTGATAGAGTAATATTGCATCCCCTGAGCCCAGATGGCGGAATTGGTAGACGCGCTAGACTCAAAATCTTGTATTCGCAAGGATGTGCAGGTTCGATTCCTGTTCTGGGCACTTGGTAATCTACCGGTTAAAAGACTCACTTGGTGGGTCTTTTTTATTTATCCTCCTTCTCATTTGTGGCACAATTTTTTCATTATATAGGATAGGCTTCACCGAGGCTTATTTATATTCATTAAATTATGACTATCATGAAAAACATCATTAAAGCAGGAATTTTTACCCTTCTGCTTACCATGGCATCCAGTGCCATTCACGCACAGCTTTATGTGAATATCCGCCCTGCCCGTCCTACGGTGGTGGTTAACCGCCCGGCGCCGCCTTCAAGGTCGCATGTTTGGGTGGATGAAGAATGGGTTCCACAAGGCCGTGGTTATGCCTGGCACGGTGGCTACTGGGCTGCTCCCCCACGCCGTAATGCAGTTTATGTTAAGGGACACTGGTCGCACACAGGCAGGGGCCATGTTTGGATTGCGGGAAGATGGAGATAAGGCAATTTGAAAATTAAGTAATTTGATCCCGCTTTGTCGGGAGAAAAAGAGGTTTCATGTTTGCGGCTTTATATAGCTGTGAGTATGGATCTCTTTTTTATTTGCGAAATCGTATGTCAGATATTCGCTATCAAATCTTCAAATTAATCCTCCCAACCCAAAAACCCAACACGGCTATTTCGCTGAAAGCGGTAATGAAGTGACAGGCGGAACATAGGTCCAGGTTTTACGCCTGTTTCAAATACGGAGGTTTTCGAATCGTCCTGTTCGGTAAAGTTCAGCTTGCCGCCAAGCAGCAACCCGGTTTCGCCGGTAACGGTAAATCTTTTACATAGCTTGTAATATAATGAAGTACCTACCTGAAACTCGCGCAATTGCAGGAATACTGTTGGGGAAGCTGTGGCAAAATTTCCCTGGTTATCAAACTGGAAACGGTTACCTGCTGGGCGAATCGTAAAATGTATGCCTGCTTTTTCGCTAAACTTATTCATAAAGCTGACTTCAACCGGCAGGATGGCTGAGAATGTCCAGTCGGCCGATATTTTTGTGCGGATGCCTGCCACAGGTAATGGCAGGGGCTTTCCATAAGAATAGGTAAGCATGGCGCCGTATTGATAAAGGGTTTTACTGCTATGTTTGTGATTAACAATGAAGGAACCGGCAAAACGGTAGCGTGTATTGCTCTTATTGATCACATCCTCATCAGCCGAAATGCCAAGTGATGCCCCCAATAGGTACGTATTCTTTCCGCCATTATCAATAATAGCACCCATACCGAGTGATCCGTTTACAAAATTTCTTTTATTACTAATAAACCCGAATGTTGCAGAAGTAGTTTGCAGGTCGGCCTGTAAAGAGGTTTCAAAAAAATGCTGCGGGTTGTCCGGTCTGCTTCCAAACAAAGGGATCTTCGCATTAAAGCCGGTTGTATAATACTTATATCCGCCCGCGGCATTCCTGAACTTGCGCTGTGGCTCAAGTGTATAAAAAACGCCGATACCACCGCTACTCGCTGAAGCCATACTTTGTGCCGCTCCTTTTATACAAAACAGCATCAATACGGCGCTGATAACGATATTTTTATTCATTCTCATGCAATTAGTAAGGTTACAGTATAGACGTATTAAATTTAAAAAAGTTTAACAGATCTATTGGAGATAAACTATAGTGGGCCTTTACTGACTTCTTTACCGCTTTTATACACTGATAATATAGACCGTGTATTCTTGATATTTATAACCGGGTTACTGTTCAGGATAATGAGGTCGGCAGTTTTGCCTTTCTCAATCGTGCCGTACCATTTGTTGATCCTTAGTGCCCGCGCGGCATTCTTTGTTCCTACGGTAATTGCCTGTAAAGGCGTGAGCCCCGCCTGTACCATCAGTTCCAGCTCCAGGTGCTCGGAGAAACCCTGCGTACGAATGGGCTGCGCGCCTGAGTCCGTGCCGAGGGCCACCAATATACCAGCGGCATAAATGCGTTTAAGATTGCGCAGCGCCGTTTCAAAAGCGGCCATATTCTTTGCGTAATCGGGTGATGTTTTTATTTTCAATTGGTAGGTCTGCGAACTGATCATCGCCAGCACCCCGGGTTCGAGTGAGGCCTTGAAAAAAGCATCATCTATCCAGGAAGGAAAACGTGCATAGATATAGGCATATTCATCCAATGATAATGTGGGGATATAGGTAACGTTCCTCGCCTTCATCGCTTTTAAAAGGTCCTCATCAATATCCTTATCGCGGATACTATGGGCAATCATATCAATGCCATCGTTTACCAACCGTTTGGCATCGTCAAGATAATACAGGTGAGAAGCCACCCGGATACCATGCCTGTGCGCCTCGGTTATAATAGCCTTCGATATCGCAGGATCCATTTTGGGCAGTTTTTTTCCAAAATCATCCACCCACATTTTTACGACCGTTGGGTGCAGTTTTGCGAGCGCTTCCATTTGCGCCGGTACTTCTGCAGCTGAGTTGGGCCTGTATAACTGATCCATTCCAAAAGAAGCAGGCGGCCCGCCCTGCGGTACCCCAAAACCATAGCCCGCCGAATGTAGCCTGGCGCCGGGTAACTTGCCTGATTCAGAAGAATCGCGCAGGCCATTGGTAAACAGCATGGGCCGGTCGGTACCCATTACCAAAATATTGCCCACCCCATAATCCGCATACCGTTTTAACTGGCGGAGAATATTGGCGCGGGTATAATTTTCGGGTTTGGTGGTGGTATCCTTCAGTGTACCTACATGTACATGCGCGCTGATCAGCGCCGGCATAATGGTTTTGCCCGTAAGGTTCAAAACAGGCACCCCTGCAGGCAGGTTCCTGCCGATAGCCGCGATGGTATCTCCCTGTATCAGCACATCCGTATACTCCATCGGCGCGCCGCCATTGCCATCTATCACGGTCGCGTTCCTGAGTAAAACAGCGGTGGTGGGTGGTTTGATATCAGTGGATGCGATGAAGAGCGTGCTGGCGAGGAGGATTTTCTTCATGTTTGAGGGATTTACTATACTGAAGTTAAGATAATCTTTTACTCATCCCCCTCCCCTTCTCTATAAATAGAGAAGGGGCGATCGATTGTTCCTTTGCGAAATGATTTTCGCTACTAAGATACTCTCGCCCCTCAATTCCCCCTCTCTATTCATAGAGAAGGGTGATCGATTGTTCTTTTGCGAAATGATTTTCGATAGTAAGGTACTCTCAAATCACCCCTCTCTATTCATAGAGAGGGGTGGCAAGCGAAGCGATGCCGGGGTGAGTAGAAAATTTTACAATAGCTTAATCTCCATCTATAAACCCAGCAAAAGAACAGGTAAACCCACCAGGTCCAAATTATTTTTAACCCATGAAAACCGATAAATACCTTTCGCCAAAAGACTTCGCCCGTTTACTCCGCAAAAACCAAACACCGGAGGAGACGGTTATGTGGAAACTTTTACGAAACAGGCAACTCCTTGGTTATAAATTTCTCCGGCAACACCCGATCCAGATTTGGGAAACCAATCTCCGCTACCACTTTTACTTTGCCGATTTCTATTGCGCCGAAAGGAAACTGGTAATAGAGATAGACGGCCTCATACATACACTACAGGAAGATTATGATAAAGCCCGCGACCAGGTAATGTTGGAATTGCGATTGACAGTTTTACGGGTTACCAATAAAGAGGTTGTTCACGATTTGGATGGGGTATTGGAACGAATAAGGAGTTATTTAACTCATCCCCTGGCCCCTTCTCTATGAATAGAGAAGGGGGGATTGATTTTCTCTTATCGAGCAATCTGTCCATACTTATTCCCGCTCGCCACCCCTCTCTATTCATAGAGAGGGGTGG
>JANXRX010000257.1 GCA_025352905.1 Bacteroidota bacterium | reverse complement strand
TCAGCAAACTGCTTACGCTGCGTGTGGGCGGAAGGTATGAGTACAGTAAACTGAATGATGCGATCATGACCTTTAACCCGAATACAACGAATAAAAAATATGATGTGATGAATTCATCACAGAGCAGCAATTTTAACAGGGAAAGCAACCGGTTTTATATCAATACAGGGCTTGATTTTAAGATCAAGAGCCTGGTGATCACCCCGTCTGCCAGGGTATTATTTCAGAGTGTGATCAATGACCTCGCTTCGCTCGGAACGCCTATCCATCAAAAAACGAACGATCTTCTTCCCGGGCTGGGCATTGTGTACAAACAACTAAACATCAATTATAATAAAGACATCACCCTTCCTTCTTACAATTACCTGATCCCTGTTGCCGACAATACCAATCCCTACCTGATCAGTAAGGGAAATGCCAGCCTCTTACCCGCAGAGCGTCATAATTTTTCGGTGAACTATTATGTGAATGTTCCCAAGAAGAACCTGAACATCGGGTTGAACGCAAATGGGGGTTATGTGGAAAATGATGTGATACAGAGTATCAGTGTTGACCAGAAAGGCATCCAGACAAATATGCCTGTTAACGCCAACGGCAGCAGCAATTTCGGTATCAACTATAATATCAACCGGCAATACCGTAATAACCCAAAATTCATTTATAACTGGAACCTCGGCGCCTGGTATGGCTTTAACAGGAACCGCTTACTGTTCAACGGCGAAAACAGCTGGCAGGAAACCTATAACCTGCAGCAATGGGCCGGCTTCGGGCTCAACTTTAATGATAAACTGGAATGGAACAATAACGGGAGTACCGGTTACAATTTTACTTCCTATACCAGTACCTCTTTCAGCAAACTCGAAGTAAAGAGCTATAACCTCAGCTCAGAAGTTATTGTACGCATACCCAAACACGTAATCTGGGAAACCTCTGTTAATTACAGCACAAACGGTTCAGTAGTCCCCGGCCTGCCTACCAGCTATACCCGTTGGAACGCCGCAATCAATTTCACTATGCTGAAAGATGAGAAGGGCGTATTGCGGATCAGCGGGTTCGACCTGCTTAACAGCGGCAATAGCATCAATACCAATGTTAACCGGAACATGATCACCACCTCGCAAACCAATGTACTGAGCCGCTATTTCATGGCAACTTTCACTTACAATATCAGAGCGATCGGCGGGGCGAAGAAGAAAGTGGGAGGGGAGAGGTTATTTTTATTTTAAACTTCTTTTACTTACCTGGCTTACTCATTCCAATCCACGGTCCATACTTATGCCGTATCTCACTAAAAGTATCCGCATAAGGCCCGAAGGGATGATCAACAGGTTTTCCGGCGATCCGCGGCCAGTCTTTACTCAGGTCCCTTCCGGGCCGCGGTTGTGAATTGATGAATGCAGCCACATCCCATGCTTCTTCATTGTTCAGCTGGGGATTATGATAGTTCAAGGGGTTGGGCATATTATTCTTTACGTATCCTGCCAGCCGCGAAAGACGGTATAGACCCGCACCGATATTATAACTGTTATTTCCCCAGAGCGGTGGATAGGTATAATCGACATGATCCGTATTGATCTGTCCCTCGCCATTCTTTCCATGACATCTTTCGCAGGTATTGGTATACACAAATTTTCCTTTCTGCGGGTCCGCTGCCCGTGACAGGTAGGGCAGGTCCATGATGCCCGATCCTTTGGGTTTGGTTCCTTTTGGCACATCATTGCCCAACCATTTTATATAGGCAACAAAAGCACGCAATTCACGGCTGTTACTGTCTAATGCATGGCCATTCAGGCTTCTTTCGATACAATCGTTCACCCTTTTTTCAATACTTTCTTTGGTTCCGGATCGCTCCCTGAATTTGGGATAGGTGGCGGCAACAGCGCCATAATTATTGCCCCAGGGTTTTGTACCGGCTTCAAGGTGACAGTTCTGACAATTCATCCCATTGCTAATATGGCTAACCGAACCCTGCGGGCCAAGATAAACAGCGGTTTTTACGACAAGGTTCCTTCCATAACGGATCAGGTCGCCTTTAGCACCAGCGGGCACCTGGTATTCGCCGCCGCCTGTCCAGCAGTCGGCGGTTTCACTACCTATTTGTTTAGGCTTATCGCTTTTTTCCCATACTGCATCCGCTACCATGCATAGGATCACTATGCAAAGCAGTAAGGGCAGCCAGTTAGAACGTATATGCGTCATTACTTAATAAATATCTCATGGATGATAATGTAAACGCCCATAACGAGAATAAACCACCCGAACCATTTCTTTAACCGGAACCCTGGCACAGACTCGCCCAGTTTACGGCCGATGAAGGTGCCGGTTACAGCAATCAGGGTAAGGGGTATTAACAGATCCCAGTTGAAGTGGTGATGCGAAAGATCTCCCGCAAAACCAAAAAGAGAGTTCATGGCAATGATCAGCAGGGAGGTACCGATGGCCTCCTTCATTGATAGATGAAAAGAGAATATCAGCACAGGTACAATGATAAATCCGCCGCCCGCGCCAAGTAACCCGGTTAATATGCCTACTTCAATGCCTCTTACCAATGCTTTTGTTAGGCGAATGGGGCTGTCTTTGCCCTGTTCGGTTATGACCGCAGGTTTGCGTATCATATTTAAAGAAGCAATAATCATGACACAGGCGAACAATACCATCGTAACAAAGGATTTGTTCACCATATACCGATTGACCGTAAATAATTCCTCGGGAATAACAGGAACCAGGAATTTGCGGATAAGTACCACGGTAAGGATAGAAGTTATCCCAAAATAGAAAGCCGCTTTGAAATTGATATTTCCCCTGCGGTAATTCTTATAGGCGCCAGCCAGGCTGCTGCATCCGACAATAAATAAAGAATAACCCGTAGCGAGGGTAGGCTGTATATGAAACAGGTATACCAATACCGGGATGGTTAAAATGGAACCGCCACCACCGATCAGGCCCAGGGATACACCGATCAGCAGGGCAGCAAGGTATCCTGCTATCTCCATGTACTTGTAGTTGGCACAAAGATATTAGAATATCGAACACCGAACATCGAATGTCGAACACCGGAATAAGTTGTATAATTATAAGTCAGTTATGCCAATCCTGTGATGCACATATTCCCGCCCACCGGTTTCTTTCAGCATACAATCAGCCAGATCGCCCGCAGCTATTTTATACCGGTTGGGTTCCGGTGCATGATCGGCAGTAGTGATATAGTGACCATTTCCATCCGCATCTATGATATCCGGCGCGCAAACAAACGACCAGTCGAGCGATGAATCTTTTAAATATAAATAAGCCTGTAAATGTTCCTGGCCCACCGGTTTATATTCTTCAGGATAGTCCAGGGCATCCAGCAGATATTTGCCATGTATATCATCCAGCACACCCATTCCGCCCAGCGCCACGATCCTTTTTACACCGGCTTTCTCCATCTGTGCAATAATATTTTTCATCCCCAGGCTACGGCTCTTATCGGTACCGTCAAAGGCCCCACCAAGAACAGAGATCACCGCATCGGCTTCCTTAACCGCGTATAATACATCACCTGCGTCAAAAACATATCCTTTAACGGCATGGAAATGATCGTCGCGCGCATCTTTATCCAATAATCCCTCCACGTTCCTGCCAAATGCCGTTATGGTAAACCCATTGGCCAGCCCCTTTGCAATCACTCTTTTGCCAACCAGGCCGGTGGCACCGAATACTGTAATTTTCATAAATTTAGTTTGAAATGTTATACACCCGCAACCTCAACAATCTCCTTCAGATCTATCCCCATATGACTTTCATCATATACACATTCGCCGTCTTTAATGAGTAATACCTGCGGCGATTCATGGGATACCTGGAATTCTTCGGCTATTTTTTGGGAGAGAGAACGGTAACTGATCAGGTCGAGGAAATAAAAATCGATCGCGGCAGGCGCTTCTGATCTTTCCAGCCTGTTCAAAACCATGGCGCTGGTACTACACCGGCTGCTATGCTTAAAGATAACCTGTGGAACAGTAGCGGATCTTTGTTTGATTTCGTTGAGTTGTTCTTCGGAATTGAGCCTGGTCCAGTTCATGAATGTTTTTTATACCCTATAACAACAAAACCATGCCGCGGTTCAGAAAATTACCACTGACGGAAATAATTGGGATTGGTGGTAGGGCAACCTCTTCCTCTTGAAGGGGCACAGGAAGTGAAAAGAGCGGCTGCTACCATCAGGAGGAGAAATAACAGGGTAATCTTTTTCATGGTTGCGTTTTAAATAAGGGTAAGGCTGTATTTTGCGATATATATCAAAGATAAACTTTCAAATCTAAACGTTGCCTACAGGATTTATAATTTTTGTTAATAGTGGACTAAATATATAACGAATGCGGGTTCATTTTATTTCGATCGGGGGCAGTGTTATGCACCAATTGGCCATCGCTTTACACAAAAAGGGGTACAAAGTCAGCGGTACGGATGATGAAATATTTGAGCCAGCCCGGTCAAATTTAGAAAAAGAAGGGCTGTTACCCGCCAGGATCGGCTGGGATCCTGCATTGATTACCAGTGAGATAGATGCCGTAATCCTGGGTATGCACGCCAAAAGCGATAACCCCGAAATACAGCGGGCACAGGAACTGGGATTGCAGATCTATTCCTTCCCCGAATATATTTTTCATGAGAGCCGGCAAAAAACAAGGGTAGTTGTAGGCGGGAGCCACGGCAAAACCACTACAACCGCCATGATCATGCATGTGCTGAAGAAGCTGGGTCGCGATTTCGACTACCTGGTTGGCGCCCGTTTAGAGGGATTCAGCCAGTCGGTAAACATCACTAACGCACCCGTGATCATTTGCGAAGGCGATGAGTACCCGGCAAGCGCCCTTGAAAAAAAACCCAAGTTCCACTTTCTTTTCCCACATGTGGCCATACTTACCGGTATTGCCTGGGATCATATTAATGTGTTCCCCACTTTCCCCTTTTACCTGGAACAGTTCGTGATCTTTATCCAGAAAATAGAGACGGGTGGACTGTTGATTTACAATGAGTCAGACCCTGTATTAAAAGAACTAGTTGAAGCTAATAAACGACCTGATCTCCGTTACCAGGCATACGGTGTTCCCGGTCATACTATCCATGATGGAAAGACCACGGTTACCATTGAAGCCGCCACCGGCCCTTTATTGGTTTTTGGCAATCATAACCTGATGAACCTTTATGCGGCCTGGTTTGCATGCAGGGAACTGGGTGTGGCAGCAGTAGATTTTTTACAGGCGATCTCCTCGTTTACGGGGGCGGCCAAAAGACTGGAGCTGATCGCCTCTTCAGCCGGTACGAATGTTTACCGCGATTTCGCTCACGCGCCCAGTAAGGTAAAAGCCACCATAGAAGCCATAAAACAGCAATATCCCGGGCGCAAGCTGATCGGGATTCTCGAACTGCACACATTCAGCAGTTTGAATGAAGCATTTATGAGCGAGTATCAGGGAGCAATGGACAAGGCCGACCAGGCGATCGTGTTTTATTCAAAGCATGCGCTGGAACTGAAACGCATGCCTGATCTGCCCGCAGAAAAAGTAATAGATGGTTTTCAAAAGAAAGGCTTGCTGGTGATCAATACAAAAGAAGAACTCTGGCAATGGCTGCAGCTGCAGAACTATGAGCAAACAAATCTTGTTTTGATGAGTAGCGGCAACTATGATGGCTTAGATATGCTTACTTTCGCAAAACAGATAACCCATAAATAAGAAGTACGCCCTAATGAAATTGCAACTAACCCGTCCCATCGCTTTTATTGATCTGGAAACAACAGGCATTAACATCAGCACCGACCGAATCGTAGAGCTCGCCATCGTTAAGGTTTTACCCGATGGAACCCGGCAGGTAAAACGAAAACTCATCAACCCACTCATGCCTATCCCGGCCGGTTCTACCGAAATACATGGGATCAGTGACGAAATGGTGAAGGATGCGCCTTCTTTTAAACAGGTGGCCAATGAGGTGAAGCAATTCATTGAACAGTGTGATATGGGCGGATACAACAGCAACCGTTTTGACGTTCCTATGCTGATAGAAGAATTTCTGAGGGCAGGGATCGAATTTACGGTGGAAGGCAGGAAACTCGTGGATGTTCAGAAAGTATTTCATATGATGGAGCAGCGTACCCTGACTGCGGCCTATAAATTCTATTGCCAGAAAACACTCGAATCGGCCCACAGCGCTGAAGCGGATGCCACGGCAACCTGGGAAGTGCTGGAAGCGCAGGTGGAGCGTTACCCGCAAATCGGAAATACCGTTGAAAGCATTGTAAAATTTACCGGCGAGGATGATATCATTGATTTTGCCCGCCGTTTTGTAAAAGAGAAAGGCTTAGAAGTATTCAATTTCGGTAAACACAAAGGAAAACCTGTTGCGCAGGTTTTAAAAGAAGAACCCCAGTACTACGACTGGATGATGAAAGGGGATTTTGCCATGGACACCAAGCAGAAATTGACGGAAATGCTGAACCGTACCCTGCTGAAAAAGGCCTGAGGCAAGAATTATGATATCTTATGACATAAATTGATATTTGAAAACGATCTATGTTGTAACTTAGTTTTTTTACGCTTACCCCCTTATTACTTGGAAAAATTAGTCATCATACCTACTTATAATGAGAAGGAAAATATCGCGTCTATCATCACTGCTGTGTTTTCGCTTCAGCTCGGTTATCATATACTGGTGATCGATGACAATTCACCTGATGGTACAGCGGCGATCGTACGCTCATTGATCGATTCCTATCCTGGCCAGTTGTTCCTGGAAGAACGTACGGGTAAGCTCGGTTTGGGTACCGCTTATATACATGGTTTTAAATGGAGCATCGATCGGGGTTATGAATATGTGATGGAAATGGATGCTGATTTTTCGCATAATCCAAAGGACCTCGAAAGATTATATGATGCCTGCAAAACAGGCGGCGCGGATGTATCCATCGGAAGCAGGTATGTTCCCGGGGGCAAAACGGAAAACTGGCCCTTAGACCGCCAATTGTATTCAAAGGGTGGGGCATTCTATACCAAACTGATCACCTGGATGCCGGTGAACGATCCTACAGCGGGGTTTGTCTGTTACACAAGAAAGGTGTTGGAAACGCTTAATTTTGATATGATCCGTTTTGTGGGTTACGCGTTCCAGATAGAAATGAAATTCGCCGCCTGGAAACTGGGTTTCCGGTTAAAGGAAGTGCCCATCACCTTCATAGACAGGAAGATCGGCGTAAGTAAAATGAGCAAAGGAATAATTAAAGAAGGCGTACTGGGTGTTCTCAGCATACAGTGGAAAAGCCTGTTTAATAACTACCGCAAAAAAGTAAAGAATATTTCTTCCGAAGAAACGATTCTCCCTCACTCATAATTCAGCTGTAAGATCATTTCCCATGTTTTTGATTTGATCCCATTCAGCACGAGCCAACAGGCAATAACCGATAGAACGGTCAATAAAATGATCACCGGCAAATAATTATACAACATATAATGCAATACAGCCAATACGGCCGGTATAAGTAAGGAGAACAATCCCCTGATAAGGGAACCGGTGTTTGCATTCAAAGATTGTGTTGTGGAAAACGGCAGTTGTCTTATCGTAATATAGGTGACACAACAAATAATCAGCAACTGGTTGCACATGCCGAGTACCAGGTTTGGGATGATCGTTGGTCCTGCGATAGCAAGGCCAGTTATAGATACAATTAAGATGATAGGCAGGTAAAACCGGGTCATGATAGATTTCATGGCGCCGCTGATATAATGCCCCGGTAAGCCAACAGGTGTTATATAATAGATCCAGGATGCTTTATATCTTTCGGAAAAGATCAATTGACCGAGTGCCCTCATCAGGATAAATCCGCTAAAGTAAAGAATACCGATAAACACCGCTTTCCCGCCAGCTGTCTGGCTCTGCACATCGGCGAAAGTTAGTTTCCGGTTATTCATCACCATGAGTACCATATAAATAACCAGGTAGCCGAAAGTAGGATAGACCTTCATTTTAAAATCACGGCTCCTGCCCGTCATTTTCCATGTATGCAGGAACGACATTCTTTCTGCTCCTTTTACTGTGAACAGTTTAGCCATCGTAAGTAAATACGCAGAACTGGTGGATACTATTTTTTTACTACCGCTTTTTTCTGCCGCAGGTTCGCCCTCACCGCCGCTGATCATCGACAATTTCCGGTTAAAGGAAGGTGCAAAATACCTGATCACCACCCACATACTTATGATAGGCAGGAATACACTCAACAGAAAACAAGTAAAGAGTGTGGGTGTGAATACAAATGTTTTCATGAACTCCCAGCTCGCTGCGAACCAGAATGAGGGTGTGAACCATTTCCAGGAAGCATTGCTTACTGAATAATTTTGCAGGGCTACTTTACTCAATAACCTTGGAACCAATTGGTACCCTCCGAAAAACAGGATTGCAAATGCGATCTGGAAATAACTGATGATTGATTTGAATTTTTGGGGTGTGGTGATACGCAGGATCAGGATATACACCGCATTGATCAGGAAGATCGTGAACAGTGTTGCAGAGATGACCAGGAAAATAAAAGGCAATAATCCCGCAATACCATGTAGCATGGTTACACCCACCATTCCGGGAAAACTCATCGGGATAACGATCTTGGATACATGGATCAGGATATGCAGTAACCTGCTCAGTACAAATGTTTTGTCATTAACTGGTTTGGGCAGTATGATCATAGTATCCCGCACATCGATCAGCACAGAAGTAAAATCCGTAATCAGGGTAGAAGCCAGCAGGAAAATATAGAACGAAAAGAAAATTGTGAACTGCGTAATGCTATCTTTTCCCACAGCAAAACTCATAAGAAAAAAAATGCCGAGCAGGGTAGACATGAGCATGGTACCTAAAGTGGCAAAACGTATTGGCTTATCCTGCTTTTTCTGCCGCGTCTGGTGAACGCTGTTCGGCCTGCGGTCATCCATGATCAGTTTGCTGGTAAGGATGGCGCGCAGCTGGGGCATATTCACGCCCATCTTCCGGTAAATTGCGGAAGGCAAAAGAACGATAAAGAGAAAGAATTTATTGACTGGGTTCATCTTCGTATGATTGATCTTAATTCCCGAATGAATTCATAAGCTGATCGGCCGCATCGGAAAGAGATTCTTTGGCGGTCATATGTGCAAAGATCTGCTCCAGGCTCTGGTTGCCCTGTTGCTGCTTCAGTTCTTCAAAACTTCCATCGGCGATCACCGCTCCATCATTAATTAACACGATACGGTCGCTCACTTTTTCCACTACATCCATCATATGACTGCAGTAAAAAATCGTTTTGCCTTCTTTGGCCAGTTTGCTGATCAGGTCCTTTACGATGATCACGCTATTGGCGTCCAGTCCGCTTAGCGGTTCATCCAGGATAAGGATATCGGGATTATGCAGGAGACCCGAACTGATCAGTACTTTCTGCCGCATGCCTTTGCTGAACGTATCCATGCGCTGGTGCATATTGTCCGCTAATCCAAAAGCAGTAAGCATTTTAGTGATACGGTCATCAGCCAATGCTGTTGGCATATTGTACAACTCAGCCATAAACCCGAGGAACTCAACCGGCGTTAATACATCATACAACTCCGCCAGCTCGGGCACATACCCGATCCGGCTCTTTACAGCGATAGGATCGTCTTTCAGGTTAATTCCATCAATAATTACTTCTCCTTCGTAATCGGATATCAACCCGCAGAGGATCTTCACAGTGGTACTTTTTCCTGCGCCGTTGGGCCCGATATACCCGATCACCTGCCCGGGATAGATAGAAAGATTGATGCCTTTCAATACTGCTTTGGCACCATAATTTTTATACACATTTTTCAGACTGATAATGGGATTCATAGCAACAATATACAGATTAGTTTGGGGTTTGGAGTTTGGAGTTTGGAGTTGTTTTGGGTGATTAATTTTACTATACAGTGCGTACATTTGATCAACTCCAAACCCCAAACCGTTTTGAAGCAAGCGCTTATCAAATTACATATCTCTGTTTTCCTTGCGGGTTTTACCGGTATCCTGGGCGCTTTGATACAATTGAATGAAGGATTGCTGGTCTGGTACCGTATCCTGCTTACCGTTGTAACCCTGTATATATGGCTAAGCTGGAAAAAAAAGATCAGCCCGATCTCTGCGGCCAATGTATGGAAGCTACTGGGTATCGGCGTCCTGATCGCGTTACACTGGGTATGCTTTTATGGAAGTATCAAGATCGCCAATGTATCTATCGGGCTGATCTGTTTTGCTTCTGTTGGTTTATTTACAGCGATCCTGGAGCCCCTGCTTACACATAAAAAATTCAGTTGGCCGGAGCTTGGCCTGGGATTGATCAGTTTACTTGGGATCTATATTATTTTTCATTTCGATACCCGTTACCGAACAGGCATCCTGCTGGGTATCCTGTCCGCCATACTGGCCGCCATTTTTTCTGTACTCAATAAAAAAAATATGGATGTGGCGCCGTCGCAGACACTGATGCTGTATGAATTATCAGGCGGGTTATTGATTCTGACCATAGCCATGCCTTTTTACCTGCACTATCTGCCCAACGATTATATTTTCCCAACGATTTCCGATTGGGGATGGTTGCTGGTGCTAAGCGGGCTCTGTACGGTATATGCCATGGACCTGATGCTGCAGTCGATGCAAAAGATATCCGCCTTTACAGCCACGCTCACCCTTAACCTTGAACCGGTATATGGGATCATACTTGCGTTCATTATCTTTAAAGAAAATGAAAAACTAAACAATAGTTTTTACGCAGGCGTATCATTGATCGCTGTTTCAGTAATCTGGCAGATGATAAGAATAACAAGAGGTGGGAAATCACTAAATGCTACTGTCTAAATTCTAAAAAGACAGGTCAGAATTTAGACAGTAGCATGTATTATTTTACCTCGTAAGCCACAATTCCATTCTTATAAAAAGTGGGCACATACAGGATCCGGTTCCTGGCGTCATAACCGATATCTGCGCTGTTGATCTTTTCGGTGCGGGTATCGAGCAGGGTCTGTTTACCACCGCGCGCATCTATATAATAAATGATGCCTGCCCAGCAGCTAACAATATATTCATTGGGTTTTACCATTTCAACTCCATCCGTACTCGGGTCCATGCCTTCAGCGATCGTAAATAACTGGCCGCCCGGCAGCATTTTGAACAACATCCCTTTATCCAGTACCAGCAGGTCGTCTCCAACCGCCAGTAAGCCGTTCGGCGCTTTCAGGTTCTCGAGAAGTGCGGTCACTTCTTTATCGTTTTCGATCTTATATACTTTAAACCCGCGTGTATCACTTACATATACAACCCCATGCCTGTCGATAGTAATATCATTCAGGAAAACAGATTTCTCAACCGGGATCCGCTTGATGATCCGGGCTTTCACCACATCGATCACCACCACTTCCGTGAGATCGGCTACATAGAGTTTATTTTTATACAGCCCCATTCCTTTGGGCGCATTCAGTCCCTTTACCCAGTCCACCACCAGGATCTTTCCATCCAGACCTACTTTCCCAACCGAACCCTTCCCATCTTTTCCATCAGGGGTGCCGTCGATATTGGAAACATATAAAAACTTTCCTTTCTCATCATACAGCACAGACTCCGGCGTTTTCAGCAAGGTATCCGTTGCCCATTTTTTTACCAGGATATGGGATTGCGTAAAACCGGTTTTTACAATGATGAACAGGAAGGAAATAAGGATCAGTATGCGTTTCATGGCAGTAGTTTAGATCAAATATATTTAATTATCTTCGGAACCTACCAACCAACCAAACAAACAACTGTACATGAAGCACTTACTCCTGATTTCGGCCTGTATTCTTTCCCTTACTGTTTTTTCGCAGAAAAAGCCCCTGGATCATACGGTATATGATGCCTGGCAGAGCATTGGCGAACGCGCTATCAGCAATGATGGCAAATATGTTGCGTATACCGTTGCCGTTCAGGAAGGGGATGGCACCCTGATGGTGCAGGGCGCATCCGGAAATTTGATAAAGGAGATCGCACGGGGATACAATGTATCAATGACAGACGATAATCTTTTCCTGGTCTGCCGTATCAGGCCGCCTTATAAAGACACCCGTGATGCCCGTATCAAGAAAAAACGCCCGGATGATATGCCCAAAGACAGCCTGGCCATCCTGGAATTGGCTACTGGCAAGATCACCAAAGTTGCCCGTGTGAGAAATTATAAAACACCTGACGATGGCGGCAGTAACTGGCTGGCTTATTTAATGGATAAGGGCCTGCCCGATTTATCAAGACCGGGTGGCAGGCAGGAAATGGATTCACTGACCCGGTTAAATACCATGTTCTCTGTAGCCGATAGCTTAACGCATGTAGCCGATAGTATCCGTAATAAAGCGAACGACGCAAAAATAAAAGGGTTATCTGTTCTCCAACAGCCAAGGGTTGAGGGAAGACCCGGAGGTAATGGAGGTGGGCGCCCGGGTGGCCGTGGCACTGCCGGTGCCGCAACACCTGCTGCCGAGGATAATGTGGAAGAAGGTACGGAACTGGTATTGCGGAACCTGGCAACCGGCAAGGACCGTTCGATTAAATTAGTGACTGAATATTTTTTTAACAAGAATGGCAATGTACTCCTGTATGAGACCTCTAAAAAGCTAAACGATTCTTCCGTGCAGGCTTCGGTGATCAAACTTGATCTTACCAATAATGTGAGTACGGTCATCTTTAAAAAATTCAACGATGCAAAAGCTTATGTAATGGATGAAAGCGGCTCACAGGTTGCTTTCCTGGCAGAGCGCGACAGCAGCAGTAAGGCGGTACAGAAATTCTTTAAACTGTATTATTATAAAACGGGCGCCGACAGTGCGGTATTACTCGCTGCGCGCGGCACAAAAGGAATGATACCTGCCTGGACCGTTGCCGAAGTTGGTGGCGGAAGGGGAGCAGCAGCAGGGGAAGGCGGGCCTCCGGCAGGTGGGCCTCCGGCAGGCGGACGTGGCCGCAGGGGTGGTGAAGAAACCATGAGCTTTAGTAAAAGCGGGCAGCGTTTATTTTTTGGTACCGCGCCGGTACTGCCGCCGAAGGATACTTCCTTACCAGATTTTGAAAGGGTAAGTATTGATATATGGCATTATAATGATGACCAGGTGCAGCCTGCCCAGTTAAAGAACCTGAACGCCGAACTGAACCGTTCTTATCTCGCACGTTTTGATCTGAACACAAAGGAAGTGGTGCAACTGGCTAACCAAAGCATGCGCACTATTTTACATACCAAAGAAGGAGATGGCGCCGTTTTTTATGGCAGTTCTGATACCGGCAGGCGGATAGCCAGCCAGTGGCAGGGATTTTCCTTAGCGGATATTTACAGCATCAACCCGGAAACAGGGAAAACAGAACTGATCCGTAAGAACTATAAAGGCAGCGCACTCTCCGCTTCCTACACAGGTAAATATCTCTTGTTCTTTGATGAGATCAAACAAAGCTATTTTGCCTATAATTCGGTTACCCGCCAACTGAACACAGTGGCCAAAGACATCAGGGATCCTTTGTATGACGAAGAAAATGATGTTCCGGATGATCCCAATGCGTATGGTGTGGTAAGATGGACAGAAGGAGATAAATATGTGTTCCTGTACGACAGGTATGATATCTGGCAGGTGGATCCCGAAGGAAAAGAAAAATCGGTTTGCCTCACCAATGGGCGGAAAGATAAGATCGTGTACCGTTATATCAATACCGACAGGGAGGAGCGTTTCCTTAACCCGGCACAGAAGATACTGCTGCATGTATTTGATGATAAAGATAAAAGCAGCGGGCTCGCTATATTGGATCTTGCCAAAAAAACGACTGTACTACTGCTGAAAGAACCGGTATCTGTAAGCGCCAATGCATTGAAGGCAAAAGATGCCGATGTGTACGCCTTCAGCAAAGAAACCTTTGCCCAGTCGCCCAATATATATGTACAGCAGGGAACCTCGCCTGCGATCCAGTTATCGCATACCAACCCCCAGCAGCAAAATTACAATTGGGGTAAAGCAGAACTATTCAAATGGAAAGCATATACAGGAAAAGAAACAGAAGGGATCGTTTACAAACCCGAGGATTTTGATCCGAAGAAAAAGTACCCGATGATCGTTTATTTTTATGAGCGTAACAGCAATACCCTGAACAGTTACCAGGCGCCCGCACCAACTCCCTCGCGTTTGAATATCCCTTTCTTTGTTAGTCGCGGGTACATTGTATTTGTTCCGGATATCTGGTATAAAACAGGTTATCCCGGCCAGGGCGCATACGACTATATCTTAAGCGGAACCAGGGCCGTTGTAAAACAGGGATATGTAGACAGTACCAAAATCGGTTTACAGGGGCAGAGCTGGGGTGGTTACCAGATCGTTTACCTGATCACAAAAACCAAACTTTATGCCGCTGCATGGGCAGGAGCGCCTGTGGCCAATATGACAAGCGCCTATGGTGGCATCCGTTGGGGAACGGGCATTTTGCGGCAGTTCCAGTATGAGAAATCACAAAGCCGTATCGGCGCTACCTTATGGGAGAAACCCGAGCTCTATATTAAAAATTCAGCGCTGTTCTCACTTCCCAAGGTAACTACCCCTCTGGTAATCATGGCCAATGATGCGGATGATGCCGTGCCGTGGTACCAGGGTATTGAAATGTATTCGGGTATGCGCCGTTTGGGTAAAAAAGTATGGATGCTTACCTATAATAACGAAGCGCATAACCTCGTGGAAAGAAAGAACCGGAAAGATATCCAGATCAGGGAGCAGCAGTTTTTTGATTATATGCTCAAGGGCGATAAGCCTTCCAAATGGATCTCTGAAGGTGTACCGGCAGTGATGAAAGGCAGGGACCTTGGCCTGGGGTATTAGTCGTTGCTACAAATTCGCGCTATCGTTGTTGGTTGCCTGACCAACAACGATAGCGGTTCTAAATGATCAATGATGCAGAAAAGTCTTCGGTGGCGTGTGGCCCAGTTTTTCGAGGCCCGGTGGTGGAAAAATTACCTTGCCGATAAAGAGGTGGGTGATTACCTGTTCCATAAAAAGAAATACTGGCAGTTTATCCTCGAGCGGCTCAACAATATCCTGCATATGCAACCGGGTCAGACAGTGCTGGATGCCGGTTGCGGTCCTTCCGGGGTTTTTATTCACCTGGATCAATACAAGGTTACTGCCCTTGACCCTTTGCTTGATAACTATGGGGCCACATTACCGCATTTTAAAAGAAGCATGTATCCCCATGTTAATTTTTATAATGAGGCGCTTGAAAATTTTAAAAGCGATCATTTATTTGATGTCGTATTCTGCATGAACGCGATCAATCATGTATCGCAGCTGCAACGGGCTTTTGTTACCCTGCACGAACATACCAAACCCGGCGGCCGTATCATCATATCCATTGATACGCATAACCATAGATTCTTTAAATATCTTTTTCGCTTACAGCCCGCCGACATTCTCCATCCGCATCAATACGACCTGGCCGAGTATGAAGAAATGTTAACCGCGAATGGTGGTACCATTGTGTATAGGGAACTGGTAAAGAAGGAGTTTTTTTTTAGTCACAATATTATTGTTGCGGTTAAGAACGCGTAAGTGAGATGTTGGTCAGGAGACCAACATCGGCGCAGTCATTTACCCAAAATATCGAATTCCCGCCATTGTTGGTCTCCTGACCAACAATCATTTACCCAAAATATCAAATTTACTCTTGGGCCTGAGCGCATCCAGCCATTTAAAATTCCGTAGTTTCAGTTCTTCGTGATTCACTTTATGCATCGGGTAATCGACCCCGTCATGTTTGTTGATAAAAGTAATCCGTGAGGGCTTATTATCTTCAAATATAATATTGATCACATCACTGGTATTCTTGGTTACACCGATAAACCGGTTCTCTTCATCCTGCAGGTAATACACGTTCTCTGCACTTCCCTTAGCTTTCATAAAATAGATATTACCCTCCATGAACAGGGCATTGAGGGTGGTTGATTTTAGTTCGTTAAAATAGTCCGTACTATCAACCTTATTGATGGCCATCGCATTTTCAAAAACATACAGCCGCTCCGGTTTTTTATTCTTTACATACAGGTAGATCGTATCACCGGTGATCTGGTTCTCTTTTGCCCAAACAATGGGTTGTTTAAATAAACGAAACACAGAGTCCTTCAGCGAATAAAATAAACTATCGCCTTTTGCCTGCAGGGAATCAGAAAAGATCTTTACATTAAAATAGGCCTCAAAGAATTTATCGCTGCTGTCGTTCTTATTTTTTACAGGTACCGCTTTGGGCTTGGTACTATCCACCCTGATCTCAGGAACCTCTCTTGTTTTCATGAGGTCCGACAGCCGGGCCGAATACAAAGTATCTGCCGAAATAAAAATCGAGTCTTTCCCCTGTTTGATGAGCAGTACGGGTTTTTCGGTGGCGATCAGCATATCCTTTTTCCGGTCGGTCCGTATATGGTTCGCGGTCATATCAAATCCCTGTGCCGTATCCTTTCCCCTGTAAACCGCATTACCATGAAACTCGCTTAGCTTGGTGGAGTCGTCAAACGCCATATCATCCGAGGTGAATGTGTAGGTACTGTCGTCTATCACCGAACGTTTATATAAAAACCCTTTTTTATTTTTCCGGTCAAAAAAACCGTCCCTTGTTTTGATCGTTCGTTTAGATGAATCATAAATGGTAGTGGGAGAGGTGAACGTTACAATTTCCGAATTCGTATTGTATTGCATCGTATCTGTAACGATCCGGTATTCGGGGTCTACCAGCAACACGTTTTGTTTAAAGATCACATCCCGGGTATCACCATAATAATAGCCTTCCTTACTCGTGAGCACCGTTTTTTTATTCACCAGTTTACCATTCTTCAGGTAAGTGCCGATCTTTGCGGTAACATCGTATTCCAGTTCTTCTGTTGTGAGAACGCCCTGGCCATCGGTAAGCTTTACTTTCTTTTTGAGGAAGGCTTTCTTTTCCTTACCAAGGTATTTCAGGTACTGTGCATAGGTTTGCACGCTGTCTGCATCATTGATATGTATATTGCCAAAAGCCTCCAGCGTATTATCAAAAGTGTTGATGATGGCGCTGTCTGCATAGAACAGGGTCTTTTCCTGTTTTACCACTACATGACCGGCAAGAGATTGAAAATCATGGAGTGAATCTTTCTTCAGAAAATTGGCGCGGTCAGCGGCAAGGATATGCATTACTTTATCGCCCGGCGCAACCGTATCTGTTTGCGCAACCCGCATAAACATTTTTGGCGCGGGCGATGGCGCATATTGTGCCGCTGCCACGAAAAACAGGAAATATATAACGGATTTTGCCGGCATCAGGGTTACTTCTGGATAGAATCGTTCAGGGGCGCCATTAAAGGGCCGCTTTTGTCCTTTTTACCGAACACAGAAATGTTTACATAGCGTTTGGGATGAACACGGAGATCATCAACCAGTATATTGGCGCTGCGTATCGTATTACTGAGGTTATTGTACAAAGTTTTATCGTTCAGCAGTTTACCAAGGGTTCCATCGGTTGAGCTGGCTTTTGCCAGGATCGCATTCAGGTTATTGATCGCTGTCTTAAAATTACTCACCGCGCCATTGATATCTGCTTTGGAAAAATTATTGGTGGCCGTTTCAAGGTTGGTAAGGGTATGGGTCACTTTGTCGTTGTTATCAGACAGGTTCTTTGTAAAGCTGTTTACATTGGCCATAGATTGTGCGATGGCGCCCGATTGTGCATTCAGCAGGCTTTGTATAGAGGCGGAAGAGATCGCCAAACTGGCCGTGGCCCGGTTCATATTCGCAATCACCTGTTGCATGTTATTTTTCGTAGAAGGATCGAAAATCGTATTGATATTCTTTAACACACTGTCGAGCGAATGCAGCGTTACTTTGACCTGGTCGGTAACCGGCCCCAGTTTGTTCATCACATCTCCCAATATCCCATTGGATGAAGACGTCAGCAGGGTATCGCCCGTATGCAGGAAAGCTTTATCAGTCCCTGGTGTTATCACCACACTGGCAGAGCCTAAGGGGTTGTCTTTGATGGTTGCGATGGAATTAACCGGTATATCGTAATAATCTTTTAGTTTGATAGATACGAGGATAGAAGAAAGGTTCTTATCAAGATTCTCGATATCATACACAGATCCTACCTGGAAACCATTGATATAAACAGGATTAGATACCAGGATGCCCTTGGTATCATGGTATTTTGCATAGATGATATTACCTGTTTTGAATAAGGTTTTGCCTTTCAGGAAATTAAAACCCAGGATCAATAGCGTGATGGCGATGGCGGTTAATGCTCCCACCTTCGTTTCGTTCGATATCTTCATAGTCAGCAAATCTAAGGTTTCTTACGTGACGGGTATCCTAAACGGCCTTAAAAAGCGTGTAAAAGCTATTTATTGGCGCCAGTTGGCCCGGTATTGGAGAATTGTTTCTCCAGCGAAAAGCGGTACCGTTTTAACGACCGCACCAGCACCTCACAGGTTTCCCGCTGACCGCTTTCACTATTCAGGTAATCTTCTTCTTCGGGGTTGGAAATAAAGCCGGTCTCTACCAGTACCGCCGGCATGGCCACGGCCTGTAGTACCCAGATTCCTTTCTGGCGCTGCTTGGCTTCACGACTCACACGACCTACTTTCTGAAACTCTTCTTCAATGGTAAGGGCAAGGTTTGCGCTACGCTGAAAATAGGTTTGCGTACGCATATTGATGATCATCATCTTGGCAGGATCGTTCGGGTTAAAATCCTTCAGTTCTTTGGCTGATACACTATCGAGGTACATATCCTCGTTCTCACTAAGGGCCTCTTTGGCGGCATTGCTTTTATCAACACCGTATATAAAGGTCTCGGTTCCCTTGGCAGGGTTGGGTGTGGTCCAGGTACGGTAATCTTTCACTTTTTTGGTGTAGGCTTTCTTGTTCTTACCCTTTCCTTTATAAGCGGTTACCTCTTTATACCCGATAAATTCGCTGTGCTTGATAGGGCCGCCGCCTTCATTTACGTGAATGCATACAAAAAGATCGCCCTTGGCCTGGTTGGCCAATCTTGCTTTTTGGGTAACCGGGTCAAATACATCCGTGGTACGTGTCATATATATTTCCACATCCGGCATTTCCTGGTGAAGTAATTCCTGCAGTTTCAGGGCAATGGCCAGTGAAATATCTTTTTCGTACGAGTATTTACCCTTTGCGCCATAATCGGCGCCCCCATGCCCGGCATCGATCACAATTTTTCTGAGTCCCTGTTTTTGAAACGGTTTATCGCTTTTTCCGATAAAAGATGCGCAAAACAGGGAAAAGAAACTTAACAAAATCAATGCAGCATATTTTCTTCGCATCATATCTATTCGTTAAAGGATTTTACCAGGAATACTATTTACACCACTAAGACCCTATTTTTGCCCCTGTGAACCTATTTAATCACTGTAAAAATAACGTAAAAACAGCCTTTGGTATTGTTGCAGCAGCATATTTGCTCATATTAACATTTCACATAAAATCCTATGCCTTGGATGGCAGGAAAGGGATTTTACAGGGCATTTTTACAGATACGGTTCCCGCCACCAAACAAAAAGCGATATCGCTGCCGGTCAAAGGAAAAGCAAAAGGAACTGATACGCTTGTCAAAAAAGCGGTTCCTGATTCTGTGGTGGTAACCGATACCATCAAAATATCCAAAGATTCCATTGATGCCATCATAAAGACCCATGCGGAGGATTCGGGTGTGCTGATCGTCAAAAACAAACAGTTCATTTTATACGGGAAAGCTAAAACGGAATATAAGGACCTGACGCTGGAAGCGGCCACGATCCAGTTCGACCAGCAAACGCAGATCGTAAAAGCCTATGGTTCGCTTGATACCAGTGGTAATCCACTCAGCAAGCCGCAGTTCACGCAGGGGGATATGAAGACGGTTAGTGATTCGATCGTTTACAGCATGAAAACAGCCAAGGGATTAACCAAAAATACTTTTTTGCAGGAGGGCGAGATCTTTGTGAATGCACAGGTTCTCAAGAAGATCAGCGCAGATGAGGTCTTTGCGCTCAATGCACGTTTTACCACCTGTAATCTTGATACACCGCATTTTGCTTTCAGGGCGCACCGGATGAAGCTGATCAATAATAAATTAGCCGTCACCGGCAGGGTGTATCCCGAAATAGAATCGATTCCCATTCCAATGATCTCTTTGCCCTTTGGTATTTTTCCATTGAACAGGGCCAGGCACTCGGGCGTGTTGTTCCCCGCTTTTACTTCGAGCGAGGATTTTGGTTTTGGACTGGAGGGATTGGGATATTATAAAGTGATCAATGACAATGTTGATATTACGGCCAGAACCAACCTGTATTCATATGGCGGCTGGAACCTGAACCTGAACTCGAAATACATAGAACGCTATAAACTGAGCGGTAACCTGAACCTGAGCTTTCTGAATACCAAGACCCTGAACCGTTCTGCTATTACAAAAGATGAATTTAATGAGAGCCAGTCTTTTATGATCAACTGGAACCATAGCAGGGATACGCGCGCCAGGCCCGGTACCAATTTTTCGGCGAACGTAAATTTCGGCAGCAGCAAGTACAACCAGTCACTGCTCAATAATCCTTACCAGAATTATATGAACCAGTTAAGTTCTTCGGTAAGCTATAGTAAGGACTGGAGAGGAAAATATAACCTGTCTGTGAACCTTAACCATAACCAGAACAGCAACCTCCGCCTGGTAAACATGACCCTGCCAACGGTCACTTTTAACGTGGTAACCTTATATCCTTTCCAGAAAGAAAATAAGATTGGTTCAGGTAAATGGTATGAGAAAATAGGTATCGGGTACAGCGGTAATTTCCAGAACCAGTTTTCTTTTTATGATACCGCCTTTAATTTTAAGCGCCTGATCGATACGGCTCAATGGGGTGCGATCCATTCTATTCCCATCAGTTTGTCATTACCTTCTTTAGGCGCAGTGACTATAGCGCCCAGTATCTCATATGAAGAACGATGGTATGGCCAGGAAACTTTCCGTACCTGGGATACAACAAAATTAAAAGTAGACACGACGGTTAAAAAAGGATTTTATACCGCAAGGCAGATGTCGTTTGGCGTAGGCATCAATACGCGGATCTTCGGTACCTATAAATTCGATTCAAGCCGGCATAACCTGATAGCGATCCGTCATGAGATCCGCCCGAGTATTTCTTTCAGTTATCACCCTGATTTTTCGGCAAGGGATCATTACAGTACAAGAGTGGATACCAGCGGTACCGTACTCCGGTTTTCGAAGTTTGACGGTGGTATCATCGGCTCTTATTCAGAAGGCGCTTTTGGAGGTGTCAGTTTCGGGATCGATAACCTGCTTGAAATGAAGGTTAAGGACAGCACCGATCCGAAAGGAAAAAAAATAAAGCTGCTTGATGGGTTCGGATTTAATTCATCCTATAATTTACTGGCGGATAGTTTTGCGCTGGGTAGTTTTTCTTTTTATGCAAGAAGTACTTTGTTCGACAAGGTTAATATTACAGCAGCGGCCAATTTAGATCCCTATGATATCAACAACCTGGGATACCGTGTAAATAAGATCCTGTGGGATCCCACACATTTTAAATTCGGGCGGATCACCGGTGGTAACCTCGCCATTTCCACTTCCTTTAAAAGCAAATCGAAGGATGGAAAAACGGATAAGGACAGGCAATTGCCCGTGGATCCGTTCATGACACCCGATGAACAGCAAAGACAGTTACAATTTGCAAGGTCGAATCCCGCAGAGTTCACAGATTTTAATATACCCTGGAACCTCTCGCTTTCCTATTCCTTTAATTTTTCAAGGGTATTAAAAACAGATTATTCCGGTTTTACAACGGAAACCTTTTCGAGTCTTAATTTCAATGGCGATTTCAGTCTTACAGACAAATGGAAACTGGGCGGTACCGGTTATTATGATGTGAGCCGTGGCGCCATACAGCAGCTAAGTATGTTCATTACGCGCGAAATGCACTGTTGGCAGTTGGCTATTAATGTAACACCGCTCGGGTTATACCGTTCCTTCAATATCACCCTCAGCCCTAAATCGGGTATTCTACGCGATCTGAAGATCAACCGAAGCAGAACTTTCTCGAGTTATTGATGATCGTTTGCGAGATAATAATCCCACATGATCCGGAACAGTCTTTCTTTCAGTTGTTTGGTAGAGATCCCCATAGCAGATACGGGCGGTAAAAGATGCATTTCCAGTTTATGCGGGAGAAGAAAAAATAATTTGTTGGCGGGCATTACTTTTTTTGTGTGAAACAGGATGGCGGGAAGGATGGGCTTTTGCGTATCTTCTGCCAACCGGAAAGCGCCATCATAGAAACTTTTTAAAGGATCTTTTGTCCGGTTACGCGTTCCTTCCGGGTAGATCAGCATATCCAGACCTATGTTCAGCATCCGTTTCATTTCGTCATAACTTTTGCGCCGGCTCTCATCGCTGTTCCTGTCTACCAGCACACTTCCAAATCCATACACCCAGCCGAATACCGGTACTTTGGCAAAAGTTTTTTTGGCGATGGTCTTATTGGCCCTTGGCATAAAAGGCGTGCTCACGGGCACATCCATCAGGCTGTTATGGTTACAGATGATAATATAGTTAGTGCCCTTTACAAAATTACCCGATCCTTTTACAGTAAGCGGGCAACCGACAAGGTGCAGGAAAACAAACATCCATACCCTCGACACCTGTCTGTGCCAGTTCGCTTTTGCGGGATCATCCAGCAGAAAGCAGGGAGTATAGAATACAATGAATAGCAGCAGGGTGGCCACAAAGCAAACAATACCCCATAACGCCCATATACGGCCGAATACCTCAATAACTAACGGGGTCTTTGCTTTTTTTTCTCCTGTCATTTTATTTTAATTACGCTTTTACGATACCGGGTTCCAATCGATGGGTGGCAATCCTTGTTTAGCCAGTAGCTCGTTTGTTTTACTGAAATGTTTGCATCCGAAAAATCCTTTATCAGCACTGAACGGAGAGGGGTGCGCCGCTTTTAAAACATACTGCCTCGTTTCATCGATCAGCACCTGTTTTTCCTGTGCAAACCTGCCCCATAATAAGAATACGATCCCTTTTTTCTCTTCAGATAATTTGCGGATCACTGCATCTGTAAAGTCCATCCAGCCTATTTTAGAATGACTCGCGGGTTCATTGGCGCGAACGGTTAATACGGCATTCAATAACAGAACCCCCTGCTGTGCCCAATTGATGAGGTTGCCTGTTTTGGGTATGGGCATCCCGATATCTTTATGCAGTTCCTTATAAATATTTCCGAGTGAAGGGGGTGGATTAATGCCGTCGGGTACAGAAAAACTCAAACCATGCGCCTGCCCCGGTCCATGATAGGGATCCTGGCCCAGTATCACCACGCGAACTTTATCAAAAGGAGTTTGATCAAAGGCATTGAATATAAGCGGTCCGGGAGGATACACAACAGCGCCGGTTGCTTTCTCCGTTTTCAGGTGCGCGGCGATCTGTAAAAAATAAGGCTTGGTAAATTCGTGCTTCAGTTCTTCTTTCCAGCTCTTTTCGATCTTTACATCCATACGGATCATTTGTACGAATGTACATAAAACAGTTTGTGTGTGCAGGATCAGGGTAATTCCGGGTTCAATCACAAATACCAGGCATCTGTTACTGATAGATGAACTGCCACCGCATCTCCTTTGCCGAGCGCTTTATTCATAGACCTTACTGAGAAAACATGACCGTTTAACAATACTTCGGTTTCAGAATAGCTGCCAAAGAAAGTAGTTTTAGCAACGGTTGCCGGTGATGCCCGCCTGTTATCGTTTGTGAGGCTAAAATCCTCCGGTCGTATGAAAAGACGTTTTCCAGGCGGGCAGGTTTCTGCCGAGCCTGTAAACTGTTTGATCTTTTCGGCATCAAGCAGGTAGTATGCGCCAAATAAACCGGCAACGTATTCGCTAACCGGTCTGCGGTAGATCTCTTCCGGCGCGCCTTTTTGCAGAATGGCGCCGTCTTTCAACACCAGTATCTCTTCGGCCCAGGAAAGCGTGTCTAAGGGATCGTGTGAGGTAAGCAGGCAGGTGATGGAGAGACGGTCACCGATATCCCTGATCACCGATTTCAGGATCGTTTTATGGATAGGATCAAGATTGGAGAAGGGTTCATCCAGTAACAGGAGTTTAGGAGAACCCACGAGCAGCCTCGCCAATGCGATCCTTTGTTTTTCTCCGCCCGATAACTGGTCGGTTCTGCGTTTTACCAGGTGACTGATCCTGCAAACATCATACAGCGCCTGTGCCTGCACCGCGGGGAGTTTATTGGCGTATTCGAGTAATTCTTCTACACGGTAATTATTACGCAGTTCATAATGTTGTGAGAGGTAGGCAATGGCCGGGTGTCCCGGAACGAGTTGTTCATCCGGTCCCTGTACACGCTGTTCTTCAAACCACACTGTACCACTATCAGGCTGTATCAGCCCTGCAATAATCTTTAAAAGGGTGGTCTTTCCGGAACCTGTTTCTCCCGCAATGGCTAATTTCTGTTGTGCCTGCTGAATAAAATGGATGTCTTTTAGTACAAAAGAATCCGGCTGTGCTTTTTCTATCCCTGATACCTGTAGTAAGATCATACAGGCGCAAAGTTATGAGGAGAGAACGAATATCGAATGTTGAACAGACGAATGTCGAAATAAACTACTTCAACATTCGTCTGTTCAATATTCAAAAGGGGGGATCAGGAAGCCATCTGCAGTCCATGACTGGCAGCGGCTTTGCCAAACTGCTGGAAAGAATCTTTCCCGTTATAGGAAAATCCCCTTGCAGTGGCAGTTGTGTCCGCTAATTTTTTAGTCTGGCCGATAATGATCAGCGATATCGCTGGCAAAAAGAACGACAACACTCTCCATTTGGTAACGCTCCTGTTCTGTTCGGCGGCGATAGAAGAGATCCATTTGGTAGCGATCACGCGGAATACCAGGGCGCCAACGGCCAGGATCTGTATAAAAGTGCCGTATCCACCATAATCGGAATATTGTGCAAAGTTGAGCAAACTGAAAACAACAAACATAACAGGGATCGCGAACATGAATACACCTGCAAAAGACACTTCTGATTCTTTGCAGTAGGTTTCATCATATTTTTTTACCTGTGCAGGAGCGGAGCTGGTTGTTTTCGAAATCCCGGCAACATGAAAGGCGCTCCAGGCAGCCTGTGCCGTCTGCTGCAGACTATTTAAAACAGAGTCAAATTGATCTTTCCGGTTGTTTACAGAATAAGTTGCCATGGGATTGGTTTTTTTGGATTTTGAATTTGGTTTTTCAAATGTTTGGTTACCCTTAGTTTGATAGCCTAAAGTTGTTTCAATTAAATATTCTTTTGTATAGTGTGTTCAAACTATCTCGTGTAAAAGACTGTTTAGAGATCCTGTAGCCAGCGGGTTGTACGGTGTAGAATATTCTTTACAATTTATAGGGGATATAATAGCAGATCAGGTTAAAATCAAAAAGATATAAAACAAAAAAGTCACAGACCCGAATAAGAAAACGAGTTTGCGACTTATATTTTACTCATTGCCTAAAGAGGCCTATTATTATTTGCGTGGAATAAATTTGTTAGCCCACTTAATAAAATATTTCATATTCGGCGCATCCGTATGACCGCCATCATGCTGGCGCCATGCGAGTTCGCCATCTAACATATCGGTATTTACGGGTGGCATTTTTTCTGAAGTATAGTCATTCGATACACCCAGGTCTTTCACACCCAGCAATTTGAACACGGGTCCTGCGGCAATGGTTGCCATATAACTTCCCTGGTGATCGAGCCATTTGGCATCTCCTTTTTCGGGGATCCCATAACTGATAAAAGTTAAACGGGGCGCGCACATGGCAATCAGTTCATGCGAATCTACCGGCAGATCGGCAGCAGTCTTCATACCGAAAGCAGCTTCCGATGCACCATATTTGATATAATTTCCTGCCATCCAGTAATACTCGCCACCTGTAAGGCTTTCCACAGCCTCGCCCCAGTTGCGGCGGTGCAGTGTAGCGCCGCCTTTGCCGGATGAGCCGACCAGCGCCATCGAAAAACGTTCTTCAAATGCAAGTGTTACCAGCGCCGCTTTGCCATAACGGGAAACCCCTTCGATGCCTACGTGTTTGGCATCTACCATCGTATCTGTTTCTAAATAGTCGAGGCCACGCGCCGCACCCCATGCCCATGCACGCAATGCGCCCCAGTCATCGGGTTTGCGGGGCTGTCCCTTGTTCACCAAACCAATGATACCGCGTGTGATACCTGCGCCATTATCGGCCTGTATACTACCCGGATCGATCACTGCATAACCCCAACCCGCGGCGATCAACTGCTCGGTGGACGGTGGATCCTGTCCCGGCGCCAATGGCGGGCCGAAAGGCGAGGGGGCCGGCGCACGCTGAATGGGGTTGTAAGCAGGATACTGATCAAAGATCGCTTTCATAGAAGGGTCTGCCTGGATCATCAGGGTTTTGAAAGCTTCATTGAGCTTATGCATGTTGTCTGGCGAAGGTTGCGCAGGTGCCGGCAGTGCAGGAAACCCCAACATCATCAGCACGGGTACCCGGCCTTTGGCATTCGCCGGTACCACTACTACCATATTAATCGCCACATCAATTAAAGGATAATCAGTATTGTCAACATGCCCAACCAATTGTTTTGCTATCACAGGTGTGCGGCCTACAAATTCCTTATCGGTAATGGTAACGGTCCAGTTTACGGAAGGGATCTTTTTAGGGAGCCGTCCATACACTTCTCTTTCCATATCTTCTTTAATCTCCGGCCTGCGTTGTTTCCACCACATATCAGCGGTGCTCACTTTCTTCCCGTCTTTAGTAATCAGCAGATCGGGAAGTTTTGGATACGGGTTTGCCAGCGACTCATCATAGTTGGCATGGTTAGGCGCTGATTCGCTGCCGCTTGGGCCCGGCCTTAGTTTTTTGATCCCTAACTGATCCATCATATTCTGATGATCCTGTTCCGCGGTAAAAACCACCGGGGGCGGGTATTTAGCGGCTGTTGTCTGGGCGTTAACAACAGAAATTGTCATAAGCAGTACGAACAAGCATATATATTTCATGGTAATGGTTTGGTATGTTTATTTATCTGTTCTGAAAGGAGACGCGGGCAAACCTTCTTTGTTATACAGGTTGGCGCCATCGGGGTTATCGGCCCAGGCATAACGGACATACATGGGTTGTTGAATGTCATCACTCCATACAACAACCGTATTATTTTCAATCACCGCTTTCGCCCAAACAAATTTTTTATCCGCGCCCGCAATAGCGAAATAAATCAATTCATCCTCATTATCCGTTTTTACCATTAAACCGCTGCCGGTACTGGTAAAGCTGATCCTGATCTTATTGCCTTCGATTTTTGCGGATTCATATAATGGGCCGGATGATACCAGGTCATTTTCTTTATAGGCCAGCTTCCTGGCAGCCAGGGCCAATCTTTCCCCAACCCCTTTCTTATTCAGGGGGTGAAGATCATTCCACTCGCCCAGGTCAATGGCTACCACCATCGCGCTGTTGGGAATAGTGAGCGACAATAACTGGCCCTCCCGTAAAACCGCCCATTGGCTCTCTGAAGGAACGTATTGCATTTCCATAAAATTGGGTAGTTGTACATATATAAAAGGGAGATGCGGATCATTAAATTTATTTCGCCAGTCATACGCAAGCGCAGGTAACAACTTCACATATTCTTCCGGCCGGGCGGTATTGCCTTCTCCCTGGTACCATAATATTCCTTTAACCGTATAGTTGATCAACGGAGCGATCATTGCATTGTATAAAGCAGTAGGTATATTTTGCTGCGAAACAGGCCCGCCACCACCGCCATTTCCGAAACGGCCGGGTATAAATACATCCCCCACCTTATATTGCCATTCGCCCTTCAGATCAAATTTCTGTTCACCGGCAAGCAGGAAATAAGGCTTGTCAGGAACAAAGCCCCCTTTGCCAGCGGTGTTGGTCACACGAACAACAATTGTATTTTTTCCGCTTTTTAAGATCCCCGGTTTTATTTCATACCGTCTTGGGGGATATTGATAGGTAATATTGCCCACCTGCACACCATTCACATACACCTGGTCCGCATCAACAATTCTTCCCATAAATATTTTTGCCGCAGATCCGGCAAGCGTGGCGGGGAGATTGATCTCTTTCCGGAACCATACCACGCCATTCAATCCCTTGATACCCTGGTCAGCCCAAAACCCCGGTATGATGTAATTGCGCCAACCCTTGGGGGTATAAGCGGTATCGAACCATTTGGGAGTGGCTGTTAAGCCTTTATCTGTTTCTATTCGCGGCGGCCGGTTCATAACAGGCGCGACGGCTCTTCTTGTCAAACTATTGATAAAGCCGGTGTCTTTATATCTTTCCGCTGACTTGAGGTGATCGGGAAATTCTTTTAACCCTTCCGCACTGATCCACGCTTCAATGGGTGGGCCGCCTACACTCGAATTGATAATGCCAATCGGAATATGATATTTCAAATAGATCTGCCGGGCGAAAAAATAACTACCAGCGCCAAATTCAAGGATATTTTTTCCAACCGCCGGCTGCCATTTACAGGGAGGCAGATCCTCATGTACTTTGGTTGCATCCGCCACAGTAGAGATAAAGAAATTCCGGATCTCGGGATAATTTACATCAGCAACATCCGTTGGGTACTTTTCTTTTACCCTTTCCATATTCACTACCATATTTGACTGGCCGGAACAGAGCCATACGTCCCCGAATAAAATATTGTCGAGGTGGATCTCGTTACTTGCGCTGATGTCCATCGTGTAAGGACCACCCGCTTTCATTTTGGGCAGGAGAACCTTCCATTTACCATCATTGCCGGTAGTTGTGTGATAGGATCTGCTGTTGAACTGAACCGTTATTTTTTCTCCCACAGATGCCCATCCCCATAGGGTAAGATCTGTATCCCGCTGCAATACCATTCCGTTGCTGATCAACTGGGGGAGTTTTACCTGCGAATAAAGCTGTATACACGATAAAAGGCAAAAAGAAAGGATCGCGGCAGGCAGGCGCATGGTCGAAAGTTTGTTTAAATATCTGTTTTTTTATTGAAAATGTAATCGGTTACAATTTTATACCTGGTTCAATACATTATAAACTGTACAGTTTATAATGCTGGCAAGCCGTTCGGCCGTCCCTTCAGGGGTGGCCTTTTTTATAGCAATTCAAAACATTTTGATAAACCTGCTTAATTCCTCTTCCCGTTCCCGCAACCAGAAAAGTATCATGGCTGCTTTCTGCGGAATATTTTTTAATTCAACCAACTTGATATTCATATCTGCGCCGCGTACAGACGATATAGGTTCTATGGATATGCCAAGCCCTGCTTCCACCAGCCGCAATACCGCTATGGAATGAGCCGACTCATGCGCTACTTTGGGTTTAAAACCAAAGTCCTGGCAGATCTGTAGTATGGCTTCCACATAACCAATACCGGTAGAAAGCTGGGGCAGGATAAAGGTTTCATTTTTCAGGATCGACAGATCGGTGAGCTTCTTTTTGGCCAGCGGATGCTGTTTGGGCAGGATCAGCACAAAATTTTCTTTATACAATATCCGGGAGTTCACTTCCGGGGGTAACATAATATTAGGTGCAACACCAAGATCGGTTTTCCTTGTCAGCAACATATCTATCTGCTCAGAGTTGGATGTTTCCTGTGCCGTGGTTTTCAGATCCGGCCAGGTATGTTTTACTTTCACTAAAAAAGAAGGAACGACCGTATTCATGGCAGAACTGGCATGTGTGATCTTTATTTCGCCAGCTTCACCTTTATGCAGTTGCGCGGTTTTAAGAATGGTTTTATCGAGGTCCTGCAGGATCCGGTTGGATTCTTTCTGAAAAAAAATACCCGCTTCCGTTAAAGTGACTGTACGGTTATTCCTGTTAAAGAGCTGTGCCTGTACTTCATTTTCCAGCAATTGTACCTGCCTGCTTAAAGCCGGTTGAACAATATTGATCCGTTCAGCTGCCTTACGAAAATTCAGCGTTTCACATAGGACAAGGAAATTTTTGAGTTGCTGAATATCCATAGTAATCAAAATAAGTTATCAATCAATCAAAATTAAGCATTTTATTTTATCAGTTTAAGTCTCTTGCTTTGTGCCCGAACCAGCCACCCGTACCCATACAAATGCTTGTACACAAATCAGATAACCCGGCACTGATCCTGGTGGATATTCAAAAAGGATTTGAAGACATTGCCTATTGGGGTGGGCAGCGGAACAATCCCGATGCGGAATTACGGGCAAGTGAACTATTACAGCTCTGGCGCGATAACCATTTACCGGTTTATCATATACAGCATTGTTCCACGATTCCAACATCTTTACTGCATCCAACAAATACCGGGAATCAATTTAACAGCCTGGTTACCCCTGCCAGCGGAGAACCCATCATACAGAAACAGGTAAACAGTGCGTTCATAGGCACAGATCTGCAGGCACAGCTCAACAATGCAGAGATAACCATACTCGTGATTGTGGGCTTAACCACAGACCATTGTATTTCAACAACCACCAGGATGGCCGGCAATTTTGGGTACCAAACTTTCCTGGTGTCTGATGCAACAGCCACATTTAATAAGAAAGGTCCGGATGGTACCAATTACCCGGCCGAACTCATTCACGAAACAGCATTGGCAAGTTTGCATCATGAATTTGCAACGGTGGTCAGCTCCGATTTTATCAAACAAAACATTAACTGAACCAATCAAAAACATGCACGACGCCCAACAAAAACTGGTTCTTGCCGAACAAAAAGCAAAAGACTTATTTGCTACGGTAGAAAAAATAGGATTACTCGTACCCGGCAAGTCAGAAAAAGAGCTGACGGAAGAGATCGTTACCGTTGCCAGGGAGCTTTTTGGAATAGAACAATACTGGCATAAGAAGATCGTAAGAACAGGTGTTAATACGCTTTGTCCTTTCAGTGCAGATCCTCCCAACCTAATTATTCAGCAAGGGGATATGCTGATCCTGGATTTTGGCCCGATCGTGGCTGGTTGGGAAGCTGATTTTGCCCGAACCTATGTTCTGGGAAATGATCCCATACAGTTGAAACTGAAACAGGATCTCGAAACCGCGTGGAATGAAACCAAGGCCTGGTATGATCAACAGGATAATCTTACCGGTGCGGAACTTTTTAATTACGTTACTGCCATGGCGGAAAGATATGGGTATGAGCGTATAGGAGAGATAGCCGGTCATATCGTTGGCCGGTTCCCGCACGAACAACCGGATGATCCAAAAGATCTGTGTTTAGACATCCATCCCGATAACCACAGCAGTATACTGGGTTTAGATAAACAGGGAAACAAAAGACACTGGATCCTGGAAATTCATTTTGCAGACAGGAAAAATTATATAGGCGGTCTCTTTGAACAGTTGTTGAACTAGGTTTGTTGCGCGGTGTATTTTTTCAGCACCCCCGACATCACAAAACCGAACACTACGAAAGCTACATAGATAACATACCCGGGCTGGATGGTTGTATTGTTAGCTGTAACGCTGGTGATGGTGCTGTCTGTGAAATTAAGGCTCGACAATGTGCTGTCAACAATCCCATTAAACCCGATAAAGGTCATCAGGATCGCCACCATCATTACATTAGACATATCCCATTTATTGGCCTCAAATCCAAAATAACGCACCACTTTATTTTTTGCCCATCTGCGCGGACTTATTTTGGAGATGGCAATTGCCACCAGTTTCAACAAGGGAAACAACACCGAGAATAACAGGATCATCATACCTACGATCAGCGAATCTACCCTGCCGGAACGGGCCAGTAAATTGCTAACTTCAATAATACTCTGGCTCTGGAAAAACAGGTCCTGGTTGGTAAAAGAGACCGCTTTGTTTACTAAATGCAGGTCAAGTTTGTCGAGCGTGGCGTCGATCTCAATGATTGTGGTGGTTACACCGATTATCAGCAGCATTACTGCGGCGGCAACAGCCAGAACAGACAAGGGCCCGTGGAGATAGATTTTTTTACGCAACAAGAGCAGAACCACCAGGATAAGTGCTGCGGCGCCCAACATTCCATAGGTATATTGCCAGTTAGCTTCCTTTATCGTGGCAAGCCTTGCGGCAATATTTTTCTGGAAAGCATCCTTATCGGGTGCATCATATTTTTTATAAATGGAATCCATTACGTATTGCGTTCCCATCATAGAACTATCATAAATTTTACGACCCATCTGGGCAAGCGCCGTATCTGCTATATTGGTAATTCTTTTATAACTGGAGGGCTTAGTGATCTCGGCCATTAACTTTTTGGTAAACCCAGGCACCTCTGCATGTATCTGTTTGGGATCAACGATGGTTTTAATGGCCAGTTTTTTAAGTTTGCCCCCTATGGATTTTTGTGGTTTGTCAATGGCCTGAAAAGCCTGATCTACCAGGCCATTCAATTGCTGATTGATCTGTTTGCGTAAATCTTCCTTCTGCTCGGGAGATAAACTGAATTCGCCGATCTCACCACTTGCAGCCGCCACCACCTGGTCGCGCCACACATCTACAGATAATAAACCGAAAGACACATTATTTACGAAAGCATACGCCATTTTGTATTCTTCCCGTTTCCCGGATAATTTGTGTACCTGGTAACCGCACCAGGCCTCTATGAGTAACAAAACAACAACACCCGTAATCAATAAAAATTTTACGAAGAAAGGCGCGGTTGGGGTTGGGGTCGGTGTATGCTGCTCGTTCATGATGCGGGTGTTTTACTTGGTGGTGAAACTCTTTGTTATTTTTTTCAAAATAGCAGACAGCACAAACCCATAGATCACAAACGCGATAAAAATGATATACCCCGGCTGCACAGAAGTGTTATTGGTAGAAATTGTGGTTACGGTACTATCGGCACGTAGCCCTGAGAGTGTATTGTGAACAATCCCGTTAAACCCGATATACGTCATCAATATCGCCACCACCATCACATCCGCCATGCTCCATTTACCGGATTCAAATGCGAAATAGTGTATGAACTTGTTCTTTGCCCACTTGTTTTCACTGATCAGTGCAACACCGGTTGATGAGAGTTTCATAAAAGGAAACAGTACACTGAAAACCAGGATCAGCACACCTACCACCTGTGAATCCCATCGCCCTGTTTTCAGCAGCAGCGTAACCACATCAATAATACTCTTGCTCTGAAAGAAAAGGCCCTGGTCCTTAAATGAAATGGCTTTGCCAAGGAAATGAAGATCCATGCGGGATATCCTGGCATCTATCTCGATCATCGTCGTGGTCAACCCAACAATCAAAAGGATCATGGCAGAAACTACCGACAGAATATATAGCGATACATGCAGATCCTTTTTATGCCGCAACAGCAGCCATAACAAAAGCATCACAACAATACATCCAAGCATACCAAAAGCGTAGTTGTAAGTGTCTTTGTGTATCTGTTCAAGCCTGGATGTATTTACCTGGTCAAAAGAAGCTTTGTCGGTAACCGCGTATTTGCTGAATACCGAATCCATTGTTTTTTTGGTTGCCGCTACAGAACTGTCGTACGACTGTCGGCCCATTCGTGACAGAGCGGTATCCGCTAATTTGGCAATTTGTTTATACGTGGCTGGCTTGGTAATCTCAGCCATCAGTTTATCTGTATATACAGGAACCTGTGCTTCTATTTTTTTCTGGTCGACGAATGTTTTTACAACCAGTTTTTTTAGTTTGCTCCCTAAGGATTTCTGTGGCTGGTTGATGATTTCAAAAGCATGTGCCACAAGCGTGTGGAGCAATTGTTCTATTTCGGTACGTAACTCCGCTTTC
>JANXRX010000254.1 GCA_025352905.1 Bacteroidota bacterium | reverse complement strand
GTTCCAGGAAAAAAAACAGGGTGTTTTGAATGTATACTGTACTGCAGGCTATCCGCAATTAAACAGCACACTAACGGTGATCAGGGCACTACAGCAAAATGGGGCAAACCTGGTTGAGATAGGGATGCCGTACAGTGATCCGCTGGCAGATGGGCCGGTTATACAGGCCAGCAGCACGATTGCTTTACAGAACGGGATGACGATCCAGACCCTTTTTGAACAACTGAAAGACTTTCGGAAACAGGTAGATATACCCGTTATTTTAATGGGATATATGAACCCGGTTCTTCAATATGGATTCGAGAGATTTTGCGCAGATGCGGCGGCAACAGGAATAGACGGATTAATTCTTCCCGACCTGCCTGCTCATGAATTTGAAACAGAGTATGGCGCGGTTATCCGTAAATACGGGTTGGATTTTATATTCCTCGTTACACCCGAAACGCCTGAAGAACGCGTAAGGAAACTTGACGAACTGAGCAGTGGTTTTTTATATGCTGTAAGTTCTTCTGCCACAACCGGCAAGAATACTGATTTTACAGCCGTAGAAAAATACCTGCAAAGACTGCAGTCAATGAAATTGAAAAATCCGGTATTAGTGGGTTTTGGGATCAGGGATAAAAGAACATTTGAATCGGCCTGTTCATACGCGAACGGCGCTATCATTGGCACCGCATATATACAATCACTTAAAGAGACAAGTGATATTGAGGCGGCCACAAAATCATTTTTACAGAATATTATATGAAGCTGGTCATTATTAAATACAACGCAGGAAATATTCAATCGGTATTGTATGCCCTTGAACGCATTGGGATGGAAGCAACTGTAACCGATGATCCCAAAACGATCCGCTCAGCCGATAAGGTTATCTTCCCCGGTGTTGGTGAAGCAAGTACGGCGATGAATTATCTGAAAGAACGTGATCTCGATACACTAATAAAGGAACTCACCCAACCCGTTCTCGGTATCTGCCTCGGTATGCAGCTCATGTGCGACCACAGCGAAGAAAATAACACCCCATGCCTCGGCATTTTTGAAGAAAAGGTAAGCCGGTTCCAATCCCCCAAATCATACCCCGAATCTGCGATATCATCGATCAAGGTACCCCAGGTAGGGTGGAACAATATTTACGATCTTCAAACCCCGCTTTTAAAGGAGGTGCCTGAAAACAGTTACTGTTATTTTGTACACGGATATTATGCAGCGATCGGGGAACACACCATCGCAAAAACAAATTATGTACAACCCTATAGTTCAGCATTGCACAAAAATAATTTTTACGGTGTCCAGTTCCACCCCGAAAAAAGCGCCGCAACGGGCGAGCAGATCCTTAAAAATTTTATTAACCTCTAACCAAAATTATTAATTGCCCTACCATGCAGATCATCCCCGCAATAGATATTATCGACGGAAAATGTGTCCGCCTTACGCAGGGTGACTACAGCCGGAAGACTATATACAATGAACAGCCTCTTGAAGTAGCTAAAGCATTTGAAGCGGCCGGGTTGGAACGGGTACATCTTGTTGACCTGGATGGCGCCAAAGCAGGAACTGTTACAAACTGGAAAGTATTGGAATCTATTGCTACGCATACGTCATTAGTGATCGATTTTGGAGGGGGTATTAAAAATGAAGCGGATCTTGAGATCGTATTCAGTTCCGGAGCGGCAATAGCAACGATCGGTAGCCTGGCAGTAAAGAATGAAACGCTGTTTGTAGAATGGCTGCAAAAATATGGGCCGGATAAATTTTTATTGGGCGCCGATGTAAAAGAAGAAAAAATAGCGATTGCCGGATGGCTGGAAACAACAGATATCGATATGTATGCTTTTATAGAGAAGTATATTGACTATGGAATTAAACAAATATTTTGTACGGATGTAAGTAAGGACGGAAAACTAGAGGGGCCATCGGTAACATTATATCAGAATATTATTACAAAATACCCCCATCTGCATTTTATCGCCAGTGGAGGGGTGAGTTCAATGGCAGATTTGCAGAATTTAAAAAAAATAGGTTGTGCCGGCGCTATAGTAGGTAAAGCGATCTATGAAAACAGAATTACACTTCAGCAATTAAAAACAATGTAAAGCCGTGCCCTTGGCCTCCGTGTGCAAAATAATTTTATTGCGATATGCTTACAAAACGAATTATACCCTGCCTTGATATAAAAGATGGCAGAACCGTAAAAGGAATAAACTTTGAGAATATCCGTGATGCCGGCGACCCCGTTGAACTGGGTGCTTTATATGCACAACAGGGTGCAGATGAATTGGTGTTTTTAGATATCACAGCAACAGTTGAAAAAAGGAAAACACTCAGTGAACTGGTGAACAGGATCTCGCACCATATCAATATTCCCTTTACGGTTGGCGGAGGTATTTCCAGTATTGAGGATGTAAGTATGCTTTTGCAGAATGGCGCCGATAAGATCTCGGTGAACACAGCCGCATTTAAAACCCCTAAGCTGCTTACCGGGTTGGCCAAAGAGTTTGGCAGCCAATGCATCGTATTGGCAATAGACACCAAACAGGAAGAAGACGGAGAATGGTATGTATACCTGAACGGCGGAAGGATAAAAACGGCTACCCGTTGCATCGACTGGGCCAGACAGGCCGTAAATGCGGGCGCCGGCGAAATTTTACTGACTTCTATGAATCATGATGGGACCAAACAGGGGTTTGCATTGGATATTACCGGAACTTTGGCAAGGGAACTGCCGGTACCGGTCATTGCCTCGGGCGGGGGCGGAACAAAACAGCATTTTGCAGATGTTTTCAAAACCGCCGGAGCTGATGCAGCCCTGGCAGCCAGTATTTTCCATTTTAAAGAGATCGCCATCCCTAACCTGAAAAAATGGTTACATAACAACGGGGTAGAAGTACGCATATAACAACAGTCGTCAAAAAATTACTAATTACTAATTATTTAATTACCCATGCAGCCAGACTTTTCAAAATATTCAGACGGACTGGTTCCGGCCATTGTGCAGGATGCAGGCACTAATAAAGTGCTGATGCTCGGGTTTATGAACGGGGAGGCTCTGGAAAAAACACAACTGACAGGTAAAGTCACTTTTTATAGCCGTAGCAGGCAGCGTCTCTGGACCAAAGGGGAAGAAAGTGGTCATTTCCTGGAACTGGAGAGCATTGCCCCTGATTGCGATAATGACACTTTATTGGTGAAAGCGCATCCCCTGGGGCCGGTTTGTCATACAGGCGCCGATACCTGCTGGAACGAAACCAACCAGCCCGGTGATTTCCTTACTTACCTGGAAACCATTATCGGGCAACGGAAACAGCTTTCCCCTGAAGAATCCTATGTGGCCAGCCTTTTTGCCAAAGGGATCAACAAAATAGCCCAGAAAGTAGGGGAAGAAGCCGTGGAAATGGTAATCGAGGCCAAAGA
>JANXRX010000113.1 GCA_025352905.1 Bacteroidota bacterium | reverse complement strand
GATAGAACTGAATGAAGCATTTGCTTCCCAGTCACTGGCGGTTATCCGCGAACTGGGTCTGAATCCTGATATCGTAAATATCAATGGGGGCGCCATCGCATTGGGGCACCCGCTCGGTTGTACCGGTTGCAAACTCACGGTACAACTATTAAATGATATGAAGCGCCTCAATAAAAAATACGGGATGGTAACCGCCTGTGTAGGCGGCGGGCAGGGAATTGCGGGGATCATCGAAAATATTGTATAGGGCATGTTTTTTGCAATAAAAGAGCGTTACCCCAATCCCTTCTTTTATGGAAGCCATATTACTGCCCACCGATTTTTCGCCTACCGCTAAAAATGCCGCCGTCTATGCAATCAAACTGGCCAACCAGCTTGGCGTAAAAAAGCTGGTACTGTATCATTCATACGAAATACCACTTACCATCGATCCGATGGCGCCTATGCAGATGCTGGAAATAGAATCACTGAAAGAGGCCAGTCAAAAGAACATCACTGATTTTCAAGGAGAGCTTACCGCATTTGCACCCGGAATCGATATGGAAACGCTGAGCGAATATGGCGACTTAACCGGAGGGCTCGACGAGGTATGTGAAAAACTGAATGCCGGGTTGGTGGTGATGGGCATTACAGGCGGGGGTGTACTGGAAGAAAAACTGATCGGCAGCAATACACTTTCTGTTGCAAAACATACAAAGACTCCTGTAATCATTGTTCCGGCAGACGCGGGTTTTACACCGATAGAAAAGATCATGCTAACAGGCGATTTTGATAAAAAAGATACTACCATTCCCCTGAATCCGGTTAGAGACATGCTTTCAGGAACCGGAGCGGAATTGTTCGTATTCAATATTGAAGAAAAACCGGATAACCCCGATATCAGTTATGCGGCGCATACGCAACTGGCGGAATTTGATCCGGAATATCATTTTTCACAAAACAAAAATTATGTAGAAGCAATCAATGCCTTTGCGCTGGAATATAAAGTGGACCTGGTGATAACGGTCCTGAAAAAACACGGGTTTTTTGAAGGCATGTTCTCCGCAGACCATACAAAAATGCTGGCTTTTCATAGCCATGTGCCGCTGATGGTAGTGCAGGGGTAGATGTTATTTGTCACGCTAATTCAAATACTTCCCAACAATCGGCACCCTCCTTCCCACCCCAAATGCCTTTGGCGAGATCCGGATGATGGGGCAAAACTGGTTGCGTTTGTATTCGTTTGTATTCACCATTTTTAAGATCCGGTCAACAAGTGCTCTATCATACCCAAGTGCTTTGATCTCATCAGGTCCCATTCTTCTTTCAATATATTGATACAATACCTGGTCAAGGATCATATAATCGGGGAGGCTGTCGCTGTCTTTCTGGTCGGGCCGTAATTCAGCGCTGGGCGCTTTGCTGATTATATTTTCGGGGATGATCTCTTTGTTACGGTTAATATAACGTGCCAGCGCATACACCTGTAGTTTATAACAATCGCCCAATACGCCCAGCCCGCCGGCCATATCTCCATACAGCGTTCCATACCCGGTGGCCAGCTCGCTTTTATTGGAAGTGTTCAATAAAATATACCCGAATTTATTGGCGATAGCCATCAGTAAGTTTCCGCGGCTGCGGCTTTGTATATTTTCTTCTGCCAGTGAAAAGGGCAGGCCATTGAAAACAGGATCCAGTGTTTCGAGGAAAGAGCCATATACCTTATCTATATGAAGTATATCATAAGAATTGTCTAAGTTCTTGCTGAGCTGCACCGCATCGTTCACAGAATGATCTGTTGAATAAGGAGAAGGCATCAGGATGGCGCGAACATTTTCTTTACCCAGCGCTTCACAGGCAAGCGCCAGTGTAACGGCCGAATCAATCCCGCCGGAAGAACCCAGTATCGCTTTGGTAAATCCCATTTTACTGAAATAGTCACGGATCCCGAGCAATAAAGCATCATATACCTGTGCAATATTCAATTCAGGTTCCAGGGTTACCGGGTTCAGTTCTTTATCAGGGACCCTGCTGGCAGGCTCCAGTATCGGCGCATCTATCGTTCCGTCGTCGAGTAATATCACACTTTCCAGCGCTTCGGTAAACATGGGCAGGGTCTTATAGAGATTGGCATGTTTATCAAACACCAATGAAGCGCCGTCAAAAACAATCTCGGTCTGGCTACCTACCGCATTACAATAGAACATGGGTAGTTTGTATTTAAGCACATTGGCCTTTATCACCGATTTCCGGTCCTCATCATGCGTATAATCAAAAGGGGATGCACTGATATTGAGCATGATATCCGGTTGCTGTTCCATCAGTTTATCCATGGGGCAGACCCGGTATAAAGGGTTATCGCCCAGGTTCCAGATATCCTCACAAATGGTAATCGCCAGCCGTTTGCCTTTAAATGGAACTACCTGCCACTCAAAAGAAGGCTCAAAATAACGGTACTCGTCAAATACATCATAGGTGGGTAACAGTGTTTTGTGTATCTCCGCTTTTATTTCTTTCTCATGAAGGAAAAAAGCGGCATTGAAAAGGTTTTTGCCTTTATGAAATGTGTTTCTTGCGGGGCTGCCGATCAATACGCCGATCGTATCGGCATGTTCTTTTATCCGGTCAACTGCGTCATAACATTTACTGATAAAATCGCTGAACTCCACAAAATCCCTTGCCGGGTAACCGGACACACACATTTCACTAAACAGGATCAGGTCGCCCCCCTGTGCTTTTGCCGCTTCAATAGCCTGTATTATCTTATGGGTATTGCTTTCAAAATTGCCGATATGATAATTCTGCTGGGCTAAAAATATCTTCATGCTGCAAAGTTCCGTAACTTTTGAATAGTTTTTGGGTTTTCCGGCGCCAAATCGCCCATTTTATGAAATCCTCCAGTCTACATACAAAACACCTGTTACTATTGGCCCTTATTGTCCTTCCGGTCATGGTCATGGCACAAAAGAGGCAATTCCGTTTTTTTTCGATACCGGAGATAGAATTACAGAACCAGGCCCTTATCGGGCGGCTGGGCAGCCATTTCTTTGTGTTCAACCTCACCGACGCCAGTAACCTGAACCTGTATATGTATGATACGTCTGTGCAGAAAGGGGAAACCCGGGTATATGATTTGCCAAGGCCTCTTTCCGCTATCAATGTGCAGGAACATTCGATCCTGTTTTCCTCGGTTACACCGGGAAGCAAAGGAACGGAATATCATTTCCTGGAACTGGATGAGCGGGGAGAAGTGTTACAGAAAAAAGAGGGTATGCTGAATGTATGGAAGGGTCTGGTAAATACGATTGCCAGCCCGGATAAAAAATATATGCTGTTTTATCAATTCAGAAAGACCCTGAACGATTCTATGACCCTGAGAGGATCACTGCTCGACAGGAACGGGAACCTGCAAAAGCAGATGGACTATGCATTCAAACAGGATAGTGTGAGGGATACGGAACCGGAATTATTCCTGGATATTTTTGGCAACACGCATATCCTTGTGTTTGATAAGTTCGCCAATTACCGGCTCTCTACAGACCTTACGGTAAACACCATTCCCATTGGGGATGAACATATCTTCAGCGAAACCTTCAGTTTTGAAAAAGTGAAATTGAAAACCATGCGTATTTCGCAAAACAATGCATGTAAATGCCTACAGGCGGAAGGGGTATATATTGATGGATCCAGTAAACTGAACAAAGGCATCTATAGTATCGTTTTACCCGCTGGTAGGGGTAACGAACTGGTACCACGCTTCATCCCTTTCAGCCACGACATGATAAAAAGTTTTCGAAAAGGTTTTTCCGCTACAGATGAAACCATCCTGAGAAGTGTTCAACTACAGGAGATCGCCTATTCCGACAGCGGTAGCTTTGCGATACTCAGGCTCAATGCCGGCATGCTGCAGCGGACACAGGGGCTAAGACCCCTGGAAGACCTTTCTCCAAAAGCGATCAACCCCATACAGGGTCTTTCGCGTGCGGGAGAATATATGGCGCAGGTATCATCCGGGCGGAGTTCACGAACACCTGTGGTTCTGTCGCAACCACCCCCTAATGCGAATGCGACACAATCCGTGGGTTCATCGAGAATGTCAACGGAGTCATCCGCAACATCACCGCTTACCTCACGATCATCGAGCTGGAACGCGCCGAAACTGATCTGCCTGAAACTGGAAAACGAGAAAGGTTTTGAATGGACGGAAACAAAGACACTGGATGTATTTGCCCCTGCCTACCAGGTATACAACCGGTTATTTCTGGTACCGGGAGAAGACAGGGAGATATCAGCGCTCCTGTACCAGGCCGACCGGTTTGATGAGCCACAACCGGTATTTGTAACCTTAAAAGACGGCCAGCAGACGATCCAGAAAATACCCGAGAAAAAATTATTATTCTATCCTTTACTTTTTCTTGACCGGCAGCAATATGCTTCCCTGTACCGCAATACCGAAACCGGATCCGGGGGGCTGATGGTTATTTCTCAGCCGTGATGGTGTCTTCAAATTCGCAACGTAATTTTACCACTTCTTACTAATTGATTGGATATGAAGCTGACATTCCTGTTTCCCTGCGCTTTACTGTTTACATTGGGTTGCAACCAGCAAAAAAAGACCCCCGATGTATCGGGTATCAAAATATCATTGCAGGTAGAAAGATTCGAGAAAGATTTTTTTGCGCTCGATACACTTCATCCGGAGACGGGATTAACAGAACTGAATAAAAAACACCCGGGGTTCACACAGGATTTTTTGTTTAATATCCTGGGCACCTCGCCGGATAGCGCTAAAAAACAGGTGCCTGAATTTATTAAAAGCTATCAAAGCCTTAACGCTGTTGCAGAACAAAAATTCAGGGATATCAGTGTAACCATACAACAGTTACAACGGGGATTACAGTTTGTACATTATTATTTCCCGGCCTATAAACTGCCTGAAAAACTGATCACTTTTATCGGTCCCATTAACAGTTATGGAAGCATTCTCACACCCAACGCAATGGCGGTAGGGCTGCAATTGTATATGGGGAAGGACTATCCCTTATACCTTAGTCAAGAGGGACAGGAGATGTACCCGCTCTTTGTTTCGCGCCGTTTTGAACCCGCTTATATCCCTGTAAACGGGATCAAAAATATCCTGGACGATATGTACCCGAATAACAGCATGGGCCGGCCACTTGTAGAACAGATGATCGAATCGGGTAAACGGATGTATGTGCTCGACAAGTTACTGCCCGATCTGCCGGATACGGTAAAAACGGGCTATACCGCGCAGCAGCTGCAGGGTTGTTATGCGAGCGAAAAAAATATCTGGAGTTTTTTTGTGCAGGGAGATCTCTTATACAATACCGACCCTAACGTAACGCGTGATTACCTAACCGACGGACCGAATACACAGGCATTGGGAGATGCTTCTCCCGGAAATATCGGGCAATTTGTTGGCATGCAGATCGTAACAAAATGGATGGAAAAAAAGAAGGATGTATCGCCGGAGACTTTACTGAAAACCCCGGCCAAACAGATATTTGAAGAAGCAAAATATAAACCGAGGTAATGAATTAATTCATCTTTGAAGGGGCGATCATTTCAAAGGAAGGGATATTAACCGAGAAGACCGTTTTGCTGTTCTCATTCTCCATCTGGTAAGTGCCATGCATCCTGCCCATTTCGGTACGGAGGTTACAGCCACTAACATACTGGTAATGTTCGCCCGGTTTTAATACGGGTTGTACGCCTACCACACCTTCACCTTCCACTTCACGGTGTTCCCCGTTACTGTCGAAAATATACCATTGCCGGCGGAGCAGTTTAACTGTAAAATTGTTCTGGTTCTCAATGGTTATCCGGTACGCAAACATATACTCGCTGTTTTGCGGGTTGCTGTAATCGGCCTGGTAAAAGGTCTCTACACTTATTTCAACACCTTCCGAGATTTTGGATACCATTTATTGTGATTGCTTGAAGTAAAAATAAGGAATTGCCGTAAAGAAACCCATTCAAAAATACATAAACGATTTAACACAGTTGTGTTGCTGTAGTGCTTAATTTTGCAGCACCTTAAAAGGATGAAACCATGACTAAAATTGCTGTAGCAAAAGGAGATGGAATAGGGCCGGAAATCATGGAAGCGGTATTATCTATTTTCAGGGCCGCAAACCTGCCCCTGGAATATGAATTTGTGGATATGGGTAAATGGGTATTCGACAAAGGCTATAGTAATGGAATGACCCCCGAAGCGCAGCAAACCATCGAATCGCTGGGCATACTTTTCAAAGGACCGATGGAAACGCCCAAAGGAAAAGGCGTAAAAAGTGTGAATGTGACCGCGCGTAAAACATGGAACACCTACGCCAATAAAAGAACCTTTCAAACCCTGCATGGCGTAGATACGGTATTCAGTAAAGCGGGGATACCGATCGATATTACGATTGTCAGGGAAAACATTGAGGATACCTATGGTGGAATTGAGCATATGCTAACCCATGATGTGGCACTTAGCCGGCGTTTTATTACGCGCCCCGGCAGCCTGCAGGTGATCAAGTATGCATTTGAAATGGCCAAGAAAAAAGGGGCCCGGCGTATTACCTGCGGCCACAAGGCAAATATCATGAAACTGACCGATGGCCTGTTCCTCGACGTGTTTTATGAAGTATCCAAAGAATACCCCGAATTAAAATCGGATGATGTGATCGTGGATGACCTGTGTATGAAACTGGTAAGTCGCCCCGACCTATTTGATGTGGTGGTGCTGACCAACCTGCAGGGTGATATTGTAAGTGATCTTTGCGCAGGGTTAGTGGGTGGATTGGGGTTTGCGCCGTCTGCGAATATCGGGGATCATATTTCTATTTTTGAAGCCGTTCATGGAACCGCACCGGATATTGCCGGTAAAAACATAGCCAACCCCACCGCGCTTTTATTAAGTGGTTTCGGGATGTTACGGCATTTAGGGCTGATGGAGGCCGCTACCACCATAGAAAACGCTTTATTATATACACTGGAAAGCGGTGTGCATACCGGTGACTTTGGCGATAAGGCTATTCCATCCCTGAGTACTACGGAATTTGCGGATGCGGTGATTCAGAATTTTGGAAAATTGCCTGCCCATAATCCCAAGCCATTCCTTGCCAACCAGGCGCCTACACCCACTCATTTTAAACTGGAAAAGAACCCGATGCTCGAGAGCCTCGAATTGGGCCATGTATCGATAGTAGGTGTGGATATGTTTATCGAAAGCAACCTGCAACCGCTGGTGATCGCAGAAAAATGCCTGCATCATACGGCGGATATCTTCAAACTGGTTACGATCAGTAATCGCGGTACCCAGGTTTGGCCAAAAGGGTCTTCTTTTACCAACCTGGTAAACCAGTATGCCTGCCGGTTCGAAAGTGTGGGGGAAGTTCCCGTTACCCAGGTGGATATTCTGGAATTATATAAGCGACTGATGCAGGACTTTAAAATATGCTCCACGGAATTGCTCAATAAGTGGGGTGATAAGAAGGCCTATAGTTTGGCACAGGGGCAGTAGAATCAGGATAATCGTGGTTCTATTTCTCAATTTTACCGTAATTTCACGGCTCAATTAAAGAGTACCCGAACTATGGCTGAAGTGATCTTAATGCCCCGGTTAAGCGACACCATGACGGAAGGTGTGATTGCTGCCTGGCATAAAAAAGTAGGAGATGCCGTTAAGAAAGGCGATCTGTTAGCTGAAATAGAGACTGATAAAGCCACGATGGAACTGGAAAGTTACCAGGATGGGATCCTGCTGCATATCGGGACACCGAATGGCGGCAAATTACAGGTGAACGACCTGTTGGCTATTTTAGGAAAAGCAGGCGAAGATATTACTGCATTAGTTGCACAGCATGCACCCGGCGCAGCCAAGCCCGAAGCAGCCCCCGCACCTGAAGAAAAAGCGGCCCCTGCCAATAACCCTCAACCCGCAGCCCCGCAACCCGCAACAAATACAAACACTGCAGCAAATGCTTCTGCGATGGAAGAAGTGGTATTAATGCCGAGGTTAAGTGATACTATGACGGAAGGAGTGATCGCCGGCTGGCACAAGAACGTAGGTGATGCAGTTAAAAAAGGAGAAGTACTGGCTGATATTGAAACCGATAAGGCTACGATGGAACTGGAAAGCTACAAAGACGGCACGCTGTTATACCAGGGAGCCAAGGCAGGTGAAGTGATCAAAGTAAATGACCTTCTTTGTATTATCGGTAAAGAGGGCCTTGATATAAATGGCATTGTTGCTTCTGTAAAAGCAGGAGGAGGCGCAACTGCTGCGCCGGCCGCTGAGGCAAAACAGGAAGCCCCGCAACCTGCGGCGCAACAGCCCCAGTCGGCACCCGCACCCGTGGCTGCAACCGAAACAATAGTAAATGAAGGAAGGATCTTTGCTTCACCATTGGCTAAAAAAGTAGCGACAGAAAAAGGAATTGATCTGCGGTATGTAAAAGGTACCGGCGACAATGGAAGGATCACCAAAACAGATATCGACCAGTATGTTCCGGCTGCACCTGCACAACCCGGTGTACAACCGGCAGCGCCGGCCGGGCAGGTAAGTTTTGAAGATGTGCCTGTATCGCAGATGCGCAAAACCATTGCACGCCGTTTGAGTGAGAGCCTGTTTACGGCACCGCATTTTTATCTTACCATGAGTATCGACATGGATGCTGCGGTTGCGGCGCGTGGCAAGATCAATGAA
>JANXRX010000085.1 GCA_025352905.1 Bacteroidota bacterium | reverse complement strand
CAATATTGTTCGGGAAAGACGGCCGATCGGCCTCGGTCGAATATCAAAAAATCATTTTCCCCAGCCTGAAGGCTGGGGCTGGGAGGAAAGGCTGGGGATGGGGGGATGGGAGAAGGGCTGAGGCGTACAGAACTGCCAATTGTATAATAAAATTATCTCTTATTCCGCCCTTTGGGGCGGGCACACCTTGCCCCAGCCTTCAGGCTGGGGACAAAAAAATATCATCCGGAGGGTTATTTTTCGGATTGTCAATCACAAGCCGCTGCCGCATCAATTCCTGGTATTCATGGTCAAATGTTTTTTTACCATGATGGATCTCCTGCCTGTCAATATAGGCCCTTACCCTTTCCACCATATGCAGGCTCACCGATACGGCAAAATATTCATTTTGCCATTGTAGTTTCCGGCCCTGGATACCCGAGCGGTTATTAAACCAGAAAGAAGACTCGCCCTTTAACAGCAATGCAGTTTTATCAATCGTTTGCCCATGCTGCAACCAAACAAGGCAATGCACATGATCTGTGTAACCATTTAACCTATCGATACAGATGCCCTGCTTCTTTGCGTTTTCACGCATATGATCAAATAACAGTTCCCGGCAAACTTTATCCAATAAGGGCCGACGGTGTTTGGTTGCCCATACATAATGAATGCAGACGCGGGTGTAAGACATGGTCTTACAAAGGAAGTTATTGGGCGGAATTGTTTATAGGGTATTTGTTCGTCTTTCAATGGGTAAAAACACCCGGCGCTAAAGCGCCATGGGATTCTTGGGGGGCTTTTTTATCCCCAGCCTGAAGGCTGGGGCTGAGGGGAAGGGCTGGTGAAGAAGGGTTGGGTTAATTTCCATAGACGCTCAGGAACTTTATGCGCATGATCTTTAACTGTTCCCAGGTATAATTGTTTTCGCTTAATTCTTCGCGGGCCACATCAAGAGATGAGGTTTCACAGCTTTTAAAATAATCGATGATCTCTTCCTGGTCATATTCGTCCAACCACTCATCAATCGCATAATCCAGGTTCAGTTTGGTGCCACTGGCGGCAATGGTTTCCATTTCTTCGAGCAACTCATCCAACCGCAGGGTCTTATTTTTGGCAATGGTTTCGAGGGGGATCTTTTTATCTACATTCTGGATAATGTATATTTTGTTATTGCCCTTATTGGCCACACTCTTCATGATAAAATCATCGGGCTTCTCAATATTGTTCTCTTCCACGTATTTGGCGATCAGCTCTACAAAAGGTTTCCCGTATTTAATGGCCTTTCCCTTGCTTACACCCTGGCACTTCTCCATTTCTTCCAGTGTGGTAGGATAAATCGTAGCCATATCCTGCAAAGAATTTTCAAGAAAGATCACAAACGGCGGAAGACTTTTTTTCTTGGCCTCTTTCTGTCTCAGTTCCTTCAGCATATTGAACAACGCATTATCTGCCGCGGCACCGGTTTGTGATGCATTTTCACCATCATCATCATCCGCCAGCGCATCTTCAAATAAATTATTCAGCACGATCTTGAAGGAGCCCGGCTTTTTCAGGAATTTTTCCCCTTTCTCCGTCACCTTCAGCAGTCCGTATTCTTCTATATCTTTTTTGATCAGGTTATCCAGCAACATCTGTCTTACGAGGCTGCTCCATAAATGATTTTCTTTGTCGTTGCCGATCCCAAACACCGGTAAGGCATCATGGCGGTAAATACTTATCTGCGGGGTCAGTTTACCCATCACCACATTAACCACGTAATCTGTTACAAAACGTTCATCCAGTGCACGGATCACTTTCAACACTTTTACTACATCGTCTTTCGCTTCTATTTTTTCTTTGGGGTGCCGACAATTATCGCAACTGCCGCAGTTCGGTGTATCCCAGTCTTCCCCAAAATAATGTAACAGTATTTTCCTGCGGCATACGGCGCTTTCTGCATAGGCCACCGTTTCATCTATCAGCTGTGCGCCCACTTCCCTTTCACTCAATGGCTTATCACGCATCAGGTGCTCCAGTTTGGATACATCTTTATGCGAATAGTATAAAACACAAATACCTTCCATACCATCACGGCCGGCGCGACCGGTTTCCTGATAATAATTTTCTATTGATTTTGGAATATTAAAATGGATCACGAACCGGATATCCGGTTTATCGATACCCATGCCAAAAGCAATGGTGGCTACGATCACCTGTACATCTTCATTCAGGAACTGGTCCTGCCTGTCGGCCCGTAATTTTTGATCCAGCCCGGCGTGGTAAGCCACTGCCTTGATATTATTGGCCATCAACAGCTCTGCCAGCTCTTCCGTGGTTTTGCGGTTAAGGGTATAAATGATGCCGCTCTTGCCTTTGTGTCCGGTGATGAATTTTACAATACTCTTTACCGTTTGTTCTTTCTCGATCTTTGGCTGGATCTCGTAATACAAGTTGGATCGGTTAAAAGAAGAAAGGAAAATATTAGGATCGCGTAAGCCGAGGTTTTTTACGATATCGCTTTTTACTTTTGGTGTTGCCGTAGCCGTTAAAGCCACTACGGGTATATCAGGATTGATGATATCCATCATCTCGCGAAGGCGCCGGTATTCAGGGCGGAAATCATGTCCCCACTCAGAAATACAATGAGCCTCATCCACCGCAAAGAAAGAGATGGGCAGGTCGCTGAAATATTCGAGGTTCTCCTGCTTGGTCAATGTTTCAGGGGCCACATACAGGAGTTTGGTCTTGCCGGAAGTAAGATCATCTTTCACCGCCTTGATCTGCCCTTTGTTGAGAGATGAATTCAGGAAATGCGCTACTTCATCATTTTCACTGTATCCCCTTACCAGGTCAACCTGGTTCTTCATTAAAGCGATCAGCGGAGAAACAATGATGGCACAACCCGGCATGATCATGGCGGGCAGCTGGTAGCAAAGGCTTTTACCGCCGCCGGTTGGCATGATCACAAAAGTATCCTTACCGTTGAGCAGGCTATTGATCGATTTTTCCTGGGTACCCTTGAATTCCCTGAACCCGAAATATTTTTCTAATGCAGCATAGATATCATAGGAATGGGTAATGCCTGTTTTTTTTGCCGCTTTTTTAGGGGCAGTCTCCTGTTTGCCTGCTTTGGCTGCAGGTTTGGGAGATGCTTTTTTAGTAAGTATTGTCATGTATCAATATCAATTTTATCCCGCTTTGCGGAATACCTTTCAGACAGATAATTTAGTTCTTTTACCGGAATTTTCCGCGTTAAAAATGTTAAACGGGCGGGTGTGCCCAAAACAGCCTCCGGTACGGTCAAAACCTTGAGAATCCTTCCGTTGTGCCTGTTGCGTGGTAAAGAAGGGGCACAAAGTTAACGAAGTATGGGCGCAATACCCTCAGTTTGCGGGTAAAGTTTACCTTTGCGGGGCATGAACGAATCTATCCGGCAAACAGCCTTGCAAACCATACAGTCAGAAGCGGGATCCATCGCAGGGTTATCGGCTTTTATCGACGCTTCTTTTGAGAATGCCGTACAGGCTATCCATAGCTGTAAAGGCAGGCTGGTGGTAAGCGGCATTGGCAAAAGCGCTATCGTAGCCCAGAAAATAGTGGCCACCCTCAATTCTACGGGTACTCCCTCCCTGTTCATGCACGCGGCGGATGCTATCCATGGCGACCTGGGCATGATCCAGCCGCAAGATGCGGTCCTGATCATCAGTAAAAGCGGCGAAAGCCCCGAAATAAAGGTTTTGGTACCCCTGATCAAAAATTTCGGAAATACCCTGATCGGTATGGTAGGGAATATGGAAAGTTACCTGGCTGCAGAAAGCCATATCATTCTTAATACAACGGTTAGCCAGGAGGCCTGCCCCAATAACCTTGCTCCAACCAGCAGTACCACGGCACAGATGGTGATGGGTGATACCCTGGCTGTATGCCTGATGCAGCTGAAAGGGTTTAATGGGGATGATTTCGCCCGTTTTCATCCCGGTGGCAACCTTGGCAAGCGTCTGTATCTGCGGGTGTCAGACCTGTATGTACACAACCAGCAGCCACAAGTACCGGCAACTGCGGGTTTAAAGGAAGTGATCATGGAAATTACGGCGAAAAGGCTCGGTGTTACTGCGGTAACGGATGAGAATGGCAATGTTGCAGGCATCATTACCGATGGCGACCTGAGAAGGATGCTGGAAAAAAGCAACGACCTGCAACTGGTTACCGCCAGGGATATTTTATCACCTAACCCAAAAACAATTGAACCTTCTCTGCTGGCGGTAGAAGCGCTTGATGTATTAAGAAATAATGATATCAATCAACTCATTGTTGCCGAAAACGGTAAATACCTCGGCATTTTACATATTCATGACCTTATTAAAGAAGGGATCATCTAAGACTGACTGCGCTTACCCGGATATTAAACCGCAGGTTAAATAAACCGTGTAATATTGCAGCGCCAAACTGACTAACAAAACGATTTGAACCGATGAAGAATAAGCATCATTATGTGGCTATTATGGCAGGTGGGATAGGCAGCCGTTTCTGGCCGAAGAGCCGCATAGGATATCCGAAACAGTTCCTCGATATTCTGAATACGGGTAAATCGCTGATCAGGTGGACCTACGAGCGCTATACTGCTTTTATCCCCGAAGAAAATATTTTCATCGTTACTTCTGCCGAATACACGGATATCGTTAAAGAGCAATTGCCCGAACTGAACCCGGATAATATCCTGGCTGAGCCCAGCAAAAAAAATACCGCTCCCTGTGTGGCCTATATCTCGTTTAAACTTTTACAAAAAGACCCTGAGGCATCCCTGATCATTGCGCCGAGTGATCATATGATCCTCGATAACGAGACTTTCCGGAAGATTACGATGCAGGCACTTGATTTTGTGGGGCATATTAAATCATTGATCACACTCGGTATCAAACCCTCACATCCCAATACCGGTTACGGTTATATTCAGCATGAACCGCTGAGCGTTGCCGATGGCATCTATAAGGTTAAGACCTTTACCGAAAAACCCAACCTGGAACTCGCCAAGACCTTTCTTGCCAGTGGCGACTTCTTATGGAACGCAGGTATTTTTGTTTGGAAGGTACAAACAGTGGTAAAGGCTTTTGAAGAGTACCAGCCAGAAATGTTCGATCTGTTTGATGGTGAAAAAGAAAACTTTAATACGCCGGAAGAAAAGAACGCGATCGACCGGATCTATCCTTTGTGTACGAATGTATCCATCGACTTTGCCATTATGGAAAAAGCGGATAATGTGTATGTGATCCCATCTTCTTTTGGCTGGAGCGATCTGGGTACCTGGAACAGCGCCTATGATAATTTAGAAAAAGATTACCTGGGAAATGCGGTGGCAGGCGATAATGTAATGGTGATAGATGATACCAAATGTATGGTGTCTGTACCGCATAATAAGTTAGTGGTTTTACAGGGGCTTGATGATTTCATCGTAGTGGATACGGATGATGTGCTCCTTATCTGTAAAAAAGACAAAGAACAATCTATCAAAGAATACGTAGCCGAAGTGAAAAGGAACCGGGGGGATAGGTACCTGTAGCTGAATAATTCTTATTTTTGTTTGATAACTGCATTAATCTCTATTGCACATGCATCAGGTAAGGACTGTTATAACGGGTACGGGAAGTTATATACCACCAACCATTAAGACAAACAGGGATTTTATCAACCAGCCTTTTTATGGAGAGGACCATGAGAGGATCACTACTCCGGCCGGCGAGATCGTGGATAAATTCAAAGACATTACAGGGATAGAAGAACGCAGGTATGCGGATAAGGACATGAACACTTCCGATATGGCTATTATTGCTGCCAGGCTGGCCATTGAAGATTCGAAGATCGATCCTGAAACACTGGACCAGATCATTGTTGCCCATAATTTCGGCAACGTACTGCAGAACACGATCCAGACAGATGCTTTGCCGGCGCTTTCCTCGCGTGTGAAACAGGCCTTGGGGATCCACAATCCGGAATGTGTGGCCTATGATATTCTTTTTGGATGCCCTGGATGGATACAGGGTGTGATACAATCCGATGCATATATCAAAGCGGGCATCGCAAAAAAATGTCTTGTGATAGGTGCGGAAACCCTGAGCCGTGTGATTGATATCTACGACCGCGATAGTATGATCTTCAGCGATGGTGCCGGGGCAACAGTGATCGAGGCGCTGCCGGGTGATAAAAACCAAAGCGGCATCCTTGCCACCAGCGTTCAGAGCCATTGTGTGAACGAAGCTTTTTACCTCCACTTCGGAACCTCCAATTTACCCGATTCCGATCCTGATGTGCGGTTTATGAAAATGAAGGGTCGCAAAGTTTATGAATATGCCATCAAGAATGTACCACTTGCCATGAAGTCATGCCTCGATAAAGCGGGATTGAAGATTACTGATGTAAAAAAATTCTTTCTGCACCAGGCCAATGAAAAGATGGACGAAGGTTTTGTGAAAGCGCTGTATAAACTCTACGGTCTCAAAGAGGTACCCGAACATATCATGCCCATGAGCATCCACAAATTCGGCAACAGCTCAGTAGCCACGATCCCCACTTTATATGATATGGTAAAACACAATCAACTGGGCGAGCATGAACTGGAAGATGGAGATGTGATCATGTTTGCTTCTGTTGGAGCGGGGATGAATATTAATGCGATCTGTTACAGGGTTTAATACCCCCTCACATTCTTCCCATCCATATAATTTAAAAAAGCTTTATTAACTACCCTGTTACCACCGGGGGTGGGGTAGTTGCCGGTGAAATACCAGTCGCCGGTATTGGTGGGGCAGCTTTCGTGGAGGTCCTCGATGGTTTGATAGATGACTTCTATAGGTATGGTAACGCCTGATGGCGTAATGAGTTGCGCGATCTTATCAGATATTTCCTGGGTGGTGAAGGGTTTGTATACCTGGCGCACAACATTCTCTGTATGCAACTGATTGGTACGCTGTAATTCCATGATGCGGTCGTGCGACTCTTTCAGGATATGCTCCATGTTTTTTTCTTTCAGCAAAGCGATGGCTGCGCGGAAAGCAATAAAATCGCCCAGTTTGCTCATGTCGATGCCGTAACAATCGGGGTAACGGATCTGCGGGGCCGATGAAACCACAATGATCTTTTTTGGCTGCAGGCGCGAGAGCATGCGTACAATACTTTCTTTAAGCGTAGTGCCGCGTACGATGCTGTCGTCGATCACGACTAAGGTATCTTCGTTTTTTCTTACGGTACCATACGTGATATCATATACGTGCTGCACCATTTCATTCCGGTTGGCATCTTCGGTAATAAATGTGCGCAGCTTTACATCCTTGATGGCGATCTTTTCCTGCCGGATCTTCCGGTTGATCATTTCTTCGAGCTTCTCTTCCGTAAAATCGTTTCCCCAGCTTAGGATCCGTTCTACTTTTATTTTATTCAGGTATTCTTCCATCCCTTTTACCAGTCCATAAAAAGCCACTTCGGCCGTATTGGGGATATAAGAGAAGATAGTATTCTTCAGGTCATAACTGATGCTTTCCAAAACGGTTTTACTCAGGTGGTGACCGAGTGCGATCCTTTCGCGGTAGATCTTTTCATCGCTGCCGCGCGAAAAATAAATGCGTTCAAAACTACAGGCCCTTCTTTCTTTGGGTTCCAGTATCTGCTGCAGCTGGTAATTACCCATATCATCAACGATCAATGCCATACCGGGCATCAGTTCCAGCACTTCGTTCTCGCCAACATTAAAAGTAGTTCGGATAGCGGCTCTTTCGCTGGCTGCTACGATCACTTCGTCGTTAATATAATAATAAGCGGGACGGATCCCATGTGCATCACGCATCACGAAACTATGGCCGTTGCCCAATAATGCGCCTACCGTATAACCGCCATCAAAGAGTGGGGTAGCTTTCTTTAATACTGTTGCGATCTGTGCCGCATTGGGATGTTCGTCATCTTCCTGCGATAAAAAATGATACAGCACTTCCATCATGGCAGCCAGGTCGCTTTGTTTCTGAAAATCGCCGGGGCTCATCTTAATGAAGTCGAACAATTCATCCGTATTCACGAGGTTAAAATTACCGGCAAGTGCAATGTTCTTGCCCGGCATCAGGTCGCGTTTAATAAAAGGGTGACAAAACTCTACATTATTTTTGCCCTGTGTACCGTAACGGAGATGGCCAAGTAACAGTTCGCCAAGAAAAGGGAGGTGACCTTTCATCAGGCCGGGATGTAGTTTGATATCGGGCTGGTATTTTTCCAGTTCCGCAATTTCCTGCCCGATCTTAAAGAAAAGATCTGCGATGGGTTGCTGTGCATTGCTGCGCATGCGGTGTAAAAAAGGGCTGCCGGGTTCTGTATTCAGTTTTACGGCAGCGATGCCTGCGCCATCCTGCCCGCGGTTATGTTGTTTTTCCATCAGCAGGTACAGCTTATTGAGGCCATACGTAACAGAACCGTGCTTTTGCTGGTAATAAGAGAAAGGTTTTCGCAACCGGATGTAGGCCAGGCCACATTCGTGTTTGATATCGTCGCTCATGATGGTTATTAAAAGAAAGTGGCGAAGGTACAACTCCGCCACATTTATCTAACGTTAATTGTAAGCAGTGGCTATTTCCGGGTGCACGGTCTCGGCCAGCCAGAGAAACTCTGTGGTAAACTGTTCCACAGACTTTTCAAAGGAGGGATCTATCAGGTTCCCCTTTTCATCAAATTTCCTGTCAACCATCGGCGTTACCAGCATAAAGGGGGAGGCGATCCCGAATAAAGCCGGCACCAATAGCAATAACTGCTGGCTGGCCCGTATGCCCCCCATCGCTCCCGGCGATGCCGTTACCAGGCCAAAAACCTTGCGGAACCTTTTGGGAAAATGGTCGATCAGGTTCTGCAGTGCGGGTGAATAGCTGCCATTGTATTCCGGCGTTACTAAAATATAGGCATCCGCGCCAAACATCCTTTCGGCCAATGGCTTATAGGGATCGGGTGTTTTTTCAACGCTTGCGTATACTCCCTGTAACAGGGGAAGATCCCAATCGCGCACATCAATTATATTAACGGTGTGACTCGTCTTTTCCGACAGGTATTTTTGTAAAAACAGGGCAACCCTGTGCGAAACACTTTCTTTTCGCGGGCTGCCTGATATAATCTCGATGTTCATAGGATATTTTTGTTTTTAACTAATCTCACTGTTGATCTCTATTTCCGCAAGCAGGCTTTTGGATACGGGGCAGGCTTTGGCCATTTGTAATAACCTTGCACGTTGTTCCTCATCCACCTCGCCGTTGATGCTGATCTTCCTGGTAAATATTGTTTTGCCTTCTGTCCGTTCAAGCGTTACGGTAACTTCTATGGCCGCAACCTTCCAGTTCTTCCTGTCGGCATACATACGCAGTGTAATAGCTGTACAACTGGCGAGGGATGCTTCCAGTAATTCATCCGGCGCGGGTCCTGTATCTGCTCCGCCCAGGTCGGCAGGTTCATCCGATAAAAATTCATGCCTCCCGTTCTGGAGCCGCACATGGTATTTTTCTGAAGCGATGGTGGCTGTTGTCATCTGACCTAAGATTTTATCATTTGAACATTTATATGCAGTTTCACTTCATCGCCAATCAGCACATCACCGGCTTCCGTTTTGCCGCCCCAGATAAGGCCGAAGTCCTGGCGGTTGATCTTGCCGGTGATCTCAAAACCTGATTTTACACGTCCGTAAGGATCCGTTACTGTTCCGCCATATTCAACGGCGAGTTCAACGGGTTTGGTTACTCCCCGCAGGGTGAGGTTGCCCGTAAGTGTATATTCTTCGCCGGATTTTTTTGTAAAGGCGGAAGAAACAAAAGAAAGTTTAGGAAATTTTTCGGCGGCGAAAAATTCTTCGCCTTGTAAATGGCCATCGCGCTGTTCATTGCCGGTGTTAACACTGTTGGCATCTGCTTCAAAAGAAATTTTTGCGTCGCTGAAATCAGTGGCTTCGCTTTCCATGGTCGCATCAAATTTGCTGAAGCTGCCGGTAACATTGGTGATCATGAGGTGTCTTACTTTAAAAGTAATTTCACTGTGTGCTGCATCGATCTGGTAAGTTGACATAATTAATAGTTTAAAGTTTATTGTTTGGGGTTTAGGGTTTGTTTAGGGTTTGGGGTCTATGGTTTGTTGATGGTTATGTTTAGGGTTTATTCTTCTATGAGCACGCCCATCTTACCCAACTGGTAATCGCGGAAGGCTTCCATTAATTCGGTTTGGCTGTTCATGACAAAATAGTTTACAGTTTATTGTTTGGGGTTTAGGGTTTGTTGATGGTTTGAGGTCTATGGTTTGTTGATGGTTTGTTTAGAGTTTGATGTCTATGGTTTGTTTAGGGTTTGTTTAGAGTTAGGGCTTATTCTTCTATGAGCACGCCCATCTTACCCAACTGGTAATCGCGGAAGGCCTCCATTAATTCGGTTTGGTTGTTCATGACAAAGGGGCCGTGTGAGGCAACGGGTTCGTTTAGTGGTTCGCCGGTGCCGATAAACAAACGGGTGTCTTCTCTGGCTTCGAGTTCGAATCCCTCGCCATCATGGTTAAATACGGCCACATATTTCCCGTCCACTTCGCTGTCGCCGGTTACCTGAACTTTTCCATCCAGCAAATAAATAAATGCATTATGTGTTTGGGGGATGTTGAAAAAGAATCTGGCGCCTTTTTTCATTACGGCAGTAAAAGTATTCACGGGAGATAAGGGTTTGATGGGACCCTCCACGCCATTCAAACTTCCTGCGATCACTTTCACAGTGGTTAACCCGTCTTCCGAAACCAGTGCCGGTGTTTCTTCTGCCGTTAACGGGAAATAGGAAGGTGTATCCATTTTATGTTTGGCAGGTGTGTTCACCCATAACTGTATCAGTTCCTGCCTGCCCCCCATTTCATGAATATCCATGGGTGGTCTTTCACTGTGTATCACACCCATGCCTGCATTCATCCATTGGGTTCCGCCGGCATACACGGTATTTTTATTTCCGCGGCTATCATGGTGATTCACGCCACCTTCAAACAAAAATGTAACTGGCGAAAATCCACGGTGCGGGTGCGGGCCAACGCCTGCGTGCTTTGTATCCATATCTGCCGGAACGGTTAATTCTGCGTGATGGAGTAATAAGAAAGGGTCTATCTGCTCCGCTTTCCGTGAGGGAAACGGTTGCCTGATAGGTATGCCACCCATATCCATGGGCTGGCCATATAAAATACTTTTGATGGTTCTGTTTGTTTTCATACAATTATTCTCCTGTAATGTTCATCGGTACATCAATTAATAAAATTTCTGCATCACTTCCTGCACTGATATGGATCGAATCTGTTTCCCACACACCCAGGCCGTCGCGGGCATCGAGCAACTGGTCTGCGATCGTTACGTTGCCATTGAGTACAAAAGCATAGACGCCGTTACCCGCTTTACGAATCGTATAATCGGTATCGCTGTCTTTCGACAGTTTTGCCAGCGAGAACCATGCGTCCTGGTTAATCCAAACCGCTTTTGCATCATCCGGGGCCACAACGGTCAATACCTGCTTATCCCTTGTGGCGGGGTCGAATGTTTTCTGCTCGTAACGTGGTTCAATATTTTTC
>JANXRX010000071.1 GCA_025352905.1 Bacteroidota bacterium | reverse complement strand
CGCAAAAGTATTACCGAAAAAAACCAGAGAAGACCAAGACCATTGTAACCGGTGAAAAACGGGTAAATTTTGGCGAATACATTGATAACGCAGGTGTAAGCAGTTACCTGAACCGCCTGATCATGGATGTGGATATTTATGATAATGATATTCCCCTCTTTACTTACCAGTTCCTGAGTCCGATCGCCGATCTTGGCCCTACCTTCTACATGTACTATATCCGGGATACCACTACGGATGCCAACGGACAAAAACTGATCAAATTATATTTCACACCCCGTAATACCAACGATCTTTTATTCAGGGGTAATATGTGGATCACGCTCGATGGCAATTACTCGGTTCAGAAAATGAATATGTTCCTGAGCAAGAACGCCAACCTGAACTTTGTACGGGAACTCCATATTGATCTTGATTTTGAAAAAAGTGAAGATAACCGCTATCATTTAAGCAAGAGCAATGTAATGGCCGATGCAGGAGTTACCAAAACCTCGAACAGCGGTTTCTTTGGCGAACGCACCGTTTCATTTAAAAACTTCCGGATCAATATACCGCAGCCGGATAGTGTATATGAGGGAAGTTCACTTGTAAAACTGGATAAATCTGACCAGCACCCCGATAGTTTCTGGGTTAGGGGGCGTCATGATACATTGACCAAAACAGAGAGCAAGGTTTATACGAATATCGACAGTCTCGAAAAAATGCCTTCGTTCCGCCGAACGATGGCGATAGCCACATTCCTATTGGCAGGGTATACCTCTTTCGGGGCCTTTGAATTGGGGCCGGCTGCTGCATTTTACAGTTTTAACCCGGTAGAAGGTTTTAAACTGCGGCTGGGTGGAAGAACCACAACCAAACTGAGCAAGCGGATCTATTTTGAAGGATATGGCGCCTATGGTTTTAAAGATGAAAAGTGGAAATATTTCCTGAGCTCTACCTATTCTCTCAATAACAAATCCATTTACGGGTACCCGCTTAATTTTATCCGCGCCAGCTACCAGCATGATACCAAGATCCCGGGGCAGGATCTGCAGTTTGTATCTGAAAGTAACCTGCTGCTTTCCTTTAAAAGAGGGCAGAACGATAAATGGCTGTACAGCAGCATTTTTAAACTGGACTATGTACATGAACTGGCTAACCACCTGTCGTTTACGCTCGGGTTCAAGAACTGGAAACAGGAACCCGCCGGCTCTATCGTATATACCAAAGTAGAAGGAGGCGTAGACGTAAATGTAGATAAGCTGATCACCAGCGAGTTCTCGGCAGAAGTAAGATGGGCGCCGCATGAGCAGTTTTACCAGGGTAAAGTATACCGTATCCCTATCATCAATAAATACCCGATACTAACCGTCCGTTTTATTGCCGGTATAAAAGGTTTGATGAACAGTACATACAATTACCAGAACCTCAACTTCCGTCTCGAAAAACGGGTGTACATGTCGCAGCTCGGTTACAGCGATGTGGTAATAGACGGGGGGTATATCTTTGGCAAACTTCCTTACCCGCTGATGACGATTCACCATGCCAACCAGACTTATGCCTACCAGTTGTATTCCTATAACCTGATGAATTTCCAGGAATTTGTAAGCGATCATTTTATCGGGCTGATCATAGACCATCATTTCAACGGTCTTTTCTTTAACCGGGTACCGCTGCTGAAAAAACTAAAGCTCAGGGAAGCGGCGTCACTCAAAATGATATACGGCGGCGTACGGGCCGAGAACAACCCGAGCCTCGATCCATCGTTGATAAAATATCCTACACTCAACGGTACGCCAACCACGTTTTCATTGGAGAAACAGCCCTATGTTGAAGGAAGCGTAGGCGTTACCAATATCTTTAAACTATTGCGGGTAGATGTTGTGAAACGCTTTAACTACCTTAATAACCCATTTGTTACCCCTATCGGTATCCGGGCAATGTTAAAATTTGATTTTTAAAAGAAAGCAGTTATTGCCACAGAAACACAGAAGCACAGAATTTTTGTGTAGCCGTTTTTCAGTGGCAATTTTACTTATATTTATCGGGTAGAATTTGTATGATGACCGATCGCTTTATTGCCGCCAATCAGTTAGGGATTAAAAAAACAGGGTTACTCGCCCTCGCGTTGCTTTTTTCTACCGCAGCCATATTGCAGGTACCCCAGGGTTCAAAAAAAGCCGCTCCCGCAGTTATCAATACCGTTATCGATCCGCAGGATACATTTCCGGTACCCGCTGTGCCCAACCAGTTATTTTATTTGCAGCGTACTTCCAATACCAATACAATTGTTTATGAAGCAAAGCTGAACAGCAAAGGAATGCTGGAAGAACCAGACCCCGTTCATGTTTTCTGGATCCGTTACCCTGAAGGTGGTATGAAGAAAGAACTGAATTATATCCAGCGGATGTTTGCCTATGGTATCAAAACACAACTGCAGCCCAATAGCAATTATAAAATGCATGTGGTATCCTATAAAAAACAACAGCTTACTTTAATGCGTTCGCCGAAAGACAATAAATACCATGTGTACACCCAGATCAATCACAAAGAAGCCGTACTCCGGAGGATCTTTGTTAAAATAGGTGAAGGCGGAACTTTCTGGGCGCCCAATGTATTGTATATGGAACTGCGGGGGAAGGATGAGGTTACGGGGGAAGAATTGATGGAAAGAATCAAACCTTAAAAATTATAAGCATAGATTCCTTTAGAATTCAGACATTAGAATTTTGTGCTTTGCGTAACCTTAATTAAATCTGAAAAATCATCTATTTCAACATCTGCCTGGTATTCTCCCGTTGCTTTATCTTCTTCCCAGCCCTTTACATTCAGCCATACCGCGGTACATCCCAATTGTTTGGCAGGTACAATATCCTTTGTAAAAGAATCACCCACAACCATACATTCAGAAGCGCTAAGTTCTAAAAGATCGATCCCGATTTGGTAAATAGCCGGGTCCGGTTTTCGCACGCCTACCACAGCTGATTCAACTACATGCGCAAAGTATTTCCGGATGCCAAAGTCTTGCAGAACGGTTTCCAGGTTTCCATAAAAATTAGAAACAATGACCATCGGAAAATCCCGCGCCAGCTCCTCCAGGATGGGGATAGATTTTTTAATGATTTCCCTCACAAAGTCATTACAATCTAGTGCAATTAACGATGCTTTATCATGGTCAACCGGGCACCCGTTACTTTCCAGAAAATTGAATTGCTGTCCCAGTTTTAACTGCAACACTTCTAAAAAGGTATGGGATGGTCTTACCAACGGATTAATGGCAAGACCTCTCTCGCCAAAGGCATAGGCTTTTGCAAAAAGATCTTCGGGCACGGCTACCCCCAACTTTGCGTAACTATTCTTCAGCACAATGGCCCAGTGAAGTCCGTTGGTATCGATGGTGCCACCATAATCCAGTAATAGCCCTTTTATCATGGTATGTTTTATAAAATGTCAACAGGTGTTTCCGTAACCGGCCCCGATTTGTAGGCCCTGGTAAGCAATAAGCCGATAAAGATCCACACCAGTTCTCTGATACGTGTAATGATACCGATAAATATTCCGGCATTTCCCGGCAGCCCTACGCTTTTCAGCGCCAACACCAACCCGCCTTCCCGCGCGCCTAACTGCATGGGCAGAAAAAAAATCAGGTTGGCAAATAAAGAAGAAGCGGAACTCACTATCAGCGAATCAAAAAAAGACATTTTCAATCCAATAGCCAGCGCAATAAAATAAATTTCGAGACAGGTCACAACCCTCGACAACAATTCAAGTACCAAAGCTTTGAAGAAACTCGCTTTACGGTCGGCATACAAAACACGTACATGGTCATCGATCTCATGAAGAGAGGCGGCTTTTGCTTCTGCAAATGGGGTGGCCCATTTCCGGATATAGGGTATATGCTGAAACAAGCGGAAGGTGCTGATGGTAAATCCTTTCTTATACACACGCAGGAACCAATAAGCGAGTAAAATGCCTGCCGCAAAAGCCATACTGCAACCGGTAAGCATCATATTATCCATTGGCAGGTAAGCAACGATCAGTATAATTGATAGCAGCCAGAAAATAACATGGGAGAACATATGCATCAGTCCATACAGTAATACCGATGAAGTGGCTTTATTGGTACCCAGTTTTTTTTTCAGTTCCATCACGCGGTAAGGCTCGCCACCGAGGGCCACAAAAGGAGTGATATAATTGATCGCATATCCGCTGATCGTTATCCTGAGTACGGTAGAGAACGGAAGATAACTGTTGGGTAAATGCCGTTCCTGTATAATGGCTTTAAAGGCAAAAGCATTCAGAATATATACCGCGAGCCAGATCCCGATGATGGGGAAGAACCAGAACCCGGTTTGCCTGATATTCAGCCAGATCTCGTGTACCCCAAGACTGCGCACCATGAATCCGAGCGTAACCACCCCTATGATCAGAAATATGGCTTTATACAGTTTGCTGCTCATTTATTGTTCTTTTGAAAGACGGTCATAAAAAAACCTGCTCACTTTTTCCTGTTGTACCAGCATATAAATGAGAAATGCATTTAAAATGAAAATGTCGAAAATAAAGAATAGCCATGCCTGGTTAATAAACAGCCATACAAATAAGAAGATCACACGCGTGTTGAACTGTATGATATTCGTGAATCGCATCAAAGGCTTGTTCTTTGCCCTGAAATCATCCACAAAAGGCTGTGGAATATCGGAAGGATATTTTTTATAAACCAGTGACAATAGTTTCTGCAGGTTGGGTGATAGCCGTTCCTGTAATTTTGTATAATTCAGGTAGCCTCGGGCAACAAATTTTACAAAAAAATTGCCCGACCATGTCTGGGTATCATACTCTGCCTGCAAATGGGCGCTATTGTCCAGTTCGCTTCCGGCGCTTCCTTTAATAAAAAAAAGATGCACATTCCGGTAATAATCTCCCAATGCGGATTGTAATATATGTGATGCGCCTGCCGCAACACCGAGTACCCAGATAAAGGGCGACCAACCTTCGTTCTGTGAGCGCAGGCAGATGGCGATATGGATGGTGGCAAACCAGAAATCACCGGCAAAGCCATCGAGTATCCTGCCAAGCCTGCTCTTATTATTGGTAATACGGGCTAGCTGGCCATCGGCGCTGTCGAGGCTGTTGGCAAACACCAGCAGCAACATCCCGATCACATTGATCCATAATTCAGGGTAATAAAAAAGGACCCCGGCCGCAACGCCAAAAAAAATACTGATAATGGTAACGGTATTCGGTGTAATTTTTAATGCGGCACAGAACAGGGCAATACGATAGCCGATGGGACGGTAAAAAATGATGTCGAGTTTTTCCTCAGTATCACTTGATTTTAATGTGCTTTCAAATGTTATCGGGTTGCCGGGAGGTGTTTTTTTGCTGGGTGCTTGATCCATCTAATCAATTTTTTGAATGGCCGGCTGTAAAATAGTCAAAGATACGGTTGGCAATATAAGGTACAGCCTGAATCCTGCAGGGAGCGAAACTTGGCCAGTCATTCATATCTATGATGTGGAAATCACCATTCTTATCAACGATCGCGTCTCCTCCGTATATCTCTATGTTCAGTACTTCTGCCGATCTTACGGCTGTTTGTTCTAATTTTTTTTCGTCAAAAGGATAATGAACCGTTTCTCCATTGATCGATTCGTGCTCTGCATATTTGAGATGATTGTGATCATACGGATAAAACAAGTGAAAAAAATCACTTCCGCGAACGCCATAGAATTTAACCAGGTCGCCAAACAGGTGCTCCGATATTACGGCATGTGGAATATCCCTGAGTGCAAACTCCTGCAAGATATTTTTGCCCTGTTCCGCAGATTCAACAAAAGTCACATCTTCTTTATGGATCGCATGAAAATCACCCCGTTTTATCCAGCAACCCTTACCGCTGATCTTTTCAAAAACATTATAGTCGGTCTGCCGGGTAGATACGATACAGCTTTTAGGATAAGGGATATTATTACTGATCAAGCAGTTGGTCATATTGGTCCGGAAACAATTCTCAATGCCATAACCCGAATTAATAATCTTGCTGCCGGCAGATTCAAGCGCCTGTAATTTTGCGACCACTTTTTTTTCACGCGCCATGGTAAAAATATGGGCATGATCAACTACTTCCATTTGTAAAAATTCATCTTCCGTACAAAAACTGACGGCGCAATTTTTTTTCATCAATTCATCGGCGGTCAGTGCAAAGATGGTATCATCGTTCACTATATGGTTTGGCGAGAACCGGCTACCCCTTCTCACACCCAATACATTTAATTTATCCATTTACCTGCTGTAAAATTTTAGGGGTGGCTGCTTCTTTTAAAAATATCTCTGCTTTTTCTATATCCGTAATATGGTCAACATCCACCATTTTGCTGAAGGGATGCGCCTGTAAATGCAAATGAGCCGTAAGTAAGGATCTTTGAAAATTCCGCATCCTGTTTATGCCCTTTGCATACGCCGCTGCCACCTTTGCCAAAGCGGGTTTTCGCAGGCAGTAGATGCCGCCTGATACAAAAGGTTCCTGTGCACCGGCAGTATCCGTGATCGCTGTTATACGATAGGTTGCATCAAAATCAATATACAACGGGCTCTCATCATCAACAAATGAGGTTACAGCAAGAAGCCCGTCGTTATGGCGGTTAGCCTGAAACACATGAATGAATTGTGCGAACTCAGCTTCACCAAATATGGTATCGGTAGTGGTCAGGCAAAGATCTTCGGGAATCTCTTTGTTTGCCTGCATCAGCGCATAAAAACTATGGAAAGAACTGGGTGTGCTTTTCACGATCAACTGTAAAGGAACGGGAAGATCAAGACGCTCCAGGTGATCCCGTAATTTTTCTGAATGATCATTGATGATAATCCTGATCGATGATGCCTGGTTATCCAGGAAGATCCTGATCAACCTGTCAATCAGCATTTCCCCGTTTACCATAGCCATTGGCTTGGGGCCGGTAAGGCCTTCCTCAGACAGGCGTGAACCTTCTCCGGCTGCAATTATCGCATAGATCATCACGGTAAAGATAACAGGAAAATCACTCTAAACCGGGTCCGGAACCCGGTTTTATATATGCGGTTGAAGCAGCAAATGAATAGGCTTCATTGCCTTGCTTTACAATTAAATACAGATATTTGCCCGATGGCGATCATTAAACCCTTCAAAGCATTACGACCGCACGCACAACTGGCAAAACAGGTAGCCAGCCGCCCTTACGATGTACTAAACAGCGCCGAGGCAAAACTGGAAGCTCAGGGTAACCATAGTTCTTTCCTGCATATTACTAAAAGCGAGATAGACCTTGCCGATACAACAGATATTCATTCCGCATTGGTATACGAACAGGCAAAAGATAATTTAGCTGCGTTCATCACCCGCGATATTCTCTTCCGCGAATCCAAAGAATGTTATTATATCTACCAGCTGATCATGGATGGCCGCAGTCAAACGGGCCTGGTTTGTGTAAGCAGCGTGGATGATTATGATAACGGCATCATTAAAAAACATGAATTTACGCGGCCCGAAAAGGAACAGGACAGGATCAACCATATCCGGGTATCGGGTGCGCAAACCGGTAATGTTTTTCTTGCCTACCGCACCAACCATGCCGTAGATGCTTTGATTGATAAATGGAAATCAACCAAATCGCCTGTTTATGATTTTACAGCAGATGATGGCATACAACACACTGTCTGGATAGTGAATGATGATACGGTAACAGAACAGATCACCCACCTATTTGAGAAAGAAGTTGCCTGCACCTATATTGCAGATGGCCACCACCGCGCCGCATCGGCAGCCAAGGTACGCAGGGCCCTTGGTGCCGAAGCAAAAGAAGGCGCTGACTATTTCTTAACTACTTTGTTCCCGTCTAACCAGTTATATATCATGGATTATAACAGGCTGGTAAAGGACCTGAACGGGCATACGCCTAAAACGTTTATCAAAGAACTGGGCAAACAATTCACGGTAGAACTCGTTAGCAAACAGGCTTACCGGCCCGAAGCTTTGCATACGTTTGGTTTGTACCTGGAGCATAACTGGTATAAACTCAGTTCCAAGCCGGGCAGTTTCAGCAATGACCCGATAGGCGTACTGGATATTACCATTCTGCAGAATAATGTACTGGATAAATTATTGGGCATAAAAGACCAGCGTACAGATAAACGGATCGATTTTGTAGGTGGGATCCGTGGCCTGGGAGAACTCGAAAAAAGAGTAGATAGTGGTGAAATGGCTATGGCTTTCAGTTTGTACCCTGTATCCATCAACCAGTTATTCGATATCGCCGACAGCGGAAATGTGATGCCGCCCAAAAGTACCTGGTTCGAACCAAAGCTGCGTGATGGACTGCTTACGCACCTGATATATGAATGATGAAAATGCGCACGATGAAATATTGTATTACCCTGGTTTTTCTTTCTCTTTTCCTGGGCAACGCTATGGCGCAACAACAAACAGCGGCTCAGTTACAGGCAACTGCCAAAACACTGATGCAGCAGGGCGATCTTGACAATGCCATCAAAACACTGGAAAGGGCAAGGGAGCAATCGCCAACGGATATAGAAGTATTAAAGGACCTTTCCTATGCCAGTTTTATAAAGAAAGATTATTCCCGTGCGATAGAAGTAGGCAAAGAGGCAGTGGCCAATCCGGTTGCTGATGCGCAGGCATACCAGGTACTCGGACTTTCTTACAAAGCGATCGCACTATATAAAGAAGCGGCAAAACTATACAAGACGGCATTACTGAAATTTCCGAACGATGGCATGCTGTTTAATGAGAATGGTGAATTGCTGGCGCTCGACAATAAATCGGATGAAGCCATTGCTGAATGGGAAAAAGGTATCCGTGCAGATCCTTCCTATAATGTAAATTATTATAATGCCACTATGTATTATGTACATACCAAGAACTGGCTGAGGGTTGTATTATATGGTGAACTGTTTGTAAACCTCGAAAGCTATACCGAGCGTACAGAAAACATAAAAGGACAGATCTTTCATGCATACCAGTCGCTTTTTGCACCGGGTTATATCCGTTTTTTGCTGAACGCAAAAACAACTACCGTTTTTGAAAAAGCAATCCTTGCTACGTTGGAAAGCTCGGGGGATATGGCCAAAGATGGCATCAGCAAAGAAAATCTTACCAGCATACGCACACGTTTTATCCTGGAATGGCTGCAGGATAAAGATAAAACCTACCCGTTCCGCCTTTTCAACCACCAGCAATACCTGTTAAACCAGGGCCTTTTCGAAGCGTATGATCAGTGGTTATTTGGCGATGTTGTGAATGCAGACGCTTACCATATCTGGCAAAACACCCATCCTAAAGAATATACAGGGTTTAAAACTTTCCAGGAAAGCCGTGTGTTTAAAATCCCCACCGGGCAGTATTATTTTTCGAGGTAAAATGCGACTTTTTTTATTTGTGCTTATTTGCCTAACTTAAATGCCTAAACACTGCATATGGAAAACAAAGATGAAAAACTCTGGCGCATTGCCAGTAAACGTGCCGCCTTTCGGAAAAGCCTTTACAGTTATATTATTATAATCGCTTTTTTCTGGGGCATCTGGTGGTTTACAACAGGTCACTTAGACGGCCGTCATGGATATCCCTGGCCCGTTTGGGTAATGTTTGGCTGGGGCATCGGCATCGCCTTCCAGTATTTTGGAGCCTATAATGGTAATAAACAGGATCTTACAGAACAGGAATATGAGAAACTTAAGAGAGGAAAAGGATTGTAATTTCAGAACGACCAATGACCGATCATGATCACCAAGAGACTGTTTGATTGCTTAGAGCACCAGTTACAACATTTTCCGCGGCCGGATATGCTCGTAGCCAAAGAGCAGGGCCAGTGGGTAAAATACAGTACCCAACAGGTATCAGATATTGCGAACCGCTTTACGGCAGGTCTTTTACAATTAGGGGTGAGCGGAAATGATATGACACCGGAGAGCAGCGACAAGATCGCCATTATCAGTAATAACCGGCCCGAATGGATCTTTGCCGACCTCGCTGTTCAGCAAACAGGCGCCATACTGGTTCCGCTATATCCTACTACCAACCCGATAGAACTGGAATTCATTCTCAACAACGCAGCCGTTACCTATATTTTTGTAAGTAACCAGGAGATGTATGAGAAGATCAAAGACCTCTGGCCCCGCGTACCTTCTCTGAAAGCTATTTACACTTTTGACCCTGTAGATGGGGCGCCTCACTGGACGGCGATCATACAAATGGCTGATGAGGCATCTCTTGAAAAAGTGGCGGTCGTAAAACGATCCATACCCACGTCACATCTTGCTACCATTATTTATACTTCCGGTACCACGGGTACACCCAAGGGGGTCATGCTCAGTCACAGGAACATTTATTCTAACGTACAACTCTCCAAAGAAAGTTTTCCTTTCCGCGATGCGCCGGGAAGTAAGGTACTCAGCTTTTTGCCGCTCAACCATATCTTCGAGAAAACCTGTAGTTATATTTATTTGTTCAGCGGCATCAGCATTTATTATGCCGAGAGCCTCGAAAGTATCGGCGATAACCTGCGCGAGGTGAGCCCGGATGGTTTTACCACCGTACCCCGTTTGCTGGAAAAAGTGTTTGAACGGATCATGGCAAAAGGCAATGAATTGAGCGGGATCAAAAGAAAACTTTTTTACTGGGCCGTGGACCTGGCCGAAAAATATGATAATAAAATAAGCGGCGGTCCCTGGTATAATTTGCAACTGACCATTGCCAATAAACTCATCTTCAGCAAATGGCGCGAGGCGCTTGGCGGAAAGGTTTCTTTTGTGATCACAGGCGGCGCCGCCTGCCAGGTAAAATTGTTACGGATATTTAATGCGGCCAAAGTGCCCGTATACGAAGGCTATGGGCCAACAGAGAATAGTCCCGTGATCTGTGTTAACCGCCAGGAAGCGGGCGGCACTATGTTTGGGACCGTGGGGCCGCCCATTAACGGGGTGGAAGTAAAACTGGAAGAGGATGGCGAGATCTGCGTAAGCGGCCCGAGCGTAATGGAAGGATATTACAAACGACCCGATCTTACAGCAGAAGCCGTGATAGATGGATGGCTCCATACGGGCGATATCGGTGTTTGGGTAGAAAATAAATACCTGAAAATAACCGATCGCAAAAAAGAACTGTTCAAAACAAGCGGGGGAAAGTATGTGGCCCCGCAACCTATCGAGAATAAGTTCAAAGAGAGCCCTTTTATTGAACAGATTATGATAGTAGGTGCGGAAAGAAAATTTGTAGGGGCGCTTATCGTTCCTTCGTTTTCGGCTTTAAAAGAATGGATGCATGAGAAAGAGATCAACTTTACTACTAATGAAGATGTGATACACCATCCCCGGGTGCTGGAACTGTATAAAGAACTGGTAGAAAGCTTTAATAAATTTTTTAACCATGTTGAGCAGATCAAAAAATTTGAATTGCTCTCTCATGAATGGACGATTGATACCGGGGAGATGACACCCAAAATGAGCCTCAAACGGAAAGTGGTGATGGAGAAGTTCAAAGATGCGATCGAGAGAATTTACGCCTGATAGTAATCAGCGATTATGCGCCTGATCCTTGTTATCCGTGTGCCGTTTAACCATACAATTCGAATCTCAATAATACCATCAACCAAAACTAACGCCATGCGTAAACACTTAATGTTTCCGGTCTTTTTACTATGCTCTTTGTGTTATGTCAATGCCCAGACCGCCAAAAAATATGATGCGGCTTTTGTAGAAAATCTTAAAAAAGAGGCCCTGGTATCTGTTGGCGCTAAAGAAAAGGCGGTGCAGGAAATGATCGACATGGTATTCAGCTTTGGCGAACTGGGTTTCCAGGAAGTGGAAACATCAAAATACCTGACAGGCATTCTTGAAAAGAACGGGTTCAAAGTAGAGCGAGGTATTTCCGGTATACCCACGGCATGGATGGCCAAATGGGGCAGCGGCAGCCCGGTAATCGCATTGGGTAGTGATATTGACTGTATACCCAAAGCCTCACAAAAACCGGGGGTTGCGTATAAGGACCCGATAGTGGAAGGCGCGCCGGGGCATGGCGAAGGACATAATTCCGGCCAGGCTGTGATAATTTTTGCCGCAATAGCGGTGAAAGAGCTGATGCAGAAAAATAATATTCCCGGTACATTGGTTATCTGGCCAGGCGTGGCGGAAGAACTGGTGGGCAGCAAGGCCTGGTATATCCGCGACGGATATTTTAAAGATATAGATGCCTGCATCTTCACACATGTAAGCGGTGATTTTGGCTGCGATTATGGTGATCCGGGGCAGAACGGGCTGGTATCCGTAAAATTTTCTTTTGATGGAGAGGCGGCGCATGCTGCGGGCGCACCATGGAGAGGCAAAAGCGCCCTGGATGCAGTGGAATTGATGGATGTGGGCTGGAATTTTAAACGCGAACATTTGAAACCCACGCAACGCTCGCATTATGTAATTACCGATGGTGGCGACCAGCCCAATGTAGTGCCATCCAAAGCGGCGGTATGGTATTATTTCCGCGAAAGAACTTACGAGGATATACAGGCTATGTATGATGCCGGTGTTAAAATAGCACAGGGGGCGGCAATGATGACAGACACCCGGATGACCTACCAGATACTCGGCACTGCCTGGCCGGGGCATTTTAATAAAGCTTTGGGGGAAGCCATGTATGCAAATATCAAAAAAGTAGGTTTCCCGCAATGGACAGAGGCGGATAACCAGATGGCGCTTGCCGTGCAGAAACTGGTGGAAGCGCCTAAGAAAGATAATGCCGGCAAACCGATCAGCGGGTTACGCACGGCGGTAGATACCATTAAGGGGTCCGTTCCTTTCTCATGGGGCGGCGGCTCGGATGATATTGCCGATATCTCCTGGAACCTGCCTACGATCGTATTGCGTTACCCGGCTAATATACCCGGAACCAAGGGCCATCACTGGGCAGACGCGATAGCCATGGCCACGCCCATTGCCCATAAAGGATCCCTGGCAGGAGCTAAGGCAACGGCGCTTACCCTTGTGGACCTGTTCACAGATCCAAAAATACTGGCAGATGCAAAAGATTATTTTATCAATGTGCAAACCAAAGACACTAAGTATAAACCGTTTATTAAAGCCTCCGATCCGCCGGCGATCTACCTGAACAAAGAAACGATGGACAAATACCGTAGCGAGATGAGGAAGTTTTATTACGACCCCACGAAGTATAAAACCTACCTCGAACAGCTGGGTATCAGCTATCCTACCGTAGAAAAAAAATAGGTGCCCGAAAAGAGATAAACGCATAAAAATTAAGATCCCGCTTTATGCGGGATTTTTTTAAATTACAGCCTGTTAAGCAGCCGGGATCCTTTGTTTGCCCCCACAAACTGATTCAGCTGTATAAAGATCTTAATGAAAAAGGGTACAAATCCCTGTAAACCCTGTTAAAAGGGAACCCCGCAGTTCGCAACTGTGTAATATCTAATTTATCGGCAACTATGGAAAGCATGAATCCTGCGGAAGACACGCACCTGCATCTTGAAGACGTACTGCAAAGCATTACCGATGGCTTTTTTATTATTGACAAGGCAGGCATGATCCTTTTCTGGAACAATGCAGCCGAAAAGATCATGGGAAAACCCGGCAGCGCGTTGATAGGGAAAAATGTATGGGAACAGTTTCCGGAGCTGACCGGCCTAAAAATGCATCCTGATTATGAAAAAATGGTTAATCATAACCTGTCTTTGCGGTTCAAGGAATATTTTCCGATGTACAAGATCTGGGCAGAAGTAAGCGCCTACCCGTTTGAAAAAGGCATTTCCGTTTATTTCAAAGATATTACCGAAGTAACGCGTTTGCGGAAACTGGAGAATCTCGAACGGCAGGTATTGGAAATGAATGCCAGTTCTGTTAATGAACTGGGCCAGATACTGGATTTTTATCTTGGGGCGATTGAAGAGATCCACGCAGGGATGCTTTGTTCTGTGCTGCGCCTGGAAAATGACCACCTGTATAACTGGTCCGCAAAATCCTTACCCGCAAGATATACGGAAGCGATTGAAGGGGTTATGATCGGGGATAATGTAGGTTCTTGCGGTACTGCAGCTTTCCGGAAAGAAAAAGTAGTGGTCGAAGACATCGCAACTGATCTGCGCTGGACCGATTATAGGGAATTTGCCTTGCGGGAGGGATTAAAAGCCTGCTGGTCTTTCCCTATCATTAATGCAAGGAACGAAACGATAGGAACGTTTGCCATCTATTATAAACAAATAAAAGCGCCTGCCCCTGAAGAAGAAAAAACGATCGAACGGGCCAAAAATCTACTGCTGATCATACTTGAGAACCGGATTGCCCAGGAAGATATCAAGCTCAGCAACCAGCGGTACGACCTGGTGGCCAAAGCCACAAATGATGTGATCTGGGAATGGAACCTGGACACCAACACGATTGTAAGCGCTAACGAAGGTTTTGGAAGAGTGTATGGATATAACCCTGGGAAGCTATTGGGAGATTACGACACCTGGAAGAAATGGATCCATCCGGAAGATTTTGAAAGGGTGATCGAAAAAAGAAGATCCATCCTTAAAAATCCTTATCACCTGTACTGGGATGATGAATTCCGGATCATCAATAAAGAAGGGAAGTATTATTTTATGTACCATAAGGCCTATATCGTTCGTAACGAGACGGGTAAAGCCATCCGGTTGTTTGGGGCCATGCAGAATATTTCGCAGCGGAAAGAAGATGAGGCGCTGCTGATAGAACTGAATAACCGGTTAAAACAAAGAGCCGATGAGCTGGCGGCGTCCAATGTGGAACTGGAACGCTTTGCCTATATCGCTTCCCATGATATGCAGGAACCCTTACGGATGATCACCAGCTTCCTGCAACTGTTCAAGAAAAAATATGAGGACCAGATAGATGAAACGGCGGAACAATACATTCATTATGCAATGGACGGTGCCGAACGAATGAAAAAACTGATCACCGACCTGCTGGAATATTCTCGTATAGGTTCTAATAAAGACAGCTTTGAAAGGGTAGATACAAATATCCTGTTAAACGAGGTAGTGGCCGTGTTTATGAACCGGATAGCCGAAACCAATGCAACCATTGCCGTAGGGGAGCTGCCGGTAATACACGCCAATAAAACACAAATGTTTCAATTGTTCCAGAACCTGATCGGTAATGCCTTGAAATACAGCGGTAAGATACAACCGCATATACAAATAGAAGGTAAGGAAGAAGAAAAACAATTCGTATTCAGTGTACGGGATAACGGTATTGGCATCAAACCCATGTTCTTCGAAAAGATATTTGTACTGTTTCAACGCCTGCACCATAAGAATGAATACAGCGGCACAGGAATAGGGTTAACGATATGTAAAAAGATCGTGGAAAGGCATGATGGTAAAATATGGGTGGAGTCGCAGCCCGGTGTCGGAAGCTGTTTTTATTTCGCCATAAGGAAATCTACCCCCGATTTTGGGGGAAATCATCCATAAGAAGCCAATCATTACCCGATTAGTTTTATCTTTTCGGAAAAGTATATTTACCCCCCAGACGAACTGCTAAAATGATGATACAGGAAAACAGCGCATTACTCTCTATTCTGATCGTGGAAGACAATCCTGGCGATCTCTTTTTACTCGAAGAAACCTTACGACTCACCCGGTTGCCGGTTGAAAAGGTATACAAGGCCAGGAGTGCCGCCGAAGCCATTACCGTATTAAGCGAAAACAGGATCAGCGTGGTATTACTCGATCTGTCACTGCCCGATAGTTCGGGTTTTGATTCTTTCCTGAATATCAATGAATATGCCTCAACTATCCCCATCATCTTACTTACCGGCCTGGCCGATATGGAAATGGCCCTCGAAACCATGGCCAATGGTGCACAGGATTACCTGATCAAAAGCGAGTTTGATGAAAGACTACTGTCAAAGTCTATCCAGTACAGCATTGAACGGAACCGGATACGAGAGAGTCTGCGCGAAAGTAATGAGAGCTACCGCAACCTGTTTTTCAACAACCCCTTACCCATTTTTATCTGGGATGTAAATACTTTCCGCATACTGGAGGTGAACGATATTGCCCAGGCAGAATATGGATATACAAGACAGGAACTGCTGCAGATGAGCATACTTGACCTCCGGAACGAGAATGATAAGGTGATGGAGTTTGCAAAGGAATTCCGCGAAACCGATATCAGTAAAAAAACCAATATCGGCACCGATCTTAAAAAGAACGGCGAGGCGATGATACTCGATATCTCTTCACACAAGATCGATTATAAGGGACGCCTCGCAGTACTGGCGATCCACAATAATATTACCGAAACTATCCGCTTACAGGAAAAGCTGGAAGAAGAAAAGCTGCTGAAACAGAAAGAGATCAATGAAGCGATCATTAAAGTTCAGGAAAAAGAACGGAACGAGATCAGTACAGAACTGCATGACAATGTTAACCAGCAGCTAACGGTAGCCATGATGTATATTGCTTCTGCACAACAGAAATCGCCCGAAAACTTTGAGTTGTTGAAACAATCCTCCGGGTTTATTCTGAATGCTATTGAAGAGATCCGCAAACTTTCCCAAACCCTGGTAACCCCACTGATCAAACACTTTGGTTTAAGCAAGGCGATAGAAGGGTTGCTGGATGATGTGATCGCTGTAAATACTTTTCAGATAGATTACCGGGCAGACTCTTTTTATGAAGAGGATATCTCCTACGAGTTCAAACTCAGCATTTTCCGTATCGTACAGGAACAGATGAGCAATATCATCAGGTATTCCAATGCAGAGAATGTGAATATCCGCCTGAGCCGTAACAGCGAATTCATTAACCTGTCTATCGTGGATGATGGGATTGGTTTTATTACCAGCCAGCCCCGTAAAGGGATCGGCCTGCATAATATCATTAGCAGGGCCGACCTGTACAACGGGATCGTGGAGCTCCAATCTGCACCGGGTAAGGGATGCAGCATCTCCATTAATTTCCCGCAGAAAAGCGAGTTGGTTTCCTGAGGAACTGTTTTATATAATTCAAAAATACTTTATGACCGATATAGCAGACACGATCCAGGAGCCGCTTGAAGGAGCGGGCAAAAGCAGGATCAATTCAAGGGTGGCGCTTTTTGTAGCCATCACCGCCACTTTTATGGCGTTATGTAATGTTAAAGATGGCAACATTGTTCAGTCAATGTCGCAGGCTCAGGCACATAGTATAGATGCCTGGTCGTATTTCCAGGCGAAAAGCACCAAACAGGCGATCGCAGAAAATTCGATAGAGCTGCTAAAATTGCAAAACCTCCCCGGCAGCGATGCCGTCATCAAAAAATACGAAACAGAAATTGCACGATACGAAAAAGAGAAAACCGAAATCAAGTCCCAGGCAGAAGGATTTCAGAAAGAATATGATGATATCAACCTGTTCGACGATCAGTTTGATATGACAGAAGCATTATTAACCATTTCCATCGCCATGTTCGGGATCACCTCACTCACCCAGAAAAAGTGGCTGCTCTATTTTTCAGCCTGTGTAAGTTTACTGGGTATTATTTTTGGATTGACGGCTTTCCTGAATATCAGCCTTCATTCTGATTTTGTATCGAAAATTTTAGGGTGAGCTATCCTACATTCCCGGCTGTTTCAATTGCCAGCCCGTTTTTGCTTTTTCATCATCCACCATTTTCTTTACGTCCGACAATAATTTTTTCGCGTCGTAAATAATGCCGTCTTTAATGGTATACAATACACCACCTGTTCTCACCACTTTATTTTCTTTGGTGAGTTCGATGGCGCCGGTACCGTATAGTACCTGCAGATTTTTTAAAGGGTTGGCATTGATGATAATGATATCGGCCAGTTTGCCCACTTCCACGCTGCCTATCTCTTTGTCCATACCAAGGGCCTGAGCACCGTTTAAGGTGGCCGACCGGATCACTTCCAAAGGATGAAAGCCCGCTTCACGCAACAGTTCCAGTTCGCGGATATAACCAAAACCATAGGTTTGGTAAATAAACCCGTTATCCGACCCGGCCGTTACCCTTCCACCGCGGTTCTTATATTCATTGATAAAGGCCATCCATAAACGGTAATTGTTTTTCCATTCCACTTCCTGTTCCGTACCCCAGTTATGCCAGTAAGAACCATGGGATTGTAAACTGGGTTCATAAAATTTCCACAAAGAAGGCAAGGTATACAGTTCATGCCATTCGGCCCTGCGGGCTCTTTGCAGGTCGCGGTTGGCATCATAAATATTAAACGTGGGGTCGATGGTAAAATCAAGCGACAATAATTCATTCATCACTTTGTTCCAGTGTTCGCTATAAGGTTCGGCTGCCTGTTTCCAGAGTTTGCCGGCTTCTTCAAAACGATCCTGTTCATTACTGTAATTATAATCTGCCGGAAAGTCCTGGATCGTTTTACCGGTAAATAAAGCCTCGGGTAATCCGTACCAGTGTTCCATGCTCGTCATCCCCGCACGTGCAGAATTCAGTGCGTTCCACCTGGCTACATCTGTTTGTGAATGATGCGCGCAGGAGCGAAGCCCCAGTTTTTTATTCTCGCGTATGGCAGCATCCATCACTTCAGGCGAAGCGCCAAAGAATTTAACCCCATCGGCGCCTTTCTTTGCATTTTCCTGTACCCAGGCACGCGCCTGTGCCGCATTGGAGATGGGTTCTTTACTTCCCTGCCCAAAAACAGTGTAAGCAAATATTCTGGGTGCGGTAATAACGTTAGCGGCGCTTTTTCTTTTTTCATCCAAAACCCAATCCAGGCCGTTATTGGCCGATGGATCGCGGATAGTAGTAATACCGTGCGCCATCCATAGTTTAAAAACATATTCGGCAGGTGTACCCTGCGCGGTGCCGCCGATATGGCCATGCATATCTATCAAGCCCGGAAGCGCATACATGCCTTCGCAATTCAGTTCTTTGCCGCCTTCTTTTAATTGTGGTCTTCTTGCAGGAGAAATTGTTTGCCCGGGGCTGCCCAAAACACTGATCTGTACAATCCTGTTCTGTTCCACTACAATATCCACCGGCCCGATGGGCGGTGCGCCTGTGCCGTTTACCAGTATCACGCCGCGGATGATGAGTTGTGTGTAAGGACCCGTGCCGTCTTTTGCTTCGGGGGCTTTGGGTATTTGCGCCCGGGATATAAAACCTGTAGCCAGGAACGCAACGAGTAAAGGGATAAAGAGCTTTCTCATAAACAGTATTATCCATTGAATATATAAACTCTATCGTTGAAATCAGCGTTTATTGGGATAGATTATTGAGACACCGCTCTTTTTGCATCCAGGTATTTCTGCCTGATCACATTCTGTACCTGCTTATGCTCAATCTTACTTTCTAACCAGGAAATGATATCTAAGTACATAAAGGCCCTGCTCTCCAGGCGGCTCTTTTCCAAAGGTTTTAAAGCAGCCAGCAACATTTCAAACTGCGGTTTCAGTTGTTTGGGAGAAGAACGGAACGATCTTCTTAAAAAGGCAAACACTTCTTCTTCCACCGTGCTCAGGTTCTGCATCCGCGACATAAACCGGTAAACCGATTTCAATAAATATTCGAGCAACGCATAATTGCCAAGCTCATAATGCGCAATCAGGTGGAGCAAACGGGCATAACATTGCAGATCGGTACGCAGGTCCACTTTCCAGTTAATGATCTTGTTCAGGTAATCGATACTCTTCTCATTATGACCACTGCCAAAATATAAAGACGCGATCTTGTAATAGAATACCAACACACGGTGCCTGTCGAGGAACAGATCATACTCCTTCAGCTTTTCTTCAATAAACGGAACCAGTTCCAGCCCTTCTGTAAAGGTACCTTCCATAAAATGCCTGTTCAGCCTGGCGGTGTTCAGGTACACAAAAGTCTGTATCAGGTTATTCTGGTTATTTTGAATCACCGGCGTCTGGATAAAATGCTCAAAACGATCGATGGTTTCGTTGAACTTCTGGTAATTATGCAAGTCAAAATGCGCGCCCATCAGGTTATGAACACCCTTGATGTATAAAGCGGTTTCTATCTCTATCATCTTCGGCTCATCCTCAAACAGATCCACCCATTTCTGGCAATACCGGTAGTACACTAAAAAATTCTGGGTGATGAATGCATGCCAGCATAAACACTGGTAAAGGTACAACCGCTCATAAAATCCCTTCGAGTCCTGTGCCTCGGTTATCGCCGGATGTTTCAGAAAAGTGTCTACCGAATACGTATCTTCTTCATTACGCGCATGGCCGTTACGGATATACCAGCTGTACAACTGGAGAGAAAGATTGGATAAGCTGCCGATCAAACCCAGCCGTTCCGTTACCTCTTCGGCTTCGGCGCTTAAGGTATCTGCCCTGTCCTGCAGGCTGCGGGTAATATGCAGCGCTTCTATCTTTTTTTCGAGGAACAATACCTGTAAGAGGTAGGTAACCTGGTTATTATTCCGGGCCAGGTCCTTGATCCTGTCTAATATCTTCAAACTTTGCAGGTATAATCCCTTATTGTACAAGAGCCGGGCAAAATCCAATTGTTCATGTAATTGCAGGTCGATATTCTCATCCTGTTTCAATAACCGAAGGCTGGCCAGAATCTCCCGGTATAAATGTGCTTTCAGGTTAGAGAGCTGCTGCTTCAGTAAACTGGGGTTTTTCAGCAGCAGTTGTTCCTCATCATACTCCTTCATTTTCTCTAACCCGTCAAACAAATGCACCACTTTCAGGTCGCCCGAGGTCGAATTCCGGGTCATATAGAGCTTAAAATTGCGTTTTTCTGACCTTTCCAGCGACTGGATCAGTTGAAATAAGGCGTCTGTGGACCGGTTGGGCATCGTAATTTATTTAAACATAAACCCAGCAACCATAAGGGTTACAGGCGATTATAGGGCGTTTATAGACTGTAAAATACCCTCAATTTTGATCTGAAAACCAGTAAGTGATAAAGTAAATTCGGTACTGACAGGCTATCACTTTGTTACCAGGCAATTGTAACAAAGGTAAATAGCCTGTCTTTTTATCTCAACAATTGTCTAAAACAAATATTCATGGATCAGCAGGTCTTTATTTTCGACACCACACTCCGCGATGGTGAACAGGTGCCCGGTTGTAAACTCAACACCAAAGAAAAGCTGGAGCTGGCCCTGAAACTGGAAACCCTGGGGGTGGATATCATTGAAGCGGGTTTCCCCATTTCAAGCCCCGGCGATTTTGAATCTGTTACCCAGATATCAAAAGCCATACAAAATACGGTCGTATGCGGGCTGAGCCGCGCGGTGGAAAAAGACATAGAAGTGGCCGCGCAGGCGCTTAAATATGCCAAACGTCCGAGGATCCATACGGGTATTGGTACCTCCGACTTTCATATCAAATCAAAATTCAATACCACCAAAGAAGAAATTTTACAACGCGCGGTACAGGCCGTGAAATGGGCGAGAAAATTTACGGATGATGTGGAGTTTTATGCAGAAGATGCGGGCCGTACCGGTAACGAATACCTTGCCCGGGTAATCGAAGCGGTGATCAAAGCAGGGGCAACCGTTGTAAACATCCCGGATACCACCGGTTATTGCCTGCCCGATCAATACGGTGAAAAGATCGCTTTCCTGAAAAATAATGTTTCCAATATTGATAAAGCGGTGATCTCCTGTCATTGCCATAACGATCTTGGCCTGGCTACGGCCAATTCCATTTCGGGCGTAATAGGTGGAGCAAGACAGATAGAGTGTACCATCAACGGGTTAGGAGAAAGAGCCGGCAATACGGCATTGGAAGAAGTGGTCATGGTGATCAAACAACACAAACACCTGGGCCTGTTTACAAATATTGATACAAAAATGCTGAACCCGCTAAGCAGGGAAGTGGCCGAAACCATGCGTGTTGGCGTACAGCCCAATAAAGCGATCGTTGGCGCCAATGCTTTTTCACATTCATCCGGTATTCACCAGGATGGGTTCCTGAAAGATTCCCTTACTTACGAGATCATCAACCCCGATGAAGTGGGCGCTGATGGAAGCAGGATCGTATTAACCGCACGCAGCGGACGAAGTGCCTTGGCTTATCGTTTTCAGAAAATAGGATATGATTATACGCGAAACGATATAGATACCCTGTACCAGTCATTTTTACAGGTGGCCGATAAAATAAAGGAAGTGCAGGAAGATGACCTCCATGCATTGGCCAAAGCATATAAACCAGAAAGCATTACTGCATAAGAAAACATTATGGGAAAGACATTATTTGATAAGATCTGGGAAAAACACGTAGTGCAAAAGATCGAGGATGGCCCTTCGGTACTGTATATTGATAAACACTTTATACACGAAGTAACCAGCCCGCAGGCTTTTAAAGGCATAGAGAACAGGGGATTGAAAGTGTTCCGCCCGCAACAGGTGGTGGCCACAGCCGATCATAATGTACCTACGCTTAACCAGCACCTCCCTATTAAAGATGAACTATCCCGCCTGCAGGTGCAGCAATTAATAGAGAACTGTAAGAAACATGATATTGAGTTGTATGGATTAGGGCATCCTTTCCAGGGTATTGTACACGTGATCGGACCGGAACTGGGTATTACACAACCGGGTATGACCATTGTTTGCGGCGATAGCCATACATCTACCCACGGTGCCTTTGGCGCGGTTGCTTTTGGGATAGGAACCAGTGAAGTGGAAATGGTATTTGCTTCACAATGTGTATTGCAGACCAGGCCCAAAACCATGCGTATCAATATAGAAGGCAGGTTGCATGAAGGCGTATTGTCGAAAGATATCATTCTTTATATCATTGCCAAAATAACAGCGAGTGGCGGTACGGGTTATTTTGTAGAGTATGCAGGCTCTGCTATCCGCTCACTCAGCATGGAGGCGCGAATGACCATCTGTAACATGAGTATTGAAATGGGAGCGAGAGGGGGAATGATAGCGCCGGATGAAACCACATTCGAATATATCAGGGGAAGACAATTTGCCCCATCAGGGATACAATGGGAAAAAAAGCTGGCCGAATGGACGCAGTTATACAGCGATAACGATGCGGTGTTTGATAGCGAGATCCAGATCAATGCTTCTGAAATAGAGCCGATGATCACTTATGGCACCAATCCAGGGCTCGGCATCGCGATCAATGGTTTAATACCCATTGCTGAATCTATTCCTGACGAAGGAGAGAGAAAGAACATAGAAAAAGCATTACAATACATGGGGCTGCAGGGAGGTAAAGCCTTGCTGGGAATGCCTGTACAGAACGTATTTATAGGCAGTTGCACCAACTCGCGTATAGAGGATCTGCGCCTGGTGGCAGCGTTTGTGAAAGGGAAAAAGAAAAATGAGCACGTACAGGTAATGATCGTACCCGGTTCACAACAGGTGGCCAAACAGGTACAAGCAGAAGGCCTGGATAAAATATTTATAGAAGCTGGTTTCGAGATCAGGCAGGCAGGCTGCAGCGCCTGTTTGGGAATGAATGAAGACAAGATACCCGCGGGCGAATATTGTATCAGCACCAGCAACCGGAATTTTGAAGGCAGGCAGGGAGCAGGCGCCAGAACATTACTGGCCAGCCCCTTAACCGCTGCGGCTGCGGCCATTACAGGAGTGGTAACAGATATCAGGGAACTCACAAAAAAATAAACATGGTAGCCTTACAGAAAATACATAGCCGCTTTGTTCCGCTCGAAATGGAAAACGTGGATACAGATCAGATTATTCCTGCCCGCTTTTTAAAAGCAACAACACGTGATGGGTTTGGCAAGAATCTTTTCCGCGACTGGCGCTATGAGAACAATGATGAAACAAAACCCAAAGCAGGTTTTGTGTTGAATCAACCGCAATACAGCGGGGAAATATTGGTGGCCGGAAAAAATTTCGGATGTGGTTCATCAAGAGAACACGCAGCATGGGCATTACAGGACTATGGTTTTAAATCCGTTGTGTCGAGTTTTTTTGCGGATATTTTTAAGAATAATGCCCTCAACAACGGTGTGCTGCCCATAAAAGTAAGCGAGGAATTCCTGGCAAAAATCTTTTCACAGGGAAATGAATCCACGATCAGTATTGATGTGGAAAAGCAAACCATCACGATCGATGTCACCGGCGCGCAGGAAACCTTCGAGATCAATCCATACAAAAAAACCTGTTTGCTGAACGGGTATGATGATATTGATTACCTGATAAACAACAAGGCGGCTATAGAGGCATACGAAATAACCAATCAGGGATACTAAGACTAACAATTGATTTTTAATAGCTGAAACTATAAAGGATGGAAAAAAAGATAGCAGTAATATTCGGAGATGGCATTGGCCCTGAGGTAACCCGGCAATCCATACAGGTATTGAATGCGGTGGCCCAGCGCTTTGGTCATTCTTTTCAGTATACCTACGGCATTATGGGCGCCGATGCCATTGATAAAACAGGAAACCCGCTGCCGGATGAAACCATTACTACCTGCCTCGCCGCCGACGCCATTCTGTTCGGTGCCATCGGCCATCCTAAATACGACAACGATCCAACGGCTAAAGTAAGACCGGAGCAGGGGTTGCTGAAGTTGCGTAAAGAGCTGCAACTGTTCGCCAATATCAGGCCGGTGAGCACGTACCCATCGTTACAGCATTTATCGCCCTTAAAAAGCAAACACCTGAAAGATGTTGATTTTGTGATCTTCCGCGAATTAACGGGGGGTATCTATTTTGGTAAAAAAGAACTGAGTGATGATGGGCTCACCGCTTCTGACCTGTGCACCTACAGCAAATATGAAATAGAACGTGTGGCACATCTCGCTTTTCAATATGCACAGAAAAGAAGAAAAAAACTCACCCTGGTAGATAAAGCAAACGTATTGGAAACTTCCCGCCTTTGGCGTAAAGTGGTACAGGAAATAGCACAGCAATACAGCGATGTTACAGTAGATTATATGTTTGTTGATAATGCAGCGATGCAGGTGATCCAGTTTCCCGCACATTTTGATGTGGTGCTTACAGAGAATATGTTTGGTGATATCATCAGCGATGAAGCCAGTGTATTAACCGGTTCATTGGGATTACTGCCTTCTGCATCTGTAGGTAACCAGACAGCGTTGTTTGAGCCTATCCACGGATCATACCCGCAGGCTGCCGGTAAAGATATCGCCAACCCATTGGGCTCAATCTTATCAGCCGCCATGCTACTGGATTATTTTCAGCTAAACACAGAAGCCACTGCCGTAAGAGAAGCCGTTGAATGGACACTAAGCAATGGCTTTGTTTCAAAGGACATAGATCCTGTCAATAATTATTCAACCACGGCTATCGGGGAACTGGTAACCGAACACATCATACGCCATGCCGGTGAAGAAAGCAGTAACCATGGCAATCAACACAGTTCAACGATCATCTGATACGAAAATAAAAATTATGGCAAACTATTATACCGAGCACACACTTATCTACCTCAATGGTGCTTTTGTAAAAGCCAGTGAAGCGAAAATGGATTTTTATAGCCAGTCTTTTCATTATGGCTATTCTGTTTTTGAAGGCATCCGTTCGTACAAAACCATCGAAGACGAAACAAAGATCTTCAAAGCTGTGGAACACTTTGAAAGATTGAAAATATCTGCGCTTTCCCTGAACATGCCCTATAGCTGGCAAACGGAAGAGTTGATATCTGCTACCTATGAAGTATTAAAAAAGAACAAACTGCAGGATGCCTATATACGCCCCGTAGTATATGCACCGGCTAATATGAGTTTTAATCTTAACACAGAATCTTTTATCGTAATAGAAGCCTGGGAAATGGCGCCCTTTCTCGGCGATAAGTTATTGCGTGTAATGACCTCCACTTTTCAGCGCCCTAACCCGAAAGGATTTAAAATACACGCAAAAGCCGCCGGCCATTATGTGAACTCTATTATGGCCAGTCACGAAGCAAAAGCGCATGGCTATGATGAAGCGTTGCTGCTTGATATGCATGACCAGGTAGCAGAAGCGCCAGGCGCCAATGTCTTTTTTGAGAAAGACGGAAAATTATTCACACCTGCGTTAGGCAATATCCTTCCCGGCATTACAAGGGCAACGGTACTGGAACTCTGTAGTGAACTGAATATCCCGGTTGAAGAAAAGAGGTTCAATAAAGAAGAAATGTATGGCGCCGATGCCGCTTTTTTCTGTGGCACCGCTGCAGAAGTGATCGGGTTGCAGTCGCTCGATGATAAACCATTCACCCAGCCATGGGAGAACACAGTAAGCAAACTGATACAGGATAGTTATAAAAACCTGGTAGTAGAAAACAAACAGGAATTGGTGAATGAAATTTCCGGGATAGAATAAATTAAACGCAGGCATGTTGAACGAAATCAATAAATACAGCAAAACACTTACCCAGGATATAACGCAACCGGCCGCACAGGCAATGCTGTATGGAATAGGTCTTACAGATGCGGACCTCGCCAAAGCGCAGGTGGGTGTGGTAAGTATGGGGTATGATGGTAATACCTGTAACATGCACCTGAACGACCTGGCAAAGCTGGTGAAGCAGGGTATCTGGGATAATGAGATGGTGGGCCTGGTCTTTAACACGATTGGCGTAAGTGATGGTATGAGCAATGGAACCGATGGGATGCGTTATTCACTTGTGAGCCGTGATATCATTGCCGATTCTATTGAAGCAGTATGTGGAGCGCAGTATTACGATGGTGTGATAGCCTTACCCGGGTGTGATAAGAATATGCCCGGCTCTGTGATGGCCATGGGTCGTTTAAACAGGCCTGCGATTATGATATATGGCGGAACGATCGCGCCGGGTCACTATAAGGGCCAGGATCTGAACATTGTTTCAGCGTTTGAAGCGTTGGGACAAAGACTCGCCGGGAATTTAAGCGAAGCGGATTTTAAAGGCATCATACAGAATGCTTGTCCCGGTGCAGGCGCCTGCGGTGGCATGTACACTGCTAATACAATGGCAGCGGCGATTGAAGCATTGGGAATGAGTTTACCCTATTCATCATCCAACCCGGCGCTGAGTGACGATAAACATAAGGAGTGTTTGAATGCCGGTAAAGCGATCAGGCTGTTGCTGGAGAAAGACATCAAACCCAAAGACATCATGACACGCAAAGCATTTGAGAATGCGATCACGGTGATCATGATCCTCGGGGGAAGTACCAATGCGGTGCTACACCTGATTGCGATGGCGAAAAGTGTGGATGTTGAACTGACACAGGATGATTTTCAAATGATCAGTGATAAAGTGCCGGTACTGGCCGATTTTAAACCCAGTGGAAAATACCTGATGCAGGATCTGCATCAGTATGGCGGCGTACCTGCTGTTATGAAATATTTATGGCAGAACGGCTTATTACATAGCGATTGTTTAACCGTAACCGGTAAAACAATTGCAGAGAACCTGGCAGATGCACCTGATCTTGATTTTGATCAGCAGAAGATCATACACACGTTGGCAGATCCTATAAAAGCAACGGGACATTTACAGATTCTTTACGGTAACCTGGCAGAAGGTGGAAGCGTGGCTAAGATCAGCGGTAAAGAAGGCGAATTGTTTGTTGGCCCGGCACGGGTATTTGATGGCGAACATGAACTGATAAAGGGAATCAACAGCGGTAAGATAAAGGCAGGCGATGTGGTGGTGATCAGGTATGTGGGTCCGAAAGGCGGTCCTGGAATGCCCGAAATGCTGAAACCAACTTCCGCAATTATAGGTGCGGGGCTCGGCAAAAGCGTTGCCCTCATCACCGATGGACGATTCAGTGGCGGAACACATGGATTTGTGGTGGGACATGTAATACCGGAAGCGCATCTTGGTGGATTGATCGCGCTGGTAAAAGATAATGACGAGATCGAACTGAATGTGGCAACGAAAAAGATGACACTGAAAGTGCCGGAAGAAGAAATTGCTAAACGCAGGAAAGAATGGAAGCAGCCCCCCTTAAAAGCAACCAAAGGGATACTCTTTAAATATGCGCAGCAGGTTAAAGACGCATCTGAAGGATGTGTAACAGACGAGGCATAAAATAATCTTCCGATGAGAGTAAGAAAAGAATAAAACGAAGTGTATGAATACTATCGAAGAAGTAAAAATAGAAGTGAAGCCACTTCCTCAACCCCCTCCCCAGGGGGCCGGGGGATATTCGGGCTCGCAGGCGGTTCTGGAAGCATTGATAGCGGAAGGTGTGGAAACGGTGTTTGGTTACCCCGGCGGCGCTATCATGCCTATCTATGATGCATTGTATGATTACAATGATAGACTCAAACATATATTGGTCAGGCACGAGCAGGGCGGTATACACGCTGCGCAGGGTTATGCGCGTACATCGGGCAGGGTAGGCGTGGTGTTTGCTACCAGTGGGCCGGGCGCAACTAACCTGGTAACCGGTTTGGCAGATGCGATGATCGACAGTACGCCCGTTGTGGCCGTAACCGGCCAGGTGTTTGCACATTTGCTGGGCACCGATGCATTCCAGGAAACCGATGTGATCAATATCACCACCCCGGTTACCAAATGGAACTACCAGGTAACAGATGCAACCGAGATCCCCGCCATCATGGCCAAGGCATTTCATATCGCGCGGAGCGGACGGCCTGGTCCTGTGCTGATAGATATCACTAAAAACGCACAGATACAAAAATTCGAATACGAAGGATACACGAAATGTAATCATGTACGCAGTTACCGCCCTAAACCGATTGTACGGAAAGCATATATAGAAGAAGCCGCTAAACTGATCAATGAGGCTAAAAAACCCTTTGTGATCTTTGGACAGGGTGTAATACTGGGTAAGGCTGAAAAAGAATTCAGGGCCTTTATTGAAAAAACAGGCATCCCTGCTGCATGGACCATACTCGGGCTAAGCGCATTGCCAACCGATCACCCGTTGAACGTGGGTATGCTGGGTATGCATGGTAATTATGCGCCTAATGTACTCACCAATGATTGTGATGTATTGATTGCCATAGGTATGCGTTTTGATGATCGTGTAACCGGCCGTTTAGACAAATATGCGAAGCAGGCGAAAGTGATCCACCTGGATATCGATCCTTCGGAGATTGATAAAAATGTAAAAGCAACGGTAGGCGTATGGGGCGATTGTAAAGAAACATTGCCGCTGCTAACCAAACTGGCAGAAGCAAAAACACATACACCATGGCTCGAAAAATTCAGAGAGCTGGACCGGGAAGAAGTTAAGGAAGTGATATTTGAAGAACTGAACCCGACCACGGAACAGCTAACGATGGGCGAAGTGATCCGCATCCTTAATGAACTGACAGATGGCAATGCGGTTATTGTTACCGATGTGGGTCAGCACCAAATGGTAGCCTGCCGCTACGCAAAATTTAACCAGACAAGAAGCAATGTTACTTCAGGAGGGTTGGGTACCATGGGCTTTGCATTGCCCGCGGCTATCGGCGCAAAGTTTGGCGCGCCCAACAGAACAGTGGTAGCGGTAATTGGCGATGGCGGTATACAGATGACCATTCAGGAGCTGGGTACGATCATGCAAACCGGGTTGAATGTAAAAATACTCATACTCAATAATCAGTTCCTCGGTATGGTGCGCCAATGGCAGCAGCTGTTCAATGATAAGCGCTATTCATTTGTTGATATTGCCAGCCCCGACTATGTAATGGTGGCCAAAGGATATGGTATTGAAGGACAGAAAGTATCCGAAAGAGCAAACCTGGTAAATGCTTTACAAACCATGCTTAGTCATAACGGCGCCTATTTGCTCGAAGTGATGGTAGGCAAAGAAAATAATGTGTTTCCCATGGTACCCCAGGGTTGCAGCGTAAGCGAAGTACGATTAAAATAACCAGCCCCATCCTTCAGGTTGAGGATAAAAATATAATATGAAAAAGGAATTTACGATAACGGTATATACGGAGAACCATATTGGTTTGCTGGTTCGTATCGCAACCATTTTCTCAAGAAGAAAGATCAATATAGAGAGTTTAAATACCTCTCCCTCCGAGGCAGAAGGCATACACCGGTTTACGATCGTAATAGTGGAAACGGAAGAGGTGGTTCGTAAACTGGCGCGGCAGATAGAAAAACAGGTAGAAGTGCTGAAAGCATATTACAATACCAATGAAGAGATTATCTGGCAGGAACTGGCCTTGTATAAAGTACCTACGGATGAGATAGCTGAAAAAGTAAAAGTAGAAAGATTATTACGCGAACATGGTGCAAGAGCCGTAGTGATCCGGAAAGACTATACCATTTTTGAAACCAGCGGTCATAGGGAAGAAACCGATAAACTGGTAGCGGTACTGGCGCCTTTTGGGTTGATCGAATTTGTAAGAAGCGCACGGGTGGCCATTATAAAAGAAAGCAAGGGATTCCATGAAAAATTAAGAGAATTTGATGAGGCGCAACCGGGAGAGGAATTGGTGGAGAATGAATTTTTGGATAAACAGGACGAAGTATTCAGCATGTGAAACAAACAGACCATAAACAAGTAAACCAAAAACAACCAACAAAATGGCAAAATTAAATTTCGGCGGTGTAGAAGAAAACGTAGTAACCCGCGATGAGTTCCCGCTTGCCAAAGCGCAGGAAGTATTGAAAGACGAAGTAGTAGCGGTAATAGGCTACGGTGTACAGGGGCCCGGCCAGGCTTTGAACCAGAAAGAGAATGGTATCAATGTGATCGTGGGACAACGTAAAGATTCCAAAAGCTGGGATAAAGCCGTACGGGATGGTTTTGTACCGGGCCAAACCCTTTTCGAAATAGAAGAAGCCTTACAACGTGGCACCATCATCTGCTACCTGTTAAGCGATGCCGCACAGATTGCGATGTGGCCAACCGTGAAGAAACATTTAACACCCGGTAAAGCCTTGTATTTTTCGCATGGTTTCGGGATCACGTATAACGATCAAACCGGTATTGTACCACCGGCAGATGTAGATGTGTTCCTGGTGGCTCCTAAAGGTTCAGGTACCTCCTTACGCAGGATGTTCTTACAGGGCCGTGGACTCAACAGCAGTTATGCTATTTTCCAGGATGCAACCGGTCGTGCTTTTGACAGGGTGGTATCATTGGGTATTGCCATTGGCAGCGGTTATTTATTCGAGACCAATTTCAAAAAAGAAGTATACAGCGATCTTACCGGTGAGCGCGGAACACTGATGGGTGCGATACAGGGAATATTCGCTGCACAGTTCCAGGTACTGCGCGCAAAGGGCCATTCGCCTTCGGAAGCATTTAATGAAACCGTGGAAGAATTAACGCAGTCGCTTATGCCATTGGTGGCAGAGAATGGAATGGACTGGATGTATGCTAACTGTTCTACCACCGCACAACGCGGCGCATTGGACTGGTGGAAAAAATTCCGGGATGCAACCTTACCTGTATTTACAGAATTATATGATAGCGTGGCAGCCGGCAAAGAGGCCGCAAAATCTATCGAGAGCAACAGCAAACCCGATTATCGTGAGAAACTGAATGCAGAATTAAAAGAACTGCAGGAAAGTGAAATGTGGCAGGCAGGCAAGACCGTGAGAAGCCTCCGCCCCGAGAATAATTAATTTCTATGCAAACAACAACCTCCCTAACCCTCGATTTCCAGGCCGCCAAAAAGCGACTGGAAAAAGTAGTGATCAGGACACCGCTTACGTATAACCATAACTTATCGCGTAAATACCAATGCAATGTTTTCCTGAAAAGAGAGGACCTGCAGGTGGTTCGTTCCTACAAACTGCGGGGTGCCTATAATATGATGAGCAGCCTGCCCCCCGAGCAATTAAAGAAGGGCGTGGTTTGCGCCAGCGCGGGTAACCATGCCCAGGGTTTTGCATACAGTTGCAAAAAACTGAATGTAAAAGGCGTGGTATTCATGCCCATCATTACGCCCAATCAAAAAGTTTCCCAAACAAAAATGTTTGGGGAAGGATTTATTGAAGTGAGGCTCACAGGCGATACCTATGATGATTGCTCGATAACCGCGAAACAATACACAGAAGAAAACGGCTTAAGTTTTATTCCACCGTTTGATGACCTGCGTATTATTGAGGGCCAGGCAACCGTGGGTATGGAAATACTGGAAGATCAACCTGATATTGATTTCATCTTTGTGCCTGTTGGCGGCGGCGGGTTGAGTGCAGGCGTGGGATCTTTCTTCAAAACCTTTTCACCCAAAACAAAAGTGATCGGTGCAGAACCCGAAGGCGCACCTTCTATGTACGAAGCATTCAAGGCGGGTCACCCTGTAACACTCGATAATATAGAACGTTTTGTTGATGGGGCATCTGTAAAAAGAACAGGTAACCTCACATACGAAATTTGTAAAACGGTATTGGATGATCTTCACCTGGTACCAGAAGGTAAGATCTGTACCACTATCCTGAAATTATATAATGAAGAAGCCATTGTAGCAGAACCTGCGGGCGCTATGGCTATCACAGCTATGGACGATTATGCAGAAGAAATCAGGGGAAAGAATATAGTCTGTATCGTTAGCGGCGGTAACAATGATATTGACCGGATGCAGGAAATAAAAGAAAGATCGCTCCAGTATGAGGGCCTTAAACATTATTTCCTCGTCCGCTTTGCACAAAGACCGGGCGCACTGAAAGAGTTTGTAAACCAGGTACTCGGACCCAATGATGATATTACCCGTTTCGAGTATATGCAAAAGCATAACAAAGACACCGCACCTGCATTGGTTGGCATTGAACTGCAATCAAAATGTGATTATGAAATACTGGTTCAGAACATGGATCGTTACCATATCAATTATACTGAGTTAAAATCAGGAGATAACTTGTTTGGGTATTTGGTGTGAGTAGGATATTGATAATTGGGAATAGGTAATTAGGAAATCTCTTAGGGGAGTAAAGAATTGATATATGCAGGTATTTAAATTCGGCGGCAGCTCTGTTGCCAACGCAGACAATATAAATAAGGTGGCAGATATTGTACATGCCGCCTTACAGGAAGAATCCATTGTGCTGGTAATCTCGGCCATGGGCGGTGTAACAGATGCATTATTGAAAACCGGCAGCCTGGCAGCAATAGCAGATGAGAAGTATAAGGACCTCTTGAAAGAAATGGAGAACCGGCACCTGGATGCAGTTCGTGCATTATTGCCTATTCAGCAACAGAGCGCTACCCTGAGTTTACTAAAACAACAGTTCAATGATCTCGAAGGCATCTGCGACGGTGTTTTTTTACTGGGCGAATTATCTCCCCGCACCAGGGACCGGATCGTAAGTTATGGTGAACTGCTTTCTTCTATGATGGTATCGGCAAAGTTCCAGTCGCTCCAGGTAAACCAGTTATGGATAGATGCACGCAAGCTGATCACGACCAATGCAAATCATGGCAATGCCACTGTAGACTTTGCTTTTACCGAAAAGAAGATACAGGAGTTTCTTGTTAAGAATCCGCATCCCTTATATATTGTTCCGGGCTTTATTTCGAGTGATGAAAATGGCAATACCACCACCCTGGGCCGTGGTGGTTCTGATTACACAGGCGCCATATTCGCAGCTGCCACGCAGGCAAGCGTGCTGGAAATATGGACCGATGTAAGTGGGATGATGACGGCCGACCCGCGACTTGTGCAAAACGCCAAATGCATTCAGCGGATCTCATACCAGGAAGCTATGGAGCTTTCGCATTTCGGTGCTAAGATCATTTATCCACCCACCATACAACCGGTCATGAGCCGGAATATTCCGGTATGGATCAAGAATACATTTGCTCCCAGTGAATACGGCACGCTGATAGAAAACGAATCGGCAGTAACGGATAGTTTTATCAGGGGCATTTCCAGTATCAATAAGATCAGCCTGCTTAGTCTTGAAGGAAGCGGCATGATTGGTATCCCCGGGTTTTCTAAAAGACTGTTCGAGGCATTGGCTAATGAGAGTGTGAATGTGATCCTGATCACACAGAGTTCATCAGAGCACTCTATTTGTGTTGGTATTAATGAATCTGATACCACAAAAGCAAAAAAATCTATTGATAAAGCATTCGGATACGAAATAGAAACCGGCAAAGTAGATCCGCTGAAAGTGGAAGACGGGTTATCCATTGTAGCGCTTGTAGGCGAACAGATGAAGAGCCATCCGGGTATCAGCGGTAAAATGTTTGGCGTGCTCGGGCGTAACGGTATCAATGTACGGGCCATCGCACAGGGCTCATCCGAAAAAAATATCTCGGCAGTATTATCGGAGACGGATGTAAAAAAAGCCATCAATGTATTACACGAAGAATTTTTCGAGACCAGCTATAAGCAGCTCAATGTATTTATAGCGGGTACCGGTAATGTAGGCGGAAAATTATTGGGACAGATACAGAAACAGCTCCAATACCTGCAGGATCATCTGCGTTTGCAGATACAGATCATCGGCCTGGCAAACAGTAAAAAAATATTGATCAATGAAGAAGGCGTTAACCTTGATTGCTGGAAGGACGATCTGCAGCAGGCATCATCGGGCAATATTCATGACTTTGTGCAGCGCATTATTGAAAAGAATTTGCGTAACAGCGTATTTGTAGATGTAACCGCCAACGCAGAAGTGGCAACTGTATATGGTTCGTTGCTTGAAAAAAGCATATCCGTTGTTGCCTGTAATAAGATAGCCGCATCTTCCAAATATTCCGTTTACCAGAAACTGAAATCCTTGTCGAGAGAATTTAATGCCATGTTCCTCTTCGAAACCAATGTAGGAGCGGGGTTACCGGTAATAGGTACCCTGAACGACCTGCTGCGGAGCGGCGACAAAGTAAACCAGATCCAGGCCGTACTTTCCGGCACCCTCAATTTTGTGTTTAATAATTATGACGGCACCAAACCTTTTTCACAGGTAGTACGCCAGGCACAGGCAGAGGGATATACGGAACCGGACCCGCGCCTTGATCTTGGCGGCACCGACGTGATGCGTAAAATCATGATTCTCGCGCGTGAGGCCGGTCAGCAAATTGAAATGGAAGATATCACTAACCAATATTTTCTGCCCGCCTCCTGCTTTGAGGGAAGTGTGGAAGATTTCTATACAGAGATGGAAAAACAGGAAGCGCATTTCAAAAAATTATATGAAGAAGCGGTAGCCAAAAAATGTAAGCTGAAATTTGTGGCAGCCTATGAAAACGGGAAGGCATCCGTTGGACTGAGGCATATCCCTTCTGAATCTGATTTTTATCATCTCTATGGAAAGGATAACCTCGTTTTGTTTTATACTGACCGTTATCCTGAACAGCCCTTAGTGGTTAAAGGTGCAGGCGCGGGAGCGGATGTAACGGCGTCGGGGGTATTTGCAGATATTATAAGGGTCGGGCGCTGACCCGCCCTCACCCCCCTTGATCCCCCCTGGGAGGGGGGGAAATTAATTAGTATGAATAGAACTCATCATAGAAAGCCCTCCCCCTCTCAGGGGGGGCCAGGGAGGGTCACCGTGCTTTCACCAGCAACTGTTGCAAACATGGTCTGCGGGTTTGATGTGCTGGGCTTTGCCGTGAACGATCCCTATGATAAAATGAGTATCTGTTTCACAGATAAACCGGGTATTACTATTATTAATGAAGATGCATACGGGCTTCCTACCGATCCTGAAAAGAATGTGGCGGGTGCCGCTTTATTGGCGATGCTGGAAGAAGTGGATCTGGAACAGGGACTTGAACTTCGGATCTGCAAATACATCAAACCGGGAAGTGGTGTTGGTTCCAGTGCGGCCAGTGCGGCGGGGGCGGTTGTGGCGGCCAACCGCTTATTGAATGACCGCTTCAGCAAAGAGGACCTGGTTCGTTTTGCGATGAATGGAGAGAAACTTGCGTCAGGTGTAAAACATGCAGATAATATTGCGCCCTGTATCTATGGCGGGGTTACCCTGATCCGTTCTATTTTTCCTTTGGATATTGTACAACTTGCCGCACCTGAATTATATGTAACCATTGTACATCCGCAAATAGAAGTGAGAACGGCGGATGCCCGAAGCATTTTAAAACAGGGGATCCTCTTAAAAGATGCCATCCGTCAATGGGGCAATATTGCCGGATTGGTAGCCGGGTTATTGAAAAGCGATTACGAACTGATCGGCCGCTCATTGGAAGATGTATTGATAGAGCCGGTGAGAAGTATCCTCATCCCGGGCTTCGATACTATTAAACAGAGAAGCAAGGAAGCGGGTGCATTGGGCGGGGGTATTTCCGGCTCCGGTCCATCTATCTTCATGCTTAGTAAAGAGGAAGCTACGGCCAAAGCGATTGAACAGGAAATGCACAGTGTGTATGAAAAACTGGGTCTCGAACACCATATCTACGTAACCACCATCAATCAAACCGGCATCATATTCACCAACTAACTCAGTGCCTCTGTAACTCAGTGCTCTGTGGCAAAAAATATATGAACTACTTCAGCCTAAACAAATCCACTCCCCCCGTCAGTTTCAAAGACGCGACCATTCATGGCCAGGCGCCTGATAAAGGTTTATACTTCCCCGAATCCATACCAACCATTGATCCACACATCATCCAACATATTGAGGACTATTCAAAACAGGCTCTCGCTTACAGCATCATGCGGCCCTATACAGGCAACACCATAGATGAAGAAACACTTTATACTATCGTTTCCGAAACCATCGACTTCCCTTTTCCATTGATACCCGTAAGCGATAATAGCTATGCGCTCGAACTTTTTCACGGCCCAACACTTGCTTTTAAAGATGTGGGTGCCAGGTTTATGAGCCGTTGCCTTGGCTATTTTTCGCATCAGCAAAAAGAAAAGATCACCGTATTGGTAGCCACTTCCGGCGATACCGGCGGAGCCGTAGCCAATGGATTCCTTGGAGTGGAAGGAGTTGATGTGGTGATACTCTATCCATCAGGTAAAGTAAGCCCGGTTCAGGAGTTGCAACTCACTACCTGCGGACAAAACATAACTGCCCTTGAAATAACAGGGAGTTTTGATGATTGCCAGGCCATGGTAAAAGACGCATTCATGGATGCGGATCTCCATAAAAAATTACAACTCACATCAGCCAATTCCATTAATGTGGCCAGGTGGCTGCCGCAGCAATTGTATTATTTTTTTGCCTATCGGCACTGGAAAGAAACGCAACAAGCGCCCGTGATATCCGTACCCTGTGGAAACTTCGGCAATCTCTGTGCGGGGTTATTGGCGCATGCAGGGGGGTTGCCGGTAAAACATTTTATTGCAGCCTGTAATGTAAATGATGCAGTTCCGGATTATTTACGAACCGGTATATATCATACGAAAGCCCCCGTGCCAACTATTTCCAACGCCATGGATGTAGGCAGCCCCAGTAATTTTGTGCGGGTGCTGGAACTGTTTCAGCATAACTATGCTGATATCACAGAGATCATTTCAGGCTATACGGTGAGTGATGCGATCACGAAACAAACGATCGGGGAAGTGTATAAAAAATACGGATACACGCTGGACCCGCATGGTGCAGTGGCGTATTATGCACTGGATCAATACCTGCAACAGCACCCAAAAGAAAAGGGGATCTTCCTGGAAACAGCGCATCCCGTAAAATTTCCCGAAACAGTGGAGGCTATGACGGGTAAAAAGATACCCGTGCCTGCATCTGCGGAGTACCTGTTTACAAAAGAAAAGCAAAGTGTGAAAATGGACGCTTCTTTTGCTGAATTGAAAGAATGGTTGATGAACAGACACTAACTAAACCAGCTTCCATTTGCCTCTCAATGCAGGCTTCAAAAGCTTATTCGCTTCGGCATCATTGGTAAACTGTTCCATTTTCGGATCCCAATCCAATGGCCGCCTGGTCCAGTACGCGATGTTGGCAAGGGCGCATAAACTGCTGCTCCTGTGCCCCGTTTCTACATCGCAGATCGGTTGTTTGCCGGTCTTGATGCATTCCAGCCAGTTCTTATAATGATCGGGACTGTTATAAACCCTCACTGCATTTGGTCCCAGCGTAGCCGTTACGATATTGGCCGGATCGCTGTCTAAATAGTCGCGGCTGATATTCAATGTGCCTTTATCGCCAATAAATTTCACGCCCCAGCCCCTGCCAAAATCAAGATGCTTCATCACAATCCCATTTTCATAGATCATGGTCAACCCTCGTTTGGCGTTGACATCTGTTGGAGGGAAAAATCTAACCGGGCCGCTGCGGTCCATGTCCAGTCCCCATTGTGCAATGTCGAACATATGCGCACCCCAGTCGCTCAGGATGCCGCCGCCATAGTCTTTATAATTGCGCCAGTGCGGGTAAATATCCTGTTCAATTGGCGGGGCCAGTTCGGGGTTATAGGGGTTCATCGCAGCAGGTCCCACCCAGGCTTCCCAATCCAGGTATTGGGGAACGGGCATGGGTTGCAGATCGTAAGCAATACCGGGGTCGCCCACATTTACCTGTACCTCTTTAACGGTACCGATATACCCGTTACGCACCAGTTCCACCGCCGTACGGAATTTCTCCCATGAGCGTTGCATGCTGCCGGTCTGCATCACCACATTATTCTTTTTCATGGCCGTAACCATCGCGCGGCCCTCAACCACTGTATGCGCCATTGGTTTTTCGCAATACACGTGTTTGCCGGCATTGGCGGCCATGATGGCCATCACCGCATGCCAGTGATCGGGTGTGGCTATTACTACGGCATCAATATCTTTCCTGTCGAGCAGTTCCCTGAAATCGGAATAGGGTGTATAGCCTTTGTAGGTTTCTTTGCCTGAGGCATCGGCATAATATTTCTCTGCCAGCGCCTTGCCGGCAGCCAGCTTGGTTTTATCGATATCAGCACCCGCAACGGTTTGGGCAATGCCTTTAAAATAATTTAAGAGGATCTTACCCTGTTTACCGGTGCCGATAAAACCAAGGTTGATACGGTCGCTGGGAGGGAGGTAGCCTTTGCCACCCATTACAAAACGGGGAATAATGGTAAAAGCAACAGCGGCCTGCAGGCCCTGTTTTACAAAACCCCGGCGGTTTTGCATAGTGGTAGCGGGTTGTTTTTTCTCCATGGCAAGGAAGTTTAGTATTGTATGTGAAATATACAGATTAATCCGCAACGGTGGGCAGATCCTGATTCCTGGGAACATCAGTATATTTAGAAACCAAAACCTACCGGCCCCGGTCTGCGGGTGGGCGGGCAGGGTTAACAAAAAAATACAATATTGTTAAAACAAATTCACATCCACACGGGTTACTAATATCGTAAGTATATCAAAGTAAACTTCATTTTATGCCAAACAAACGCAATTCTTCTTTGGGATTACTCCTCATCCTAGGGGTATTGAGCCTGCAATGCAGTATGGCTCAATCAAAAAAATATCCTGACCCGCCAACGGCCACCGGTAAAACAGCTTTTCCGATGCAGTTAACGGATGCACAATGGAAAGCCCGGCTTAGCTCCGACCAGTACTATATTCTCCGGCAGGAGGGCACCGAACGTGCCGGAACCGGTAAGTATGATCATTTTTACGAAAAAGGCACTTACTATTCTGCGGCCACCCTGCAACCTCTTTTCAGTTCAGAGGCCAAATTCAATTCAGGCACCGGCTGGCCCAGCTTTTATGCGCCCATCGATCCGGATGCCGTGCGACTGGTAAAAGACAACAGCTTCGGCGAAACCCGTTGGGCGGTAGTAGACAGCAAAAGCGGCTCGCACCTCGGCCACGTTTTCGATGATGGCCCCGCTCCCACCGGCAAGCGCTATTGCATGAACTCAGCGGCGCTCATTTTCGTACCGGAGGGAGGGAAGGCACCAACGAGTTCGAAAAACTAACATCTCAAAACTAAAAAATGAAAACAATACTCTCAACATTATTCATCATCCTTTTCGCTTCCTGCGTACAATCACAAAACATAAAGATCCCGTTGCCGGATAAACAAAGCCCTTCTTCCAATGAAGCGGTGGCGTACTTTGCCGAAGGCTGTTTCTGGCATGCAGAAATCGTGTTCCAGAGCCTCAAAGGCGTACGCGATGCCGTATCCGGCTACTCAGGCGGCAATGTAAAGGACCCCGATTACGAAACCGTATGCAGTGGCAAAACCGGTCATGCAGAAACCGTGGCAGTATTTTATGATCCGGCACAGATCTCTTATGAAACACTGGTAGCCGCTTTTTTTGCCAGTATGGACCCTACTGAGCTCAACAAGCAGGGCAATGATGTAGGCACCCAATACCGTTCCGCGGCCTTTTACCGGAATGATGCGGAAAAGAAAGTCATAGAAACTGAGATCAAACGAGTGCAGGGCCAGTACAAACAAAAGATCGTGACACAGGTAGTGCCGTTTGCAAAATTTTATGCAGCGGAAGATTATCACCAGGAGTATATTCATTTCCATCCCAATAACGGCTATGTGGCCAATGTATCTATTCCTGATTTTATAGAATTCAAAAAGAACTTCAAAGGAAATTTTAAATACTGATATCCGTTATCAGCAATTCGTAAACCCTTATCACTTTTCAGCTTGGTTGTTGAATGGCAGTGATAGGGGTTTTTCAATAAGCCAGGTGTGTGTTATCCAATTAATTTCGATAAATTAGCCAATCAACCAAAACCAAACACATGAACTGGAAACTTATTTTCAGCCTGTCCTTATTTGGCCTGGCCATGGCTTTTGCCACAGTATATATTGTTCCCTCAAACATAGAACCGGTTTTATGGCTGGTTATTTTTATTGTCTGCGCTTACCTGATCGCAAAAAATTGTAGTGGAAGTTATTTTTTACATGGCTTTTTAGTAAGCCTGGTAAATTGTATCTGGATCACTGCGGTACATATTTTATTGTATGGCCCCTATATAGCCCACCACGCAAAGGAAGCGGCCATGATGGCTACTATGCCAATGAACAACCACCCGCGCCTGCTCATGTTATGCACGGGCCCTGTAGTGGGTATCGTATGCGGCCTGATACTGGGCCTGTTTGCCTTTATCGCCTCAAAAATGGTTAAGAAGCAACCGGTAGTATAACAACAACCAACCATGCCGGAAAAAACAGTAACCAGGCCATTCTATATATTTTTTCTCGTGATTCATGCTGGTCTTAGCCAGGGATATGTGTCGATCGCTTTGCCCTACCTGTTAGCGCACAATGGGTTCTCTGTGTCGGCTACAGCCGGTATTGTTGCCCTGGCTGTATTTGCCAACGTCTGGCGATTTTTGTGGGGACCGATTGTTGATCTCTCACTCAGTTTGCACAAATGGTACTGGATTGGTTTATCGGGCTCTATGGCAGCTATCCTCCTGATCAGTATCCTGCCACTTGATGTGAAAAGCGGCTTGATCATTTCGGTCGCCGTCTTTGTATCACAGGTGGCGGGAACATTTACCCTATTGCCTGTAAATGGGTTTATGGCCAAACGGATAGAGGAAAAGAATAAAGGCATAGCGGCCGGCTGGTACCAGGCAGGCGGCCTGGTAGGTGTGGGATTGGGGGGTGGTGCAGGACTATGGCTCGCAGAGCATTATAGTTTGTTGATAGCCGGGATAGTATTGTGTGTGGCATCGGTTATATTTTCATTGGTTATTTTTTTGATAAAGGATATACATTACCAAAAACAAAACTCAGTACTGCATGAAATAACACTGATAGGTAAAGATGTGCTTGCGATGCTGAAAGTGCCGCTAACGCTTTTTGTGATCATTCTTATCCTGCTGCCGATAGGTACAGGTGCGGCAGCTAATGTATGGGCGGCTATTGCAGACGACTGGAAAACGGGCGCTGATACGGTTGCCCTGGTAACCGGGGTATTAAGCGGCCTGCTGAGTGCAGTGGGTTGTGTGGCGGGCGGTTACCTGGCAGACAGGAAGGGTGTTTGGTTTGCTTATTTAAGCTGTGGTTTATTTTGTGCGCTGGTTCCCCTTATCATGGCCCTGATGCCCTATCGTCCATGGGTGTATATAAGTGGGGTAATGGTTTATACATTTGGAACAGGATTGGTATATGCGGCGTTTTCTGCGGTGGTATTGTATGCAATCGGTAAAAAAAATGTGGCCACGAAATTTTCGTTGCTCTCATCCATCGGTAATATACCCGTTATGTATATGACTGTTTTTGATGGATGGGCGCATGACAAATACAATAGCAAATACATGCTGCTGGCAGAAGCAGTTGCCGGCATCCTGTTCGTAGTTATTGTTATTATCGTATTAAAAAGACTGAACGCGAAAAACTGGTTAGTACAAGTAACGGAATAAATTAATTCCCGGCCCTTCCCGCCTCACTATCAGCGCTGCCCACTTTTCTTTTTTCTGTTTGCGACTGCTTGCCAAAACTATACGTGAACGATAAAATAACCGCCTGGTTGTGAAACTGGTTGGCATAATGCGCAATTACATTGGGTATATTGGTTATGAAACCAGTTGAGGTATTCGTGTTAAAGATATCACGGGCGGCCAGTTTAACATAGGCCTGGTTATTCCAGAACTTCTTTTGCAAACCCAGGTTAAATTGACCGAAAGCGATTTTGTTGAACTGCGCCTGCTGCCGGGGCGAGCAATAAAAGCCGCTAGCTTCCGCGCTCCATCCCTTACCCAAAGTGTACTGGTTGTTTACCTGCGCAAAGAAATACGGGCTCTTTGTTTGAATATACCCCGTATACAACTGCCCGCTGTATACCTGGTAGTTAAACAGGTCGGCATAGGTGTTGATTGTCCACCATTTTGCCGGATGCAGTGTGGAATTGACACTCAGTACCAGGTAATCCCATTTGCCGATATTGCCGGTGCGACTGATAAACACACTGCCGCTTTGCTCGATCGTTTCAATCTGTACGTCTGCGGTGTGGATGTATTGCGCGCTGATGGTGAATATGTTTTTATGTGTATACGCTACTTTAAAATCGTTGGAGAACTGGGGCCGCAAAAACGGGTTGCCCACAAATGCCGTGAACTTATCCAGGATAAAAACAAACGGATTCAGATCCTGGTAATTGGGCCTGTCTATACGCCGGCCATAAGACAGGTTCAGTAAATTATCCCCGGCCGAATCCAGTTTATACGAAACAAACGCTATGGGAAACAGGCTGGTATACTGCCGGATAAAAGCCGAGTCGGGTTTGTAAGCATTACCCAATTGGTGCCCGTTGCCATTGGTATTTTCTGCCCGCAAACCTGCCTGTAAAGAGAAGCGGTGGAATTCTTTGTTGAAATTCAGGTAAGCAGCATTGATGTTCTCTTTATAAACAAAGTGGTTGGTATTGTTGTAGTCAATGCTGCTCACACCACTGATCACATTAAAATAGTTTGCTTCATTATCCGACGTCACATAACTTGATTTCAAACCTGCTTCCATTTTTACCTTGCCAGCCAGCACTTGTGTGTAGTCGGTCTTTGCAGCATAAATGGAAATATGCGATGGTAACTGTGCCGAGATCTGCTGGCTGCTTTTCATGCTTCCGCCGGCTGCATAGGTGCTGTTCAGGAATGATTGATTGGCGCCCGATGAATAATGGATATAATCCATGTCAAAACTCAACGCTTTTTTTCCTGAACTGTCGTATTTGTGTGTGTAGTTCAGGTTAACTCCGTACTTGTTAAAGAAACTGGTACTGGTATTATTTGCGGCAATGGATGAGTCGATCGATCCCGTTGCATTGTACACATAACTGAAAGTGGGCCGGTACTCGTCTCTGTTTGAAAGCGAACCGGTGTACACGATGCCCCCAGGTGGTTTTGGGAGATATATAATGATCAAAACCAACCTTTATGTTTGGGCTCCTGTTCACAGGTGTGAAATAATTGGTTTGCCTGAAATCACTGGTGAGCTGCCCGGCTGAATTAAAATAAGTACGGTCGACCTGCAGCTCCCGAAAATTCTTCTGTATGCTGTAGCCGGCATTTAAAAACATATTTACTTTACCTGTATAATAATTAAAATTTGCACTCTCTGTTGTGCGTGCATATACAGATTGGCCAACGCTGGCCGACACGGATCCATTAAAACCTTTGGCCTTCGATTTTTTTGTTTTGATATTGATCACACCACCATTACCTGCGGCATCGTATTTGGCAGGGGGGTTATCCATCAACTCGATTTTATCCAGTGCCGAGGAGGGCAGCGACCTGAGATAGGTGGCCAGGTCTGCCGCAGACAGGTAAGTGGGCTTGTCGTCTATCAGTATCAGTACACCCGCTTTTCCTTTCAGCGTGATGCCGCCATTTTCATCAACCATTACACCGGGCGTTTTTTCCAGCACCTCCAGTGCATTGGAACCTGAATTGGAGATCAATGCATCCACATTAACAACGGTCCTGTCAATTTTCTGTTCTGTAAACGGTTTTGCCGAAGTGATAGTTACGGCAGCAAGTTCTTTTGCAGCCTGTTGCAATTGTATCACTGCAAGCGTTACCGGCTGGTTGCTAATAGTAACAGTAAGATATTGTTTTTTAAATCCAACGGCGTTTAACAATATCAGGTAATTTCCATCGCCTGCCTGTGTGATGATAAACCTGCCTGCATCATTACTGAGTGCGGTTTTTAGAACTACAGAGTCCTTTCGCAGCAGGGATACCGGCACACCCGCGATGGGTAATTTATGATCGTCTATGACCTGCCCACTAATTGTTGTCTGAGCGTACAGCCCCTGCGTAGCCAGCAAACCCATCCATATAAACACTCCACGTAACATCCTCATAGCTCTTGATTTACAATCAAAACCTATGTTTTGGGAAAAAGTTACAGGTTGGCGGGGTATTTATTTTGTAAACGATGTTTCCGATCTTTGATAACAACCATTACATATGGGTTCATTGGGCAGGCCATGTTGTGATTTGCTTTCAAACTGGGTTCTTCCGATCTTTGATAACAACCATTAGACCTGGATCTCTATTACTCAATGATGTCGAAAATGTTTATTGAGTAGTTGCACGACTGGGGTGTCGAACTCCCCTTGCGTTCTTTCTTCAGTGTTTAGGATACAGATTTCAGGATAAGAAGAATTTCTTTTTGCAGTTGGTCCAGATTTACATGAATTATGTCCCATACTATCGTATCATCAATTCCAAAATAATCATGGACAATGATGTTCCTGAAATCTTTCAGTTCTCGCCAGTCAACAGAAGGTATTTGTCTCTAAAAGGATTGTCAATTCTTGCCACTGCTTCTCCTATAATTGCAAAATTCCGTTCTACAGCGTGCTTGGTTTTAAGATCTCCCAGATAGATGTCAAGAGTTATACCCCTGGTAAAATCCTTTATATTGCCGATGGCTTCGAGAATGTCCTGAAGCAATGACGGAATATCCCTTTCAGACATGTATCAGGCTTTTTTCCACGAAAGGAAGATAACGGGGCTTAATCGCCCGGCGGGAAACAAGATCAATTTTCTGTTTGAATAGGTCTTCTAATTCGTGCGCCAATTTGATGAACCCGATACCAATGCGACCATTAAAATCAACCAGTATGTCAATATCGCTATTTTCATTATAGTCGCCGCGAGCGTAGGATCCAAATATTCCCAATTCAGAAATAGGATAACGCCCTTGCAATTCAGGTTTTTTCCGGCTGAGTAAGTCCAATATTTGCTCCTTGGTGTACATATAACAAATTTACAATAAAAAGGTTGGTCAAGCAAATGGGGGTGTTTAGTCCTGATTTTGGTTATACGAAGAAAAAGGTGAGCACAGTGCCTTAAAAATAATGCTCACTTTTTGCTCATCTTTCCAGGGGTAAAATGGGGTAACCATGAAGCAACTAAGAAATCATTGAAAAACAAACCCCTCTTTGCGCAGCAGAGAGGGGCTGGGGTGAGTTAAGTGGTCCCGACAAGAATCGAACTTGTATCTAAAGTTTAGGAAACTTCTATTCTATCCATTGAACTACGGGACCCTCCTTCGCTGAGGCTTCGGAGGGCAAGGCCCTCTTTCGGATGGGCTTCGCCCACCGAAGCTTCAGCGAAGGTGGGCAAAAATATAGTTTCAGGGTCAAACAGCCAACGATAACAATGGAAACGGGAGAAAACTTAGGGTTCAGGTAATTTAATACCGAGACCGAGAAGGCTTACCAGCAGCGCCTCATTAAAGAACATCTTCTCATCCTCGAAGCCATGTGCAGGCAGCCATAGATTGATCATAACGGAATATCCATCCCCCCTCATTTCTGAAATACCAATACGGGAAGCAGGATCTTTAAGAATGGCTTTATTATTCTGTATTGTTGCTTCAATTGCTGGTTTAAGGCGGTCGTAGGGAACAGAAAAAGGCATTTCCAACACCGTATCCAGGCGCCTGGTGCCTGCACGGCTCAGATTCACGATCAGTTCATTGGAGAGTTTGCTGTTGGGTATGATCAGCGCCTTATTATCGAACGAAGTGACCACCGTATAGAATAACTGGATAGAAGATACCGTTCCCGTTTCACCCTGCGCCGCAATATTATCCCCCACCTGGAAGGGTTTCAGCATGAGGATGAGGATGCCGCTGGCAAAATTCTGCAGGGTACCCGAAAGCGCCAATCCTATGGCTACGCCAAACGAAGCCAAGACAGCAGCAAAAACCGTCATCTGTATGCCCAGTATCTGCATAATGGCAATTACAAGCAACACCTGTAACGAAGTAAAGAGAAGGTTCACGAGGAATGGCCGTAAAGAAGGGGCAAACTGTTTCTGCTCGAGTGAGCGGTGCATCAGCTTGCGTAATAGCCTGATAAACCACTGGCCGGCGAAAAAAATAATGACCGCTACCAATATTTTCGGGCCGGCGCTGATGGCCCAGGTAACGGCTTTATCGTAAAATTGAGAGGTGTTCATGGGGGGATTGAGTCAAAAAATTATGCCAGTTGGATCGTTAACGTATCACAATCGCTATTTTTAAGGCTGAAACAAGCCATATGAAAAGAATGATTGCAGCGATTGCTGTCCTGTTTACCCTATCTGTTGCGGGCCAGTCAAAGGCGCGTCTTAACCACCAGGCCATCTTCGTGGTTGACCTGCAAAAGAGCATGAAATTTTACAGTGGGGTGTTCCAGCTGGATACGATACCCGAACCTTTTCATGATGGAAAACATGCCTGGTACAGCATTGCCCCGGGTGTTGCCCTGCACGTGATACAGGGAGCCGATAAGCCCAAAGAATACTTTCTCAATAACCATATGTGTTTCAGCGTACCCTCGGTACCCGAGTTCCTGGAAAAACTGAAACCCTGGCATATCAACTTCTATAATTCCAAAGCCGAACCCGGCGTGATCACTACCCGTGTAGACGGTGTAAAACAGATCTGGGTGAATGATCCGGATGGGTATTGGATAGAGGTGAATGATGCGAAGTTCTGAGGCCCGGATCATAGTTCATAGTGAGCAGCCATGATCCATGAACTAACCTTATCTTTGCCCTCCCAAAAAAATCATCTATGAAATTCTATAACATACTTATCAAATACCGTTTCTGGCTGGGGTTGCTGTCTATTGCGCTGGCCATTGCGATCAATATTTACAGCGGGTTCTGGCCTTCTTTTATCCTGTATTTTGTTGGGGTGATCGCCCTGGCCAGCCATTTTTTTATCGGACCTATGCGTTTGATACAGGAGCCGATGGAAGCGGGTAATATAGAAGAGGTAAAAAGAATATTGGGCACCATCTGGTATCCCGGGCTTTTATACAAGCCGGTACGGTCAACCTACTATACCATCAAGGGTAATCTTGCCATGATGGAGCAGGATTTTGACAGCGCTGAAAAACACCTTAAGAAAAGCAATGAACTCGGTTCACCCATGCCCGAAGCCGAGGGTGCAAATAAATTACAATTGGGCATGATGGCCATGCAGCGTGGCGATCTGAAACAGGGCGAAAGCTATATCCGTGCCGCCATCCGTGCCGGTATACCCGATAAAGAGAGCGAAGCCGTTGCTTACCTGAGCATGTGCCAGATATTCATGAACAAAAGAGAATTCAAAGCGGCCAAAGATTTCTTCCGCAGGGCCAAAGCCTGCAAACCCAAAACCAAACAGGTGCTCGACCAGGTAAAGGAGATCGAAAAGTATATTTCGAGGATGCCGGGATAAGAAGGTCAAAGTCATAAGGCGTAAGGGGTAAGTAGATTGTTTTTTACTTATCCCTTACGCCTTATCACACACGCCTCTTCCTACTGGCACTGATACGTGAAATACGTTTTTCCATAAAAAGAAGCCATACCCTGCTGGAGATCTCCTGCGGCGGTGCCGGCGGAGAGATAACCATTGGCATCTATGGTATAGCCACTGTAGTTGGTGGTCCAGGTATCCAGCAAGGCGCCACTGCCGGGATTATATAACCTGGTAACCACCCGCGTTAAGGGGTTAGCTGGACGGCTTCCGAAATTTAATGCGGCAGTGAAATAATAGCTTTCAAAAGCATCGGGGAAAGTATAGATCATTGTCTTTGGTGACAAGGTAACATCATAGGTAAGCGTGGCATCCAGTACTTTGAGGCCGCCGGAACTGGGCGCTGACATTATACAACTGGTGAGGAGGTTATTGGTATATGTATACGATGTAGCATAATTGGCAATGGCAGATCCATTAACGTAGAGGTTTTTGGTAATGAGATACCCGCCTGTATTATAAATATATTCATAACGGTAATTATCCGAATTTACCGGGTCAGACATATCCGATTTTGTGATAAAAAGTACCACCCGTTTATTGGCATCAAGTTTCATATACTCATACTGGTCTAACCGTATAGAATCTGCTGCAGCATAGGTAAAAGAAGTAGAATAAATGTTGGCATTGCTGGCGCTGTCATACACAGAAATCTTCGTGGTACTCAGGTTGGCATCATAGGAAACCGTAATGGCAAACTCGGCCTTTGCCCCGCTGTTACGCTGCGATACACCTGAGATGATACAGGTCTTTACGGTTGTGGTTGGGGTAGTTGGGGTAGGCGTTGGCGTAGGGGTAGCCGATGAATCGGATCCCTTCTGACACCCGCCAAATAGCAGAACACCCGCTAAAAAAAATATACAAATATTGAAATACTTCCTTGTCATCTTGTGTTACTTTACTATTGTAGAATAACCGTTACGGTTTTTATATCTCCATTCACATCCAGTTTGGCAAACACAGTTCCCTTCGCGGTAAGGGTGATCGGTATTTTGATCTCTCTGCCGAAGAAGATGAATTTGTTGGTTTGCAGCAACACCACACCGTTTACATCCGTAACCGTTACTTTGGCCACTACATTGGTAGGTCTTTGCAAAGTAGCCACTATATTAAAGGTTCCTGATGTAGAAGGATTCGGATAGGCTTTGATACTTATCGAATCATTCACCAGCGGTGCACTGATAAATACAATCGGGAAATCATTGGAAAGGTTCCAGCAAACCTTATCCAAACTGGTTTCCACCGCGTAAAAGCCGATCTTATTGGCAACAAGGGTATTGCTTGTATTACCTGCCACAAGCGAATTATTATAATACCATCTGTAATTAGCCGCATTGGAACTGACCAGGGTGGTTTCGCCCGCTAAGGCCAATACAGGAACAGGATTAAGATTTTTAATCACTTTCAATACTGCCGAAGAAAGCGAATAACAGCCCGGTGTGATCGCCACCTGTAACGTAAACGCATCGGATGCTTTTATCGTAATGCTCCGGCTGGTATCGGTTGTACTCCACCTGTAGAAGTTATAATTGATTATGGGTTTAAGTACAATGGAATCCTTTATACAAACTGTTGTGTCTTTGGTAAAATTATTTATCAGCGGCGTTAATAAGATCGTAGAATCGCAGCTGCTTCCGCTTACCTGTATCATACGGGTTACCGCTTTAGGAGAGGAAATAAGGATGGTATCTATAAAGGTTCCTACTATATTGGCCCTGTAGCGTACATTAATTTTTGTTGAGTCAAGCCCATTATTTTTTGGAGCGATTGTATAGGTACCGCTGAAACTACTATCTGTGGTATTTGGAGAAATCGTAAACTTCAGCAAAGAAGTGGTTGAATGAGCGCCGGCAAGCGTAATCGTAACATTGCCAATCAATCGTTTACCTGAGATGGAAAAATCCTGCAGGGTCGAATAGGCGCCAAAGAAAGAACCAAATACCATACTGCTCCTGCCGGGAACGGTGAGAAATAGTTCAGGTGCGCCATAGGTAAAGCCAGCTGCTGAATCAGCCCCACTGCTTTTCTTTATGGTTACATAACCGGAACTGCCAGAACCCAGTATAGCATTTATTGTTGTATCGTTCAACACGATAAAGGATACCGCATTAACTCCGCCAAAACTAACAGCAGATGTGCCTGTTAAATTGCGCCCTTTAATAGATATCGTGTCATTTTGTACTCCGGAAGCCGGGGAGAAACTTAAGAGTTTAGGCACGCTTGCCCGGTTCATGAATATAGAGAAAGTATTATCACCCAAAGGTGGCCGGTTGGTTACCACCAGGTCGGGCCGTCCATCTCCATTTAGATCTGCTGCAACAACACTGCCTGGACTATTACCCGAAGCCAGGATCACATTTGGAGCGAATGAGATGGTTCCCGCAGTACTGGTATTACGAAGAATAGATAATGAACTGGATGTATAATTGGTGAGAACAAGATCGGGTTTGCCATCCCCATCGAGATCCGCGATTGAAAAAGTATACGACGGGTTGGTAACCGCCAGATCTGTTTTAGGAGCGAAACTGATACTTCCGGTGGAAGAAGTATTGCGGAATACAGATACTGTATTGGAAGTGTAGCTGGCTACTGTCAGGTCTGGTTTACCATCCCCGTCTATATCCCCCATTAGCAGACCCCATGGTGTTGACCCTGCCTGGATCTCAATCTTGCTGCCAAAATTGATATTGCCGATAGTACTGGTATTGCGATAAACAGAGATATAAGTGTTTGTAAATTGATAAGCAATGGCTAAATCCGGTTTGCCATCCCCATCTATATCACCTACCTGTACGGAAAATGGCCCAACAGTAGTACCTGTAACCAGATCTACACTTGGGTAAAAACTCAATTGCCCGCCTGGAGTTGTTCCGGCATTGCGTAGAACAGACACTGTATTGGAGTTGGTGTTTGTCACTACCATATCAGGCCTGCCGTCTCCATCTATATCCGCGATGGAAACACCGATAGGCCGATTGCCAACGGTAACAGAAATATTTCCTTTTAATTGACCGCTGCCATAAGATGAGGGTCCTATATTTAAAACGCCAACGGTACTTTTATTAAGCAGAATATTAATGTTACTGCTGCCTAATTCTGTTACTGCCAGGTCCAGTTTGCCATCACCATCCAGGTCGCCTAATGCGCCGGCAAAAGGATTGGTACCTGAAGAAACAATTACCGGCTTCGCAAAACTGATTGCGCCCGTTGTACTGGTATTCAGGAAGAAAGCAATATTGCTGTTGTCGGAATTGATAATTATCAGGTCCGGTTTACCATCTCCGTCAAGATCACCCGTTAATACATTGGTAGGGTTTGTACCCCCGGAAGAGGTATCCTTTCTTGCCGCAAAATCAGTAGCGGCAATACCACTGCCCTTAGGACTGAACACTGGTACAAAACTGGCAGCACTGGCGCCGGATAAGTATAAATCGGCATTCAATACGGTGATCGGTGCATACGTTGCGCCCGATGGAACGGTTACGGTAATGCCGCCTGAACTTGCGTTTGTAACCGTAGCCCGGGTGGCGCCAAAGAAAACAATATTATTTGCGGCGGTTGTATTAAAATTAGAACCGGCTATGATAACAGTGGCCCCGGTTGTTGCTGATAAAGGAGTGAATGATGTAATAACAGGCGCAGCAAAATAAGTAAAGCCTGATAGCCCTGAGGTTCCCCCGGCTGTTGTAATGTTTATGAATCCACTGGAGCCTGATCCCACAACAGCGGTTAAAGTAGTTGAGGACAGAACTGTGAACGTGACAGCCGCTGTTCCGCCAATGCTCACTGCCGTTACATCCGCAAAATTTGAACCGGTAACCGTAATGGTAGCGCCGGTTGTTGCAGACAATGGGGTAAATGAAGCAACCGTTGGCGGACTAAGCACATAGGTAAACCCGGAAAGAGACACTGTTCCCCCGGCCGTGGTAATACTAACACTTCCGGTAGAACCAGAGGCTACCACCGCGGTTAAAGAGGTTGAAGAAAAAACAGTGAAAGAAGCTGCTGCCGTTCCCCCAAAGCTCACGGCCATTATACTGGAAAGATTGGTACCGGTAATGATAACATTCGTACCCGTTGTGGCAGATAAAGGGGTAAAGGAAGAAATAGTTGGTGCAGCGGTAACAATATAGGTGAATCCAGAAAGCCCGGCAGTTCCACCGGTAGTGGTGATACTAACGCTTCCGGTAGCACCTGAACCAACGATCGCAGTTAAAGTAGTTGAGGACAGAACGGTAAAGGAAACTGCCGCAGTTCCGCCAATGCTTACTGCGGATACGCCGGCAAAATTGGTACCGGTAACCCTGATGACCGTGCCGGTTGTGCCGGATAAAGGGGTAAAAGAAGCAACGGTAGGCGGAGGTAAAAAAGTAAATCCAGTAAGCGCAGCGGTACCACCGGGTGTTGTAACGCTGATACTACCGGTAGATCCAGCACCAACTTTTGCTGCTAGTAAAGTGTCATTCTTTATTGTAAAGGAAAGTGCAGCGGTTCCTCCAAAACTAACGATGGTAGTACCGGTTAGGTTACTGCCCCTGATTAACACGGTATCATTTTGGGCCGCAGAAGCCGGCGTAAACGCTGTGAGTTTCGGTACTTTCACCTGGTTCATGTATATCGAGAAAGTATTATTACCACTGGGAGGCCGGCTGGCAACGGCCAGGTCGGGTTTTCCATCCCCATTGAAATCAGCTGCGGTAACATTGGCGGGGCTATTGTTTGCAGTAAGGCTGAAACTGGTGGCGAATGTGATTGTGCCCGGGCTGCTGGTATTTCTAAAAATAGATAAAGAGCTGGAAGTATAATTGGGAACAGCGAGGTCAGGCTTGCCATCACCATCCAGATCAGTGATCGCAAAAGTATAAGATGGATTAGCTGTTGCTATATCGGTTTTAGCTGCAAAAGCAATAGTGCCAATGAAAGAAATATTTCGGAAAAAAGAAATTGTGTTCGAAGTGTAACTCGCAACCGCCAGATCGGGTTTGCCATCCCCATCTAAATCACCCATTACCAATCCCCATGGCGCTGATCCAACCGCGATATCCGCCCTGGCAGCAAAACTGATAGCACCAGCGGTACTCGTATTACGGAAAACAGCGATGGAGGTATTGGTGCCTTGCTCACCTATTGCCAGGTCTGGTTTACCATCCCCATCAAGATCTCCTACCTGCATCAAAAAGGGGCCAACCGAAGTGCCGGTAACAAGATCGACACTTGCGGCAAAACTCAATTGCCCGCCTGATGATCCGGTATTCCGGAAAATGGACGCAGTGTTGGAATTGGTATTGCTGACAACCAGATCGGGCCTGCCATCATTATCTATATCTGCTATGTTAACACCTATCGGGCGACTACCCGATGCAACAAAAATATTACCGGTGAAAGGACCGCTGCCATAACTGGCAGGACCCATATTTAAAACACCAACGGTACTTTTATTCAGCAGAATATTTATGTTATTGCTGTTTAATTCCGTTACGGCAAGATCAAGCTTACCATCGCCGTCAAGGTCGCCCAATGCGCCTGCAAAAGGATTGGTGGCAGAAGAAATAATCACGGGGCTGGCAAAACTGATCGTGCTCGTTGTGCTTGTATTAAGGAATAGGGCAATATTGCTGTTATCAGAATTGATAATGACCAGGTCCGGTTTGCCATCACCATCAAGATCACCCGTTAAAATATTTGTAGGATTAACACCTGCGGTAGAAGTATCTTTTTTAGCTGCAAAATCACTGGCGGCGATACCACTGCTGGTGCCGATGCTGAAAACCGGGATAAAGCTGGCAGAACTGGCAACCGATAAATAAGTGGTGGCATTAAGCACAGTAACCGGCCCATATGTAGCCCCTGCGGGAACCGTTACCGTGAGGCTGCTTGTTGTTGCTGCGGTAATGGTAGCGCGGGTTGCGCCAAAGAAAACAATATTATTGGTTGTTGTTGTATTAAAATTCGAACCCGTTATCGTAACGGAAGCCCCCGGTACTGCTGATAAAGGCGTAAAAGAAGTAATCGTAGGGGGTGAAAGGATATACGTAAATCCTGAAAGGCCCACTGTTCCGCCCGCAGTGGTTATATTGATACTTCCGGATGCTCCCGAAGCAACCACTGCTATTAAGGAAGTTGAGGATACAACACTAAAAGAAGTTGCTGCCGTTCCACCAAAGCTAACTGCGGTAGCGCCGGTGAAGTTAGTGCCTGTAATAGAAACAGTTGCCCCGGTTGCTGCCGATGTTGGTGAAAAAGAAGTAAGGGTGGGTGGTGGAGGTATATACCCAAATCCGGAACGTGCCCCGGTTCCGCCCGCTGTAGTAATATTTATGCTTCCACTGGCGCCTGCTCCCACCACCGCGGTTACAGAGGTAGATGATAATACCGTAAAGGAAGCCGCCGCTGTTCCGCCAAAGCTAACCGCAGTGGCGCCGGAAAGATTGGTACCTGTAATCGTAATAGTTGTACCGGTGATGGCGGAAGCCGGTGTAAAAGAAGCTATTACAGGAAGCGGTACAAACGTAAATCCAGAAAATGCGGTTGATCCGCCAGCGGCTGTAACAGCTAAATCACCGGTAGTACCCGAAGCTATGATTGCCTGTACAGAGGTTGAGGAGAAAACAGTAAAGGAAGCTGCCGCTGTTCCGCCAAAACTCAGTGCCGTTGTGCCGAAGAGATTAGTACCGGTAATAGTAACAGCTGTTCCTGTTCCGCCTGATGTAGGCGTAAAAGAAGTGATCGTTGGCGGAGAAGGTGGAATATAAGTAAACCCCGAAAATGCAACGGTTCCCCCGATCGTGGTAATACTAAGGTCGCCGGTAGTGCCCAATGGCACCACAGCAGTTAAAGTAGTGGAAGACAGGGCACTGAAAGAAGCCGCCGATAATCCGCCAAAACTCACCGCTGTTGTCTGGGTAAGATGGGTGCCTGTAACAACGACCGTTTGACCTGCTGTTGCCGATAAAGGGGTAAAAGAAACAATTGTTGGCCGCGACAGCATATAGATAAATAAACCAAGCATAGCGGTTCCACCCGGTGTGATTACACCAATGGGTCCTACTGAACCCGCTCCTATTACAGCCGTTAAAGTAGTTGAAGATAATACGGTAAATGATGCTGCCGCTGTTGCGCCAATATATACCGCCGTTGCTCCTGTAAAATTAGTACCGGTAATGGTAAGGGTGCCTCCCTCAAATCCTGCGGTTGGTGTGAAAGAGCTGATAGTAGGTTGTTGGGTAAAACCTATCGTACAGGACAATAAAAAAATAAACAGGAGTAAACAAGGTCTCATAATTTTTTTTTATAGCAACAGGATGCAGTGATCAGTGCCACTGATAATAAGGCTCTCAATTACAGGTCTTACAAAACTAAAAAGCAAAAACGCCGGGGGATAGAATTACTGGACTTGTGGGAACAATATTAAATAAATATTCATACTAACAGCAATTTTGTCGATCTTTTTTTGGCCTTGGTCGCCGAAAACCACTCTTTACTCCCCCCAAACCTCTTCATGCCTCGCAAAATACGGCAATGCAAAAGTGCCGAATAAACCGGTAATGATCTCTATACCCATGGTAAGTCCCCTGGCGCTGGGTGGCATGGGTTTACCGGTGGGCAGCATATTGGGCCCTAGCGGAACAAAGGCAGCAATGATTGTTAGCAGGATGCACAGAACAATATACACGGCCATCCCCTTCTTAAGATATTCCAGGAGAATAGAATATACAATACCACCCACCACGAGTGTGGGAATGGTAAAGAAAATGATGGAATTGATATTGATGTATTCAGAAAACTGGTAGCCGGTAATATTTCGGTAAATGATATCAAAAATAAGGTTGACAACTGTTGCACCGATGCCAACAAACAATCCGCCAAGAATACCACGGGTAGACAGCGGGTAACGGTAAGAGGAGATCTCGGTTTTCATACATATTAATTTAGCGTGATGAATAGAGGGTCACTAAAATAAATCTGCGAAGAAAGCCGTGTTTCTTATATAGCCAGGCAATAGCGGATACAAAATGTACGCTTTTTATCCGGAAAAGCAATAGGAACGCCCTGTTTATCAGAACTGAAAATAGATAAACGAACTGCTGCTTTCCTGGCTCAATATCAATAAAACAACGATCAGCGCCCAGACAGCGCCCAGCAGCCAGGTGGGCATTTTGGCAATGACTGCCAGCACACTGGTATTTCGCATACGCCAGTGAAAGAGCAGCATACCGGTGATGATCACAATCACACAAAGAATGCTGAAATTAGATAGTAATACGGCCCCCGCAGGAACATGCGAAAACAGGGAAACCAATAAACGCCATGCAGAAGTGAAATCAGGCGCCCTGAAAAAGACCCAGGTTACATTCACCAGGAAAAAAACAAACAACGCCTTGAGAAAACCCGCCGGGATGATCTTTTGTATCCCGGTTGAAAACGAAAACCCGCTTTGCATAACAGGCTGCACCGCAATATCAGGCATAGCCGCAGCTAATTGCCATTTACGTTTACTAAAATCCTGCACCAGTTTTTCTATACAGAGGTATAGCCCGTGCAAGGCGCCCCAAACCACAAATGTCCAGTTGGCGCCATGCCATAAGCCACCCAGTAACATGGTGATCATAAGGTTGATATAAGTACGCACCACGCCCTTCCTGTTTCCGCCAAGGGGTATGTAGAGGTAATCGCGAAGCCAGGATGATAAGGTGATATGCCATCTTCTCCAGAAATCGGAAAATCCCGTTGCGGCATAGGGGTATTTAAAATTTTCAGGCAAAACAAAACCCAAACAGGCGGCTACACCAATTGCACAGGTAGAATAGCCGGCGAAATCAAAAAAGATCTGTCCCGAAAAAGCAAGCAGCCCCATCCATGCATCCAGCGAATGTAAGGGCTGGTGGGAACTGAACACCGTATCTGCAGGGGAGGCCAGCATACTGTCTGCCAGCACCACTTTCATAAATAGTCCCAGAGACAATAAAAACAACCCCTGCAACATCTGTTGCTGTGTTGCCTTTTTTGGCGATTCAAACTGTGGTACCAATTGCGGCGGACGAACAATAGGACCGGCTACGAGGTGCGGGAAAAAAGTAACGAAGAGCGAAAAGTCTAAAAACTTTTTTACTGGCTTGCTTTCTTTTTTATACATGTCAATCGTATAACAAAGCGTGGTAAACGTATAAAACGAAATACCGGCAGGCAGTATGATATTAGGCTTGGCCGGGTGAAAGTGGAGCCCGATAGCGTTGGAAAGAAGGACAAAATTATCGAGCAAAAAACCGCCGTATTTAAAAAAGCATAACATACCCAGGTTGCCGATAAGACTGATCACCAGCAACAATTTTTTCTTGTGCTTGTTTTCCTGTGTGTATAGAGCACGGCCCACAAAAAAATCAACGACGGTAGACAGCCACAACAATAAAATAAATGGCGGGTTCCATGCCGCATAAAACAGGTAACTTCCCAATAGCAAAATTACTTTTCTCGCCTTCCACGATATGGGCAAATTATAAAGAGAAAGTATCAGCAGAAAAAAAACGACGAATGTATAGGAATTGAAAACCATATTAGCAGGTTTGTATTGTTAGAAGTAATTTTATTTTGATGTGGTTTTATTCGGAAACGGCAACAGCTTTTCCTGCTCAATAACGGCGATCAGGTTTTTGGTATATACGACCGCGTCTGAAGGAGTAAGATGGGAGAACTCCGGACATTGAAACTGAGCAAGGGACGGGTAATCTTCAAAATGTATTCCCGGTGCCCCGGTGGTAGATAGTATCCTGTTCCAAAGTTTTTCACGTGGAAAAAACATTTTTTCACCCTGGCGATAAGGTCCGCTCGATGGGCTTCTCACAAATAATACGGTTCCTCCGCGGGACCTGATTTTATCAACATCTTTTTTTATAACAGCAAAGATCGAATCGATTGCTTTGGGTGTTTCGGGGCCTGCTTGTGCAGCCATTTTACTATAAAGTCCCCAGATAGCTTTCACCTTATTCAGGAGAGTGGTGTCTTTA
>JANXRX010000062.1 GCA_025352905.1 Bacteroidota bacterium | reverse complement strand
CTCTTGCTGAAACCAAATTCATAGGCAGAAGAAAAGAACTGTTCCGCGCCATCGATCCGTCTTGCGGCCAACAGTTCCTGGGTACGTATCATTCCCAGTTCTATTCCCTGTTCGCTGCCTATCAGGTTCTGCCCGCCGTCTCCACGCGTTAAACTGAGATAACCGGTGCGGTATAGCCGTTCTTTTGCGAGATAAGGAAGGAACCCATTGTTCTCATCATCGGGGTGCGCAGCTATATACAATACGCTTCCCAGTACATTCAGTTTTTTTAACTGCAGATAAATATCCGCACTGGTATTGGCCACCGGCACCTGGGCATAGAGGGAAGTGTATAAAAAACCCTGTGCAAGCAGCAGGAAACAAATGATTTTTTTCAGGATCGTCATATTGCTGTTCTTTGATCGTTTTACCGAAGATATACTTAGTTATTGTCCCACCAGGAAAACCGCGTTACTAAACAGCAATTTTCCATTCTCCCAGAAATTACGGAACAGCGGATCTTCTGCCAGGTACACCACATTTCCGCTACCCATATCCTGCACACCAAATAAAACACCATCTTTTAGTTTGCTCTTGAGTTTCGTACCCACAAAACCGGTTACATACGCATCCTTTTTCATCACGCCTACGTTCCAGCCATCTTTCATGAATTCGAACTGGTTGCGATCCTGCTTGAGTGTATAATAATAATCTGGGTATCCAAAAGCGAGTGGGTGCGTATTATCAAGCTCCAGTTTATAAATAGCGCCGGGTATGGAATTACTGAGAGGCTGGGTTTCCCTGTCGGCATATTTTTTTACATTGGCATAATCGCCTTTATCTTCTGTTTTATCCTCTCTCTCTTTTATCCCCCACTCGCCACCGGCCATAATGGACACGGCATTATCGATTGCTATGATCTTACCACCGCTTCGTACAAACTCTTTTAATTTGTCAGTAGTCGCTTTATCAGTAAGCCCACGGTAATTGCCGGAGGGGATGATCAGCACATGGTAATTTTTCAGGTTTGCCCGGCCCAGGTCGGCCGCATTGATCAGGGTGATTGGGTAATCAAGCTGTTTCTCAAAAAAATACCATACTTCACCCGCGCCTAAGGAAGAACTTTGTTCACCTGATAACATCGCCACTTTTAATCCGGCGTTGATCGTTTTCACATCCGGCGAACCAAAGTCGATGCCTTTATCCATAAATCCCGTTTCAACAGGCACCGGTTGTATATTGAATTTTTTACAGGCTTCATTCGCCAGTTGGTTCCAGTTGGCGGGATTGCCTGTTTTCATAATGATCAGCGTACCCCTTTCATATTTATTACCATTCAGAACAAAAGTTTTTTCTGCAAAACGAACCTTGATCCCGTTTTTCAGCAGTTGCGCCATTAATTGCGCAGCATTGAATGATTCATAAGGGATGAGCAGCCCATAAGAACTGCTTACCTCAGAAACAAGCGCTGCGCTTTTCCAGTTATTATTGACTTCTAATTTTTCTTTCACCGCATACGCTTTCACCCCATACGCATAAGGTACCGACCAGGCCGTAATATCATACGTGTTTGAATCCGTTACTACGGTCTTTGGTTCGAGTAAAACTTTTGCCAGTACCGATTTTGGCTGGTAAGCGCTGATGGCGATATGATATCCTTCATCAGCAAATTCATCGTCTTTGCCGGTAAAATAATTAAATCCACGGAATTTTTTAGCGGATAAGGTTCCATACTCGATCCCGTTCTTTTCCAGCAAACTGATCACGGCTTTGATCCGGTTCTCATCTTTAGACGTAAGTACATAGGTCTTGTATTCCCCTATCTTCCCGCTACGGCCATCTTCAAAGAATTTTTTGTATTCATCAAGCAGTTTCTGGCGGTTACGCGATGCGGTTTCAATGGTAGATAAACCGGTTGTATGGTGGTGCATGGCACGGTCTACCAGCGTCAGTGTGTCCTCATCCGCTTTAACAATCCCCAACCCGGCACGGCCGCCACCCGCCTGCTCGTACGTCATACCGATAGACCCATTGTACAACGGGTAGGTATCGCCATAAGAAGGATACAGCAGATCATATCTTTCTTTTGTATAAAATAACCAGCCTTTTTTATCAAAATATCCCGCATTATTCTTGCCGATCAGCAATTGGAAATCTTTTTGCCATTGCGTAACCACTTCATGGTATGGGTCGGCCGCGGGTGCAAAATAATAAGGGCCATTGATCCCCTGTTCATGAAAATCAACATGCACCTGCGGGAGCCATTGGTTGTATTTTTTCAGCCGCTGCTGTGTTTCCAGCTGCGTTTGCCAGGCCCAGTCGCGGTTAAGATCAAAATTGTAATGATTGCTCCTTCCGCCGGGCCAGGGTTCAGAATGTTCCCTCGATGCAGGATCGGCGCTATACGTTTGGCCAACCATGGAATTATACCAGTTCACATAGCGGTCGCGCCCATCGGGGTTGATACAGGGGTCCATTACCACAATGGTGTTCTTTAACCATTCTTTGGTCTGCATATTCGAAGGATCTACCAGCGCATACAATGTAAGCAGGGCCGCTTCAGAAGAAGATGCCTCATTGCCGTGTACATTATAACTTAACCATACAATAGACGGCGCCGTTTCCGTAGACGTATTCCCTTTTCCGATCCCGGCCAGTGCCAGGTTATTGGTGCGTATCGTTTCCAGTTTTTTCAGGTTCTCGGGCGATGCAATAAAGGCAAGCACCAGTTCGCGACCCTCATTGGTTTCCCCATATTTTTCTATTTTCACCATATCCGGTTTTGCCTGTGCAACGGCCCTGAAATAGTCTACCAGTTTGTGATGACGTGTAAAACGGGTGCCTACTTTATACCCTAAATACTGCTCGGGGCTTTGTAAACCCTGTGCATAGATAGCTGCCGGGATCAAAATAATTGCCAGACCAAAGATTATTTTTTTCATAATATTATAATGTATGGTGAATGTAGGGAAGATGTTATAAAAAACTGTAATTTTCTGTCATGAGAAAAATCGTTGTTCTACTGCTGGCCATTGGCTGTATGCAGTTCTTAACCGCCCAGCCCGTTCCTTCAATTGTTGGGGCCGGCAAATCCATAGACCCTTATAAATATTCGATCGTTAAAAAAGCTGATTTCAGCACCGCATCTGTAAGCAGTGCGCATCCGCTGGCCAGTATGGTGGGCGCTGCCATGATGCAGAAAGGCGGCAATGCTTTTGACGCCGCCATTGCTACACAACTGGCGCTGGCCGTGGTTTACCCGGGCGCCGGCAATATCGGGGGCGGTGGTTTTTTACTGGGCCGCAAATCAAATGGTGAACTGATCGGTATCGACTACCGGGAAGCTGCTCCTGCCAAGGCAAGCCGTGATATGTATCTCGACAAAAACGGCAATGTACAGATGGCGCTATCACAAACCGGTCATCTTGCCTCGGGAATACCAGGTACGATTGCAGGGTTGTTTGCCACACTCGACTATGCGAGGCTTCCTTTTAAACAATTGATACAACCGGCCATTGACCTGGCAGAAAAAGGCTTTGTGATCTCGGAGAAAGAGGCAGCAGGTTTGAATGCTACTAAAGAGTCGTTCAGCAAATTCACCACCCGGCCATCGGCGCTTGTTAAAGAGGCCAAATGGAAAGCGGGCGATACACTTATACAGAAAGAACTGGCCGCTACCCTGAAACGTATACAGAAAGAGGGCGCCAGGGGGTTTTACGAGGGAGAAACGGCAAAATTGATCGTTGAAGAAATGCAGCGGGGTAACGGGATCATTACCCTGGATGATTTGAAAGACTATACGGCAAAGCTGCGCAACCCGGTTGAGTTTGATTACCGCGGTCACCGCATCATCAGTTTCGCACCGCCAAGCAGCGGCGGAATCATCATTGGCCAGATGCTGAAAATGATAGAGAAATACCCGGTAGGTTCTTATGGATTCCAGACACTGAAAAGTGTTCAGCTGATGATTGAGGCGGAACGCCGTGCCTATGCCGACAGGGCAGAGCATATGGGCGACCCGGATTTTTATAAAGTGCCGGTAAAAACATTACTGGATGAGACCTACCTGGCTCAACGGATGAGCGATTACAATCCCGAAAAAGCCAGCGCCAGTGTGGCCATTAAAGCGGGAAGCATTAAAGAAAGTGAGGAGACCACGCACCTGAGCATTATTGATGGCGATGGTAATATGGTATCGGTTACCACAACGCTTAACGGAGGTTACGGAAGCAGGACCATTGTTGGCGGCGCCGGTTTTTTACTGAATAATGAAATGGATGATTTCAGTGTTAAACCGGGTGTACCCAATATGTATGGAGCAGTTGGCGGTGAGGCAAACTCCATTCAGCCCGGAAAACGCATGCTCAGTTCTATGACGCCTACCCTTGTATTGAAAAAGAATAAACCTTATGTGGTAATAGGTACGCCGGGTGGCACTACCATACCCACCTCCGTTTACCAGGCAATTGTTAATATCATTGATTTTTCGATGAGTGCAGACGATGCGGTAAACAAACCCAAATTTCATCACCAGTGGTTACCGGATGAAGTGACTGTTGAAAAAGATTTTGATGCCGGGGTAAAGAAACAGTTACAGGCTATGGGTTACAAGATCACTGAACGAGCTGCCATCGGCAGAACTGAAGCCATCCGTGTATTAGCCAACGGCAAGAGAGAAACCGTTGCGGATAAGAGAGGAGATGATTCAGTAGCAGGGTTTTAATTAAAAAATTCAAATTTTCAAATTGATTTATGTCATTGGAACAGGGCTTTCTCAAAGACGCCATTAAACGTGTACAGTATTATAAGGAACTGGGCGATAAAACATTTGAGCAGGTAACCGAAGAAGCTATTTTTTACCAGCCTTCCACAGAAAGTAACAGTATAGCCGTGATCGTACAGCATATGTATGGTAATATGCTGAGCAGGTGGACCAACTTTTTAACGGAGGACGGAGAAAAAGAATGGCGCAGGCGCGATGCGGAATTTGATGAGACCCACAGCACTAAAACGCATATTCTTTCTTTATGGAACGATGGCTGGAAATGTTTTCTCGAAGCGCTGGAAAGTTTAACACCGGAGGATCTGACCAAAACAATCACCATACGAACTGAGCGTTTATCGGTATATGATGCCATACTGCGGCAACTGGCGCATTACCCCTATCATGTGGGCCAGATCGTTTACCTCGGAAGATTGAGTAAAAACGAAGAGTGGAAATCGCTGAGCATTCCCAAGGGGAACAGTGCTGTGTATCTGGAAAGTATCAAACAGGCACAGAAATAACCTTTAACTTACACATCCAACAAAAAAAATGGCCATGCTTCGCTCCTGCACACTGGTTTTACTGGTAAGTGTTCTTTTTGTTTCCTGCGGTCCTGGTAATCTACCAACTGATGAAGACGGGATGGCCGCATTTAGCGCCGATAGTTTAAAACAACATATAGCGGTACTGTCTTCCGACTCGTTCCAGGGGCGCAAGCCTTTTACCGAAGGGGAAACAAGAACCATTCAATACCTGCAGCAACAATTTGCACTGGCAGGACTGGAGCCGGGGAACGGCAACAGTTATTTGCAGGATGTACCGATGGTGAGTATTATAGCCATTGCAGCACCTTCCATGCAGGTAAGTTCCCCGAAGGGAAATTTCAGTTTGAAAGCTTTTGACGATTATATTATCTGGACCGATAAAACGGATCCTGATGTTGCATTGACGGGTAATGACCTGGTATTCGCGGGATATGGAGTGGTTGCTCCCGAATATAAATGGAACGACTATGCGGGTTTGGATGTAAAGGGAAAAGTGGTATTGGTAATGGTGAATGACCCGGGTTATGGCTCCGCCGATTCTACATTGTTCAAGGGAAAGACCATGACCTATTATGGCCGTTGGACCTATAAGTTTGAAGAAGCCGCCAGGCAGGGGGCGAAAGGTTGCCTGATCATTCATAATACAGCAGCAGCGAGTTATCCATTTTCTGTTCAGCAAAACAGTTTCAATACTTCGAGGTTACAATTAGATACCCGCGGAAAGGATACTAAGAATTGCGATGTGATTGGCTGGCTGCCCGAAACGGTTGCCAAAAAATTAATGACCGCCGCCAATATCGATACCAATGTACTGGTAAAAGCACACGAACGCGGATTCAAACCTATTGATATGCACCTGGGATTATCCACTACGATGAAGGTGGAAGCCGTGTACAATAAATCGCATAATGTGATTGGAAAGATCACGGGAACCAAATACCCTGACCAGGTGATCATCTATACAGCACACTGGGATCATCTCGGCATTGGTAAACCGGATGCAACAGGCGACTCGATATACAACGGCGCCTATGATAATGCAAGTGGCGCTGCGGGGCTGATCGAATTTGCGCGTGCTTTCAGGAGCCTGAAAACAAAACCGGAAAGAACTATTGTGATCCTATCCGTTACTTCTGAGGAGCAGGGATTACTTGGCTCAGCTTATTATGCACAAAACCCAATTTTCCCGGTTGCCAAAACGGTTGCGAATATCAATATTGATGAACTGAACCGGTTTGATAAAACTAAAGATATTGTGGTGGTGGGACAGGGACAATCGGAACTGGAAGATATTTTACAGGAAGAAGCAGCCAAAACCGGAAGATATATTGCTTATGAATCGCATCCCGAGGCCGGGCATTATTTCCGGTCGGACCATTTCAATTTTGCAAAAGTGGGTATTCCTGCTTTGTATGTAAATAATGGTATTGATGTAGTGGGCAAAGGGAAAGCATATGGGCAGCAACTGGATGATGCGTTTAATGCAAAACATTATCACCAGCCATCAGATACATTTGATGCTGCTACATGGAACATGGCAGGAGGGATTGATGACCTGCAACTCCTGTTCCGGGTAGGCAAGCGACTCGCATTTGGTGAAAAAACGCCAAAATGGAAAACGGGGTCAGAGTTTAAGGCCATCAGGGATGGTAAATAAAAAAGATGCGTAAACAATCCCTTCTTGTAACCGTATGTTTTGCCTTTTTAACCGGCATAGTCACTGCGCGTGGGCAGGAATCAAAATTTAACGTGATCGCTTTTTACACTGCCAAAAGCGACCTTGCACATATCAGTTATGTACACGAGGCCAATAAATGGTTCTATGAAACGGCCGCGAAATATCATTTCAGTTATGATTCCACCAATGACTGGAGCAAACTGAATGCTGGTTTTCTTTCACATTACCAGGTGGTACTTTTTTTAGACACCCGGCCGGAGTTAGCGGAACAGCGGGCCGCCTTCAGAGAATACATGGAGAAAGGGGGCGGATGGATGGGATTTCATTTTGCAGGTTTTGCCTTAACCCCTTCCGCTTACCCGCAGAACTGGGACTGGTACCATGATACTTTCCTGGGATCGGGACAATATAAAAGCAATACCTGGAGGCCCACTTCAGCCGTTTTACGAAATGAGGCGCGGGAACATCCTGCTACAAAAAATCTGCCTGTTTTATTCAATTCTGCGCCCAATGAATGGTATCGCTGGGAGAATGACCTGAAAAACAACCGGGATATACAAATACTTTTATCCATCGATACCACCAGCTTCCCGCTGGGAACAGGTCCCAAACCTTACGAGATCTGGCACAGCGGTTACTATCCGGTAGTATGGACCAATAAAAAATTCCGGATGATCTATGTGAATATGGGGCATAATGATATGGATTATGGAAAGACCAATCAAACATTGTCCTACACATTTGCCAATGAGATCCAGGATGGTTTTTTGATCGATGCGCTGTTATGGCTGGGTAGTGCTAAAAAATAATGTAACCACTTCGATAATTGCTTCCTATAAAAAACAAAAAAATGAAAGACCCTCAATTCAACCGACGCAATTTTATCCGGAACACGGCCGCAACGGCTACCGGCCTGGCATTTTTATCAGCGCTACCAAAAAAAACAATGGCCCGTCTGCGTGAAAACAGCGAGGGTTTAATTGAACCCTATCCAGCGGAAACCAGAATCCGGTTCTCTGTTATCGCGATTAACCATGGTCATATTAACTCTATGGTGGATGCCGTTACAAGAGGTGGCGGCCAGTTTGTTTCTTTT
>JANXRX010000317.1 GCA_025352905.1 Bacteroidota bacterium | reverse complement strand
TTCCGGAACACCGGCGATGATCTGCTCTTTAAATGCAGAAACACCCGCCAGTTTATCAATACTACCCATTTCCTTGCTTTGCTTATAATCAAAGAATTTTTCTTTGTAGGGATAGGCTTTATACATGTCTATCATCCATTGAATATTTATTTTTTTAGTTTTCCGTAACTGATCAACCGGGTAGTTCCGGAGATCAAGCCCGTAACAGGTCTTGTCCATATGCAAAGGTGTTTCTGCCATTCCTTTGATACCGGTGGGCGTAAAGGAAAAAGCGAACTGCCCTTTTAATTCCGGGTTACCTAATACCGTAAAAGGAAAATAAGTGCCGCGACCCTGGCTGATCACGGTTCCTTCAAATAAACATAAAGAAGGGTAGAGCAGGATCGATTGCGCCGAGTTTAGGTTTGGGGATGGATTTACCGGCAATACATAGGGCATGTCGTGTGAATAATTGGCAACCGGAATGATCCGGATCGCACATTTCACTTTATTCGTGAGCCATCCTTCTCCATTCAGCATCTGTGCAAATTCACCGATGGTCATTCCGTGCGAGATAGGTATGGGAAACATACCGATACCCGACTTATTTTTCATATCCAGTATCGGACCGTCAACAAAATAGGCATTGGGATTGGGCCGGTCGAGTATCAGTAATTCTTTTCCATTGTCCACGCAGGCTTCCATTAACCGGGCCAGCGCATTGATATTGGTATAAAAACGGCAGCCTACATCCTGCAGGTCATAGATCACGAGATCAACATCTGCGAGGTCTTCCTTACTGGGTTTCGATTTACCGCCATACAAAGAGATCACGGGAATACCGGTGGCCGGATCTATCTCATCCGCTACTTTCGCGCCGGCGCTCGCATTGCCGCGGAACCCATGCTCGGGGCCGAATACTTTTACAATATGGATGCCCAGCTTCTGCAAACTGTCTACCATATGTGTATGCCCGATAATGGAAGTTGGATTAGCCAGTATGGCCACACGTTTTCCCTGCAGGTAAGGAAGATATTTCTCCGTTTGATCAGCGCCGGTAAGGATGCCGGTTTTCGTACGCGTTTGCAAACCCGAGGCAGGCTTGCAGGTAAAGAAAACCATTGCAGCAGCGCTTACAGATAACCATACAAACCATTTCTTCATAAAATAGAGTATAAAGAATAAATATACAATGACTTGCAGAGAAGCAGGATAAAAAAGAATTATTTTTAATGATGCAACAAGCAGCAGGGCTATTAATAGAAAAATTCGGTCTCAAGTCACATCCCGAGGGTGATATTATAAAGAAACCTATCGATCCACTGAAATAATTGCAAAGGTATCGCTGCCCCATAGATTTACTGGTAACCGCTCTTTCTCCACTGCCATCTATTTTTTAGTAGAAACGGGAAACTTCTCTGCTTTCCATCGTATAGAAAGCGATGAATGCTGGCATTTTTATGCTGGCGACGCGTTACACGTACACGTCATTTATCCTGATGGAAAATATGAACTGATCCGTTTAGGTAGCAACCTGCAAAACGACGAAAAATTCCAGGCAATCGTAACCGCAGGCGCCTGGTTTGCATCAGAGACCGCACCTGGCGGAAGCTTTTCTTTTGTAGGCTGTACAGTAGCGCCGGGTTTTGATTTTGCTGATTTTGAACTGGCAAAATCAATAGAACTAAAAAAGGCCTTCCCTGCGTATGGATTACTGATAGAAAGATTGTGCCGGTAATTACCCCTTTGAATAAAAATGTATCGCCAAATATCCAAACACGCACAGCATCAATATCCCCAGAATAGCGATCAGGAGCCAGTTCTGTTCTTTCAGCCTGCGTTTGTTTTTCCAGCTCAGCCGTTTACCCGTTTGCTTCTGTAGCTGCCTGTTCAGTTCTTTGGTATACTTTTCCAGTTTGGCCGGATCGGCAAAACCCTGCAGGCCCTCTACCGCATCATTCACAAAAGAAGAATCTGCCATTTGCTTTTCAATGGCAAACCGCTCTTCTTCTGATGCACTACCTTCCAGGTAACGGATCAGTTCTTCGTGATCGGGTTCATCACCGGGTTGTAATATGTGTTCCAGGTCCTTCATTACATTCGATCCATTTTCTTTTCGATCAGCTGTTTTAAATTCCTCTTCCCATTCTGTATATAGCTTTTCACCTGTAACAGGCTGAAGCCGGTGTCCAAAACGATCTGGTGGTAACTTTTCTTTTGGAGATAGAATAAAGTTACACAGGTTTTTTGCTCGGGGTTCAATTCTTCCAATGCTTTTTCCAGTAAAGAAAGAGAAGCCTCTTTTTCAAGCAGTTCCTCGCGTTCATTATCCGGAGCGGCCAGTTGCAGCTTGTCTTCTACCGGTATGATGATGTTCTTATCCCGCAATTTCATCAGGCAGTGGTTCTTGGCCACCATATATAACCAGCTTTTAAGATATACCACCTTGTATTTGGCCAGTTCGGTCAATGATTTCATGAAGATCTGCTGAACCGCATCCCTGGCTTCTTCCTCGTTCCGCAGGTATTTCATGCAAACACCCAATAACAGGAGCGTGTATCGCTGCAAAACAATGCCCAGCCATTTATTATCGCCTGTGCCATAGAATTTTTCTAATAGCTCGCTATCGGTAATATGGTCATATCTCTCCTGGCTCAACGTATTGAAAATAAAGCATTTTATGTATAGATGCGGGCTTTCTAAAATTCCATATCTTGAATACAAATCAGGATTATGGGATTTGCACTATGTATCGTACCCGTTAGCCCCATGCGCAAAGAGGCTTCGCACAGGACTGAAATGGTTAGCCAGCTCTTATTTGGCGAAACGGCAGAAATACTGGAAGAAACAACGCTTTTTACACGCGTCCGTTGTATACACGATGGGTATGAAGGGTGGTGCCAGAAAACACAACTGACCGCGATCGGGGCGGATGGATTTGATGGAAAAAATAAACTGCTAACTGCTAACTGGACCAATCCGGCCACGATCAACGGGCAGATGGTGCAACTACCGATGGGAGCGCCCCTGTCTATATTCAAAGAAGGAAAAGCAACCGTCGGAAATTTTGTATTTGAATATACTGGAGCAGCGCACAACCCGGTGCATACCCGTTTTACCGGCGAAGCAGTAAAAGCGCATAGTATATTGTATCTCAATACTTCGTATCTCTGGGGTGGCAGATCGGTGTTTGGGATAGATTGCAGCGGGTTTGTACAGCAGGTTTTCCGTTTCTTCGATAAACAGTTACCACGCGATGCTTACCAGCAGGCAGAGCAGGGAGAAGTAGTGGGTTTTTTACAGGAAGCTAAGTGTGGCGACCTGGCTTTTTTTGATAACGAAGAAGGAAAGATCACCCATGTGGGCTTGCTGTGGGATGCGGAAACGATCATCCATTCTTCCGGCAAAGTGAGGATCGACCCAATTGATAGAATGGGAATCGTAAGCAGCGATACCGGCGAACGCACGCATAAACTGCGTATCATTAAACGTTATGAATGAAGGCTATTGGTTGTTGGAAGCCTATTAGTTATTGGTCATAAGACCAACAACGGCGAGAACGGCATGGGCGGCCGCGATCAAAACAAACGCAGAGCCTTGGCAAAATAGGTTACGGTACCCGGAAGTGCTAACCAGAAGAACTGGCGGTAAACGATTAAAAGAACGATCATAAGGGCCAGCCAGAAAAAACAAAGCGCCCAATATTTACCCGTGGATTGTTTTGCTTCCATGTAATTTATTTTTGCAAAGATAAGCAGGAACGCCGGTTTTTCCGTCTCAACCCGGCGTTTGTGTAATATTTGTTTCTGCAATGGCTTTATCCTTCGGCGGAACGGATCGCGGGCGGTCAAAAAAAAGCATTTTTATCGCGATCAGCATCATCACCACAGCAAAGATCTTCTTTACTTTTTCGTCGCTGAGCGACAGGGCCAGTTTACTGCCCAGGAACCCGCCTGCTATAAAAGCTATGGCGACGATAATAACATAATTCACATTCAGGTACCCCTGTTTATAATATTGCATTACCGCAAGAATGCCTACCGGAAGTAAAAGGATCCCCAGTGAAGTTCCCTGAGCCTGTTTTTGGGTGATCCCAAGAAAAAATACCAGTGCGGGTACGATGATTACCCCGCCACCAATACATATCAGCCCACTTAAAAAGCCGGCTGCCAGTCCTACCAGTATCAAAACGACCAGGGTTGCGGTACTCATATATTAAGATTTTTTTGCGTCAATAAAGGTCTCTTTGTAAAACCGGATCGCCTCTTCGATGATACTTAGCGCCTGGGCCTTATCACCGAAATCTTCCACGAGCACCGTCTTATTCTCTAATTTTTTATATTCCTCAAAGAAATGACGCAGTTCATCAAAAAAATGTTTGGGCAATTCCTCAATATTGTTATAATGATTTACACCCGGATCGGTGGCGGCAACCGCAATGATCTTATCATCTGGCTCGCCGCCGTCTATCATCTGCATCACACCCACCACTTTCGCATCCATCAGTGTTAAGGGCTGAACGGGAAGTGAGGTGATCACCAGTATATCCAGCGGATCTTTATCGCCCCCATAGGTTTGTGGAATGAAGCCGTAGTTGATAGGGTAGTAGAAAGAAGAAAAAATAACCCGGTCAAGACGCAATAACCCGGTGGGTTTATCGATCTCGTATTTACATCTCGACCCCTGCGGTATCTCGATGATGGCGTTTACCACCCTTGGCGCATTATCGCCATAAGAAACTCCGTGCCATGGGTGAACGACTGTTGGTTGTATCATAGCTTTCAATTATTTAGTTATCCAATATCCCACCGTTACCGCTGCCAACCCCAGAATAAGCGAAGCGCCGGTATAGATCACAAAAGCCATATAACGTTGCTGGTTCAAAAACTGCATATTCTCCCAGGCAAAAGCAGAAAAAGTGGTAAACCCTCCGCAGATACCCGTTGCCAGAAAAAGCCGCCAGTTGGCAAAACCTTCCTGCCTGGCCGCAATGCCCATGATAGCGCCGATCAGCAATGATCCGAGGATATTAACGGTAAATGTAGCGTACGGAAAACTTTCGTGCCTGATCAAAACTGCTGCCAGGTACCGTAATACCGATCCGATCATTCCGCCTAAGCCTACTAATATGATATTCTTGAGTAACATTAAGGAACAGGATTATTGTCTGCAAAGTTAACCAGCCAGCCATCTTTTTGTTTGATTACCCGGATGGTTTTGGGTAATTTATCAAATGAATAGCTGTAAACAATCAGCGTGGCAGTATCACCCAATTCCTTTACCTCGTTAATGTTGATGGATGCCGTTCGCAATTGCTGTCTTCCTTCTTTGTCTTTCTCACGGTAATCCTTCTCTGTTTCTGCCAGTTTCCGTTGATTTGGCTCAGCCGGAACCATATAAAAAGCAGCTTTTGAAAAATCTCCCTGCAAACAGGCATTGATAAATTCCCGGCCGGCGTCGAGCGCGTTTTCTGCCTTCACATATTCCGCCTGCCGCGAGCTACATGCGGCAAAAAACACGGTTAGCAATAATATCTTTTTCATGGCTGATTTCGGTTGCTAAGGTACACTCAACCGGCTATTCACCGAAAAATATACAGAATTGCCCTGATTTATATAAAACTTTTTTTTATAATACATTTTTCAATTAACTTTCTATCTGCCGGATTGCCTAAAGATCGTCCCCTGTTCCATGAAGAAGCCATTGGTCCTGATTCTCTATTCATTCGCTGTTCTTGTATGCCAGCGATCAATGGCCCAGAATATGCTTCCGGATAGCGTTGTTTACAAAACCGCTGTTGCCCGGGCCCGGAACGAATACACCAAAAACGCCGGCATAAATTCTTACCTCTATAACGGCACGCTTTATGAACATTACTGGAATGGTGTGCGCGGTAACCCTTTTTTTATAACGGAAGGTTTTGTGAAAGGAGATCTTGTTTACGGAGGCTCATCCTATAAACAGGTACTACTTGTCTATGATATTGCCCGTGATGAAGTGGTGAGCAAAACATTTTCACAGGAAACAGATCTGAAACTCATGGCTGAAAAGATTTCAGCATTTTCGATCGGAACGCATGAGTTTGTGAGAATAACACCGGACAGCACGCATGAAAATGTGGCCGGCCCAAATTTCTATGAACGCCTATACAAAGGAACCATTACGGTTTTTGCCACGCACGAAAAAAGGATAGAACAATCGCTGAGAGCCGAAGATAATTTTAGAAAATTCACACAATATGATCACTATTATATTGTTAAGGATGGCTTATTCCACGCGGTTGATGGAGAGGGAGATATTGTATCGGTTTTGAAGGACCGGAAAACCGAGGTAAGAAAATTTCTTAACCGACGGGATATCCGTTATAAAAAAGATCCGGCAGGAACGCTTGCGCAGGTAGCAGTGTACT
>JANXRX010000296.1 GCA_025352905.1 Bacteroidota bacterium | reverse complement strand
TTACCTGAAGGATGAACCCCGCAATCTCACGATCCGGAATGCATATAAGAATCATTTACAAAAAATGTTCAGTTTGGTTGGTGAGGATGCGGCTACTGCAGCCGTCAGCGCCGCCACTGTTTTAAAGATCGAAACAGCGCTGGCTGCCGCACAAATGAGTCGTTTACAGATGCGCGACCCGAATGCGACTTATCACAAATTTTCGGTAAAGGATTTCAGCGCCACTACACCCAATATGAACTGGGTAAACATTCTCGCGGATGCGAGGATCAATGGGGCCGACAGCTTCCTGGTAAGCAATCCTGCGTTTATTAAAACAGTGAATGACATGCTGGTTTCCGTTCCGGTAAATGAATGGAAAAGTTACCTGCGGTGGAACCTGATCAGGGGCGCTTCTCCTTATTTAAGTAGTCCTTTTGTGAAAGCAGACTTTGAATTCAACAGCGTACAAACCGGGCAGAAAGTGCAAACACCCCGCTGGCAACGCATGAGCAGCCTGATAGACAGGATGCTGGGCGACCTTGTTGGACAGTTATATGTAGAAAAATATTTTAAACCGGAGGCCAAGGAGTATATGGTGAATATGGTCAATAATCTTCAGAACACTTTTGCCGACAGGATCAAACGTTTGGACTGGATGAGTGCTGAAACCAAGGCAAAGGCATTGGAAAAACTGAATGCGATCGCTAAAAAAATAGCTTACCCTGATAAATGGAGAGAGTACCAGGGTATTACCGCATCAAAAGATAATTTCTATGCGAATGTGCGCAGCGCAAGTATATGGTTTTACAATTTCAATGTAAATAAAATGGGGAAACCTGTTGACAGAACAGAAATGGGTATGACACCGCCAACCATCAATGCTTCTTACAATCCTTCCAATAACGATATCACTTTCCCGGCTGGCATTTTACAGTATCCTTTCTTTGATTTTGGCGCGGATGATGCGGTAAATTATGGAGGTATTGCGGCAGTGATCGGTCATGAAATGACACATGGCTTTGATGACCAGGGAAGACAGTTTGATGCCGTGGGTAATTTAAAAGACTGGTGGACAAAACCCGATGCTGATAAGTTTAAAAGCAAGGCCAATGAGGTGGTACAGCAATACAATGCCCTGACCGTACTCGATACGGTGCATGTAAAGGGAGAACTTACCTTAGGCGAAAACCTTGCAGATCTTGGCGGCCTGAATATGGCCTATGAGGCATTCAGCAAAACGGAACAGTTCAAAAAAGGAAAGAAAATAGATGGCTTTACGCCGCAGCAGCGTTTCTTTTTAAGCTGGGCACAGATCTGGAGAAATAATACATTACCTGAAACAGCCGATCAGTTGATTAAAACGGATCCGCACTCACCAGGCATGCACCGTGCCAATGCACCGGTTACCAATATTGATGCCTGGTATGATGCATTCAACGTGAAAGAGGGTGATGCGATGTATAAGCCGGTGGATAAGCGTACAAGAATCTGGTAACCCCACACAAACCCTGGCCCTCCCAGGGGAGGGCCAGGGAGGGGTCAACTCCTCTCCACGGCCCGGAGCCATCGTTCGGGGATATCGTTCTTGCAGGCGGTCATATAATCGAGGTAACTACAGGCAATATATTTGCCATCGTGCAATTGCATCCACCAGCGGCCGGTGCGCTTGCTTTGCAGGAATATGGTTTCCACTTCGGCGAAGGCCATGGTAAATTCATTAAAATCGTTCCTGTTTTCGAGAGCCGCTTCCTGTTTGCCTTTCTGTATGCCATCCATTACATACCACAACATATGCGAGATCTGCTTGGCGGTTAGTTTATGCAGATCCTGTTCGGGAATATATCCATAGATGCCGATGCTGCTGCAGTTATGACTCATGCCCGCATATTGAAGCAGGGTACACGCTTCTTCACCGTTAAACCCGTTAGGCGTGATATGATTGGCGGGCGCATGTGCATTTTGTATGGCAGCAATATCAAAACTCAGCATATCGCTGTTACGGATCGCGGGCTCCATTTCTTCTATCGCTTCTTTTACTTTACCTACGCGGTAACAATCAAATCCAAGTTTATCGATCGTTTCCAGCATATCGGGGTGCATGAAATAACTCTGGAAACCTATATGCGTATAATGTTTCAGGTAGTTGGGCATACCGGTGAACATCTCTACCAGGAAAAGGTCGGCAGGTAATACACTTTCAAGATCCATATCTATCCGCGAATCCACACATACTGCGTCGATGATCCGGTTGCGCGTACCGTATGCATGGTATTGGGCCAGTGTTGTATCGTGTGAACCGCCAAGTATGATCACTTTTTTGCCCTGTTCAACCAGTTCGCTTACAACAGTTCGTAAAGCTGCATAACTATCTTCGAGTGTGGCGCCGCATTTTACGTTCCCGAGATCAGCCACAGTAACGGTTGTATGCCAGTAGAATAATTTATAGAACTCGCTCCTGATTAGATCGGGGGAATCTGTATGCGTTAAATGCATCCCCGCTCCGCGCATTTCCCCACAGCCCACCAATACCATATCGGCGCCTGTTATATCCGGGAAAGTTTCATCATATACGGCAATATGTTTTCCGAGTTGCGTATCCTTAAAACCTTCATCATCTGAGATCTTTGCGATAGTAACCGGTTCCAGGAAATCAATCAATGTTTGTAGCGACATGTAGGCATTATTTGCAGCTATCTAACGCAAATACGGATGGTTTATTGTACCCGATCCGCTAATCGGTGTACTTATATCCGACACCGCGGACCGAGTGGAAAAATTTAGGATTGCGGCTATCTTCTTCGAAGTATTTACGGAAACTGAGGATGAAATTGTCGATCGTTCTTGTTGTGGGATATACATTGTAACCCCATACCACCTGTAATATTTTTTCACGGGTAACCACATCATTCTTATTCTCAATAAGCAGTTTTAAAAGCATGGCTTCTTTTTTGCTCAGTTCCACTTTCTGCCCGTTCCAGGTGATCGCATCCTGGGCCTTGAAATCGATCTTGTTATCGCCAAACTGGTACATCTCTCCCACACTGTCTTTTTCGAGTAATTTTTTATTCTTTTCGATCAATTTATTCACCCGCAATAACAGTTCCTCGAGGTTAAAGGGTTTAGTCAGGTAATCGTCCGCCCCTTTTTTCAGGCCCAGTACTTTATCCTCGTTACTGTTCCGGGCGCTGAGCATTAAAATAGGCACTTCGTTATTGTTTACCCGAACACTTTCCGTTACACTGATCCCATCCACTTCAGGCAGCATGATATCCATAATGATCAGGTCAAAATATTCATTGCCAATCTTCTGCAATGCGTCACTGCCATCGAAAGCGGAAGTAACCCCATAGCCCTCCATCTCGAGGTTAAGCTTTAGCGCCTCATGAAGGTTCTCTTCATCCTCCACTAATAATATATTTGCCCGGTTCTCTTTCATGCAGGATGGAATGATACGGTAAAATTACTGCCGGTGGGGTGATTATCTGTCACAGAAATGTATCCATTATGACTTTCCGTGATTTTCCGGCATAAATACAGACCCAATCCGGTTCCTTTGGCCTTGCGGGTGTTCTCATTACCGCTGCGGTAGAATTTTTCAAATACCTGCTTCTTTTCTGTTTCTGCAATACCCTGGCCCTGATCCGTAACCGACAATTTTATCCGGCCATGATCTTCCCGTAAATGCAGTTTTATGACCGATTCTTTCGGTGAATATTTCAACGCATTCTCGATCAGGTTATTGACCAGTATCTGCAGAAGCAAAGTTTCGCCGGTCAGGTAAATACTTCCATGGATATTTTCTTCGATCTTTCTTTGTGGATATCGGTTAGTAAAATCATCAATGCATCCTTCCACCAGGTCGCTGAAATTAATTTCCTGTTTGGTGGCAGAATAGGCGCCCGAATCCAACTGCGAGGCAAGCAGAATATTATTACAAAGCGTATTCAGCCGGTTGGCTTCCTGTAGCGTATTGGCAATGAGTTTTTGCTGTTTGTCTTCGTCCAGTTTTCGTTTCTGTAATGTTTCCAGGTTCAGTTGGGTGATCGCAATAGGTGTTTTCAGTTCATGTGTAATGGCCATCATAAAATTCTGCTGCTGCTGCGAAAGTTTTAGCTGGCGCCGGGTGGCCCTGAATACAAAAACAGCGCCTACAATGATCAGCGCCAGGAAGGCGGTTCCCTCGCCGATATACTGGGCCGTTTTACGTTTTTTGAGATCCGTTATTTCGAGGGATTGCGTATAATAATCCGGGTCATCATGCTTTAACTGGCTCATCCGTATTGACGAGATCACCTGGTTCTGCTTTTCCAATGCGGTATACCAGTATACCAGGGCGGCGATCATATAAACCAGTAATACCCAGTACACAACCGTTACTACTGCCTGCCGTTTGCGTTGCGGTTTAAAAAAACTCATGGTCTAACTTTTTCTACCCGGATACCTGTATTCAGGATAAACTGCAGCGGTTCTTCCCGCATATTCTGTTTCAGGATAAATGTGTATTCGCCTTTTTTGAGTTTTACGGGGCTATGGGTGATCCGTGCGCGGTGATCAAAAACATCATCCATCCCCGATCCAAGCCAGCCTTTTTTATTATCACCCAGTGTTACGTCAACCTGCTGGCTGCGAATAGCTTCTCCCGGCGCCTGCGTAGTAAGGAGTAACCAGATATTATTGTAATGATACGCGTCTTCATGCCTGATCACTACATATATATTATACAGGGAAGCTGTGTCTTCGATGGTAAAGGAAAAAGCGCAGCTATCTTTGCTTTTCCATTCGTGTTGCGGGAAGAAAAAGGTTTTTTCATACACATCCAGGGTGCTGCATGCCGATAAAATGGCTGACAGTAAAATGAAAACGAGCAACTTTTTCACAGAAAATAATTTGGTGCAAAGATAAAGAAAGCCCGGGGCCGTTATTACAGAACGTTTAATATCTGTTCTTTTGCTTTTTCCAGCTCATCTTTCATGAGTATCACGCATTTCTGGATGGTGGCATCATAGGCCTTGGAGCCGGTTGTATTGATCTCCCTGCCAAATTCCTGGAGGATAAAAGAGAGTTTCTTGCCCTTGGCCGGTTCTTTCTCGGCCAGTATGGCCCTGAAATAATCGCAGTGATTCTTTAAACGTACCTGCTCTTCGCTGATGTCTATCTTTTCAATATAGTAGATCAGTTCCTGCTCCATACGGTTGGCATCGTAGTTTTCTTTTCCTACATGCTCCTCCAGCAATTTTACCAGGCCTTCCCTTACCTTGATGCGGCGCTGGGGTTCCAGTTCGGTGATGGCTTTCTGGTGTGCTTCAATATTATTGAGCCTGAGAAGAAGATCTGCTTCCAGCGATTTTCCTTCATCTTTCCGGTGTTCATTTAACTGGAAAATGGCTTCTTTCAGTACTTTTTCAAATCCTTTCCATTCATTATCTGACAACATTTCGGTAGACGGGGTGATCACATCCGGTAATTTCAAAATGGTACTGAGGATATCACCGGTTTGTAAATTTAATTCGGCCGCCAGTTGGGCAACCGGCTCAAAATAGGCTTTTGCCAGGTCTGTATTAATGGAAACCGGCTTGCTTGCTCCATTCTGTTTGATGGTGATGATACACTCAACACTACCTCTTTGCAAACCTTCGTTCAGCAGGTTGCGCACTTCAAATTCAAAAGGTTTGAGCAGGGGCGGAATATTCAGCCGCAGATCAAACTGTTTGCCGTTCAGGGAACGTACTTCTACCAGGAAAGTTTTATCGGCCAGTATCTGCTCCGCCCTACCGTAACCCGTCATGGAATGTAGCATATCAAATCGTTATTTGGTAAAAGTAGGTCAAAAAAGATGACGGTTGACGGTTAACAGATCGCAGTGGTCGTGAAGACACGACCACTGCGATTAGCGGACAGATATTCGCTGTTTAGAAATCGATGCCTACCCATTTCCGTTTGCCCTTTTCATATTTTTCAAAATTGAACTTGTATAATTTGCCCGGCCTGTGGGGTACATCCTGTTCCATTTCGTCTATGTCTATCAACAGGTCCATAGAAGCGAATTTTTTACGGAAGTTGCGCCTGTCGAGCGACACACCCAGTATGGCCTCATATAGATTCTGTAATTCACGCAGGGAGAATTTATCTGGCAGCAAATTGAATCCTAACGGATGTTCCTGGATCCTTTTTTGCAGCCAGGCATAACAATAGTCAACTATTTCCTTATGATCAAAGGCCATTTCCTCGAGTGAAGAAACGCTATGCCAGTGCAGGTCATTGTCGTGAATCTTTAACTCGTGGTGATTGATATTGAGCAGTGAGCAGTAAGCCACAGTAATTACCCGGCCCCCGGGGTGCCTCGCGGGGTGACCGAAAGCACGAACCTGGTCGAGAAAAACATCATTCATCCCCGTTCTTTCCTTTAGTATCCGGTAAGCGGCATCATCCAGTTCCTCATTGTCTTTTACCATATCACCCAATAAGGAAAGTTTTGCCTGAAACACTTCCAGATCGCTTTTGATCAGTAATACCTTGAGTTTGCTCTCTTCAAAACCAAAGATCACACAGTCGACCGTAAGATAAACTTTGGGATAGGCATCTACCAGTTGAACCGCGTCTTTGATCAGGTGCGGTTCGTGCACAACAGGGGCTGCAGTTTTTTTCATCTTCGGTCTGTTAAACAAGCAATGGGGGAATTGCCATGGTATATCCTCCGGCAACAAGATACAAAGTTTCGTAATTGGGCGTACACATTTGTACAGGGGTTTCTACCTGTTCTTTGCACGGGCTCCTTACCTTTATACACTTAATCCGAGCTATGTACGGTACTGACGAGATACAACAGTTGCAAAAATCTTCTTTGTCCTTTCTTGATAAAGCCGGCCACCAGGCGGAGGCTGTTTCTCCAAAAGAAACAGAGCGTTTGAGAGAGGTGCTCCGTTTTCATGAATACCGGTATTATGTTATGAGTGAGCCGCTGGTATCTGATTTTGAATATGACAGTCTCTACAAATTGTTACAGAGAACCGAAAGCAAATACCCTGAGCTGGTCTCTCCCGACTCGCCTACGCAGCGGGTGGGCAGCAGCCTGAACCAGAATTTTGTTACGGTGCAGCACCTGGTACCCATGCTGAGCCTCGATAATAGTTATAATGCAGAGGACCTGATTGATTTTGACAGGAAGGCTCGTGAGCTGAGTGCGCTGGATGAAATAGAATACTGTATTGAACCCAAATTTGATGGCGCCAGTATTTCACTGATCTATGAGAACGACAGGTTAACAAGAGCCGCTACCCGTGGCGATGGCGTGGAGGGAGATGATATTACCACGAATATCAAACAGATCCGTTCCATTCCCTTAACGGCTGCTTTTTCGAAGTACGGGATCAAACAAATTGAGATCCGCGGTGAGATCATTATGAGTAAGAAGGCTTTTGCGGGATATAATATGCAGCTTGTTTCCCAAGGGCTTGCCCCGCTTGCCAACCCCCGGAATGCCGCATCTGGCAGCCTGCGGATGAAGGATCCGAAAGAAGTGGCCCAGCGGAACCTGGATGCTTTTTTATACCATGTCAGTTATTTTATCAGGGATAAAGGTTGGATGACGGGTGACAGGAAGAAGACGGATCCGCTGGCTACACATGCGGGATCGTTGGAATTGTTGTGGAACATGGGGTTCCGTTCGCCGCAGAAAGAAAAACGGGTGGTGAAGGGTATACAACCGGTGATTGATTACTGTCTTGACTTTGAGGCGCACCGCGATGATCTTCCTTACGAGATAGATGGCATGGTGGTAAAAGTGAATGATATTGAGTTGCAGGAAAGCCTGGGTATGACCTCGCACCATCCCCGTTGGGCCATTGCTTTTAAATTCAAGGCCCGCCAGGCTACTACGCGGTTAAGGGCCATTGAGTTCCAGGTGGGCAGAACAGGGGCCGTAACACCCGTTGCCAAACTGGATGCCGTGTATCTTGGCGGGGTAACTGTATCAAGTATCTCTGTACACAATGAGGAATATATACGTGAAAAAGATCTCCGGATAGGCGATCATGTATTGATAGAAAGAGCGGGGGACGTGATACCGCAGATCGTAAAATCGTTACCCGAATTAAGAGAGGGTACCGAAACGGAAATTGTTTTTCCCAAAAACTGCCCCGTTTGCGGAAGTGAATTGTTTAAAGAAGAAACAGAAGCGGTATGGCGCTGTATCAATATTGAATGTGAGGCGCAGGTAGTAGAAAGGATCATCCATTTTGTAAGTAAGGATGCCATGGATATTAAAAGTTTTGGAGAGGCCAATGTGCGCAAGTTCTATGAACTTGGCCTGTTGAAAGATATTCCGGGAATTTATGGGTTGGACTATGAACGGATCAGTGAACTGGAAGGCTTTGGTAAAAAAAGCCTAGATAATCTACAGGCTGCTATTGAGGCATCGAAACAACAGTCGCTTAACCGCCTCATGTATGGGCTCGGGATCCGTTTTGTGGGCGAGACCACAGCTAAAACCCTGGCTAATTCCGTAGAGCACCTGCTTGATTTTGCAGGAAAAACCGAAGAAGAGCTGACCCAGCTGGAAGATGTGGGTGTAAAAGTGGCCAAGAGCATTCATGGCTTTTTCCAGAATCACCAGAACATTGACATGCTGCAGCAGCTCGAATTGCTGGGTCTGCAATTAAAGAACGAGAAGAAAGCAGCAGTAGCTTCCGGCGCTTTAACAGGGCAAACGTTTCTTTTTACCGGAACGCTTTCCAAATTAAAACGAAGCGAGGCAGAGGCGCTTGCCGAAGCACAGGGTGGTGTGATAGTCAGCGGTATCAGCGCCAAACTAAATTACCTGGTAGTTGGTGAAGATGCTGGCAGTAAGCTGGAAAAAGCAAAACGTATCAATACGATCAGGATCATTTCTGAAGATGAGTTTCTTAATTTAATTTGAAAATTAGTTCCATGCTAAAGCCGTCGACATTAAAATTTTTAAAAGATCTCAAAAAGAATAACGAACGTGACTGGTTTGAGAAGAACCGGAAAGCTTATGAAGCAGCGCGGGAAGATTTTGCCGCGCTGATCGATGCCGTGGTTGCGGAGTTTGGTAAGAAGGATAAAACGATCGCCTCACTAACCGCTAAAGAATGTATGTACCGGATCAACCGGGATGTGCGTTTCAGCAAGAATAAAGCACCTTATAAAAATAATATGGCGGCGAGTTTGATAGAGGGTGGAAAAAAATCCATTTTTGCCGGTTACTATTTCCATTTTCAACCCGGTGGTAAAAGCTTTGTGGGTGGCGGCCGTTATATGGTAGAGCCCGAGCACCTGAAA
>JANXRX010000274.1 GCA_025352905.1 Bacteroidota bacterium | reverse complement strand
CTCATAGCAGTTGGTATAAGGATCTAAGATACTAAAAAATTGCGGTTAACACCTAATGGGAGGGCGGGGTAACGGCTGTATATTTGTAGTAATTCATTGGTCATGAGTAGTCTTTCCATAACAAAATTATTTGAGCTTCTTACTGCTAAAGTAGGCCGGGATACCGCTGAGCACCTGATTGTTTATATGGATGATAAGATCCGGGGCGGGATTGAAGGCAAATCACTAGTGCTTGCAACAAAGGAAGACTTATCAAGCCTTGAGTTTGGAACCAAAGAACAAATATCGAGGCTTGAGGTTAAAATAAGCGAAACCAAATCGGAAATTATCAAATGGATGTTTATTTTCTGGATTGCCCAGGTAGCTACTACTTTCGGTTTGATTTTACTGTTTTTGAAAAAATAAATAGCGGGCATATATTCTACGCTTACTCAATACCGTACATCAATTGTATCATCTGCAAATCCCCTGCTTTTATCTTCCCGGAATCGCGTAGGTATTTTCCATCTCCATACTGTTTAGCCGCTTCTATTAAAAGAAAATACATTTTATCAATTTCTGAATAAGATTTGATCTGCTGATAGGTCCATTTTTTGTCGCCGGTTGCGTAGGGTATCAGCCACTCGAGTGCCCTGCGTATGCCGCGGCCGTCTGTGGTTTCGTAGTGCCAGATATCAACACCCACCTGTGCGGCAAGTATGGCTGTTTTAAACCAGGCTTCCAGGCTGAAAGTGCTGTAACCCAGTGCGGTGGTACGTTCCAGCTCTAAGGGTTGTTTGCCATCCGGCTCAAACTGTACAGGGATCCTTTGCAGAACGGTAGCAGCGTATTCTTTGGCAAAGGCCTGTTTATGCAGGAAAAGGGAGAAAGACAATACCTGCATATCGTACCAGATGCCATGGTTATTAAGCGCCTTGTGTTCATCCATTCCATTCTTGCTGGTGAGCATCCATTTCAGGTATGCATCAAACCATTCTGAAATAACCTGGTGGTCTTTTGGTGAAAGATATTGGGTGTTGCCAAGCATTCCGATCGCATCTACCACGGCTGTAAGGGCTACGGTTTCAATGATGCCGATGCCGCGACCATCATTCACACCCAACACCGCCTGTGCATAGGTGAGGTTGGGATTCATTCGCGTAGCAGTATCCACAAACCAGGTAGTGAGAAAAGCAGCTGCTTTACGCGCATACTTTTCTTCACCGGTCAGGGCATAAGCCAGTGCCAGCATATGTGTTGTATGCCCAAGGTCTACCAGGTTTTTTTTATCCGTGATCTTATCGATCATAGGGTTCCGCTGCCCATCTTTGCGCATATATGGGAGTCCGTTGGGTTTGGAACTGTCGTACCAGAAATAAGGCGCGAGGCTCATGTAATCATGCTTGTTGCCATTGGGCGGCGTGAAAGCCTTATCCATTACTGAACCCGGTTGCAGGTTTAGCATATGATCTGCTTCGGTTACTACATAATTCACGAGCCTGCGACAAGTAGTATCGTTTTGGTTGATTCTTTGTTTGATGATAGTCAGCTGGTGCGCATCGAAGAGATATACCTGAGGCTGTTGCGCAGTTACTGACTGAGCGATAAATGTATAAAGGAGTAGGCCCAATATTCTTTGCATGTTGCTGCTTTACAATATCATTCTTTCACCAATACCTTTATTACCGATGCGATCTTATCCGGGGCCTGTTGTGGCAGGTTGATTACCAGGTTGGTACCGGTTAAGACTGTTTTCAAAACACTGCCATCGGCCAATAACTTTGCGGCGATGATCGTTGCTTTTACCCCCGGCACCACCAATTTTCCATCTGCGGGCCAGTTAAATACGCTCAGGTACCATATCGTACCTGCCTTGGTATTTTTTTGTGTGCAGCGCCCCCAGGCTGGTTGTTCTATCGTGCCCGCCTTGGTTGCGTAGATCGCTTCGCCATTTACTTTCATCCAGTCGCCTATTTCTTTCAGCGCCTGCACACTTTGTTCAGGAAAACTGCCATCGGGTTTGGGTCCCACGTTCAACAGGTAATTACCACCCTTTGATGCGATATCACACAAATTATGGATCAGAGTTTCTGTTGATTTCCATTTGTTATCAGAAGTACGGTATCCCCAGGTTCCGTTCATGGTCATACAGGTTTCCCAGTCCGTTCCATCCAGGTCGCTCAGCTTGGGAATCTTCTGTTCGGGTGTTTTTGTATCGCCAGGGAAATCGGGTTTCTTAAGCCGGTCGTTGGTAATGATCTGTGGTTGCAACTGCAACAGGGCCTGTAATTTCAGGGCCGCATCATTCGTCATATCTGACGGGGTATCCCACCATAACACTGCAATCTCTCCATAATTCGTGAGCAACTCTTTTACCTGTGGTACGGCCACTTCATTGATATATGCATCAAAACTGCGTGTTTCCTGTGCGGGATCCCAATGACCATTGTGTTCTTTGGTATACGCATCGATCTTAGCCGAATCGGGATTGGCCCATCCTTCGGATGCCGCTTTTCTTATCACAGTGCCACCGGGATTGTTCCAGTCCTGTGCCTGCGAATAGTAGAATCCTAATTTAATGCCATACTTTTTACAGGCAGCCGCGAGGGGTTTTAAAATATCTTTTCCATAAGGTGTGGCATCGGCAATATTCCATTTACTGGCTGCCGATTTGAACATCGCAAACCCATCGTGGTGTTTGGAAGTGATTACGATATATTTCATACCCGCATCTCTCGCCATACGCACCCATGCATCCGCATCGTATTTTACTGGATTAAATTCTTTGGCCATTGCCTGGTATTCAGCTACGGGGATCTTACTCCGGTTCATGATCCATTCCGCGCCTCCTTTTAACTGTTCATGTCCATTGTATACCCCTGCAAACTGGGCATATACTCCCCAGTGTATGAACATACCAAAACGGGCCTCGCGCCACCATTGCATCCGTTCATCTTTAGACAAAGTTTGTGCAGAGATGGTCAGCACCATAGCGGTACAGGCAAGGGAGAGAAGTATCTTTTTCATGTGGTGTGTTGTTTAATTGTTACCAGATATGTACCCTCAGGCTATCTTCCCGGTACATCTTACTGCCTTTTTTGATACCAAAGGCCTCATAGAACTCGGGGATATTTACCAATGGTCCATTCACTCTTTCTTTTGGCGGAGCATGTACATCTGTTTTTAACTGGCTGGCCAGTGATTCTTTGCGTTCCTGGTATAGCCATCCATATGCATAGCCCAGGAAATAACGCTGCAACGGTGTTAAACCGCTGATCTTTTCGCCGCTCTTATACGCATCCGTTTTCTTAAACGCATCCAGGCCCAGTAAGAGCCCACCCAGATCCGCTATGTTTTCTCCCTGTGTGGCATCCCCATTAATATGCAGGGTATCTACCGGCATAAACTCATTGAACTGTTTAATGATCATCTTTGCCCGCTCACCAAACTGTTTGGCATCCGCATCCTGCCACCAGTTTTTCAGGTTACCTGAAGCATCGTATTGGCGGCCCTGGTCGTCAAAACCGTGCGTGATCTCATGACCGATCGTTGATGCGCCGGCATAGCCATATACAAACGCATCATCCAGGTCCGCATCCTTCATACCCGGTACAGTAAAAATACCTGCCGGCAAAACGATCTCGTTATTGCTGGGGTTATAATAGGCATTATAGGTTTGCGGTGTCATATCCCATTCCGATCTATCTACCGGCTTGCCCAGTTTCGAGATATTATAATTAAACCACCACTCATCGGCTCTCTGCATATTGGATACAAAAGGGCCTCGGTCGATCTTCAGCGCACTAAAGTCTTTCCATTTGTCAGGATAGCCTACTTTCTTCGTGATCCGGGCCAGTTTTGCATAGGCTTTTTGTTTGGTGCTGTCGCTCATCCAGCTGAGTTTGGCGATCCTCTCTTTGTATGCATCGCGTATGTTCTCTACCAGTTTGTTATACCTGTCTTTTGCTTTCCCGTTAAAATATTCCTTTACAAATAATTGGCCCAGCGCCTCCCCTATCGCTCCTTCTTCTGCATCCAATACTCTTTTCCAGCGTGCCTTGGGTTCTTTGTTACCACGAAGTGTTTGACTGTAGGCAAATGCATTCATAAACATTTCCTTATCCAGCATTGTGGCACTGGAACGAAGCAGGTGACATCGTAAGTAACTTTTCCAGTCGTTGAGCGACGTTGTTTTTAATTCAGTATTCAATGCCGTAAAGAATTCGGGCTGGCCCACAATAACAGAGTCCAGTTTTTGGATACCCAGGTTTTTAAGATACACGGGCCAAACAATGGAAGGGGTTAGTTTATTCAACGCCGCCAGGTCCATCTTATGATAATTCTTATAGGGATCGCGGAGGTCGGCCAGTTTGCGCGATGCTTTTGCGAGTCTTATTTCCAGTTGGAACACTTTATCACAATCGGCTGTGGCCATGCCGCTGTCTTCCCCTAATTTCCGGAATATTTTATAGATAAATTGCTGGTAAGCTTTACGGACATTCACTGATTTTTCATCGGTATTAAAATAATAATCGCGGTTGGGCATACCCAGGCCACCCTGCCATAACTGGTAGGCATATACTTCGCTGTTCTTATCATCCTGTCCTACTGATTCAGCAAAAAGAACATTCCCGCCTTTTTTATGTATGCCTGCGGCAACGGCCATCAGCTGATCAACGGTACTGATATCCTGGATCGCTTTAAGACCCGGCTGCAAAGGCGTTATCCCTTGTTTTTCTGCTGCAGCAGAATCCATACCGCTGTACCAGAAATCGCCGATCTTTTGCGAGATACTGCCATTGGCGCCGGGTTGTTTGGCGGCATCGTCATTGATCTTTTTTAAACGCGCATAAATATCTTCCTGCACCATGTACCCCACTCCCCATCCGCTTTCAGATGCGGGTATCGGCGTATTCTTTATCCAGCCACCATTTGCGTACTGGAAAAAATCGGTTCCCGGATCTACCGTTGTGTCAAGATCCTTTACCAGGAGATCGGGTTTGCTTTCAGTATTTGTTTTGCAGGAGGCCAGCAGCGCAACAAGCGCGAACAGAGAGATACGGGCAGGTAATCGCATAAACTTAGTTTAACTTGTTTGAGTAGACTAAGATAGCGGATGTTGGTCACAAGACCAACATTGGCGAGAGGTCATAAGACTAAGATCGGCGTGACCAAAACTACGATATCGGATGTTGGTCATAAGACCAACATCGGCACCACATCGGCGTGACCAACAACTCACCTGTCGTTGCTATCGCCATAAGTGGCCCTGTTGAACTGGATACGGGAGAAGCCGCCTGGCTGACTGATGATCTTTCCTTCCCATTTTTTCTGCCAGAAGAAACCGGTCTTCCATTCAATGGTATTTGTATCGGCATGGTACACATAGGTACCCGTAGCATAATTGGCATCATCGCTCACCAGCGCCACTATATAATTGCCGCCTTCTTTTAGTTCGAAGTTTCCGATATACATGACAGGGATCCCTGAATAGATATTGTATTTGCCTAACCGCAATGCAGCAGTTTCATTGACTGCCGCAAGGGTAATGGCAGTATTGGCCACTGCATTGGTTTGTTTAAATCCGCGCAGGTTCTCTTCCTTTACTTCATAAGTGGCAAAAACAGAAGTGGTTTTACCGGTAGTGCTGACCGACTGCACTTCATACAAACCAGTTTTACCCGCAACCGCTCTCAGGATCTTTACTTCGAGCCAGGTATTGTTGATCAGTGCTTCCGCTTTGTCACCGGCCTTAAACGTTCCTGCAAAAGAAGGCAGCAAGAGCGCGAGAAAGGCGAGACTCAATATGATTGATTTGAAATTTCGCATATGATATGTTTAAAGTCTATCCTTTTAAAAAATAAAGGTTGCCTGTATAAATACCCTCCGGTTCATCGCCCTGCCTTCCTCTGTTTTATTATCTGCTATAGGCCTTTCCAAACCATACCCCACTACAGAAGTGAAACGGTTGGGTTTCAGTCCTTTTTGTACAAAGAAGGCCTTCACTGAATTGGCGCGTCTTTGCGAGAGGTCCTTATTGTAAGGAGCGCTTGCACGGCTATCGGTATGCCCTTCAATAGCCAGTGTGGTGTTCGGATATTCAGTAAGTATTTCCGCTGCTTCTATCAATGGTTTCAGCGCTTCCGGTGTTAGTTCCGCGCTGGCTGTTTTAAAGTGTACCATCTTAGCCAGTTCATTAAGCCTTGACTGGATATCGGGACAGCCGGAATTATCGGTCAGTCCTTTTTTAGTCGGGCATTTATCTTTACTATCCTCCACGCCATCGCCATCCCTGTCTTTAATCGCAGCTACCACTACCGGTGGCGCGGGTTTAGGGATCGGCGATAATAAAACAGGTGGCAATTCAATATCTCTTGCAAGGATGGTTTTATTCATGATCACAGAATCCTGTGTATATCCGTCACGGGTAAAATATAAACGGTAATCGTGGTTTACTTTGATAGGGAACTTGAAGTTGCCGGTAAAATTAGTGATCACAGAATCTTTAACTGTTTTCTCATTTACGATCTCGCGGATAACGCATTTCGCGCTATCCAGCCTGCGCATGGTGGACCTGTCAACCACATGCCCCGCAAGTTTGATCATGATTGTTGCTTCCGTAAAACGATATATATCGTCACTTCCCAAACGGTTGCTTGTTAAAAAGCCTTCATTTTTGTCGGGACTGAAAATAATGCCGAAATCATCATACGGTGAATTGATGGGATAGCCGAGGTTTACCGGTGTTTTCCAGCTGTTATTATCGGGTGTTGTCCGGTACAGATCGAGACCGCCAAGACCTGCATGGCCGTCTGAACTGAAATACAATGTATCGCCAAAAATGGTTGGGAACAATTCATCTCCCGAAGTATTTACTTTATCATCCAGTAATACCGGCGACCGCATGGCGGAATCGCTGCTGAGGTCAACATAATAAATATCACTGCCTCCTTTTCCACCCGGCCGGTTACTGCAAAAGTATAGGCGGGCCTGATCGGCGCTGAGTGCCGGGTGATAAAAATCGTATGCCTCTTCTACAAAAGGAAGTACTTTAATAGGGCCCCATGCGCCGCCGGTTACGAGGCTGGCTTCACATACTTCGAGGTTGTATTTTCCTTTGTAGGCTTTTAAGGTGTTGCGGGTAAAATATACTTTGTTGCCCGACTTATTAAAACAAAGCGGGCCATAATTGTATTTCGCATCCAGGTCGTCTGTAAATTTCGCGAGTTTGTGGATCTCCGCGGTATGGTAGGCGCCGCGCATATTGCTTACAAGGATAATATCATTATCATTACTGGTAGGCGCCGTATAATCATCGTTTGCCTTAATGGCGCGGTTAATAACCGGTTCTGTTCTTGGCGGCATTGAATCAACTGCAAAAAGTTCGCTCGTATCCTTCACCCAATAGATATCGGCAAAAGGCAATCCATCCCACCCGAATTCTTTTTCAGGATGATTTTTTGTATAGCGGTTGGAAACAAATACCATCCCATCGCGGTAAAACTGCGGGCTGAAATCCTGCTGACCGGTATTGAGTCGCAGGAGATGCAGGGTATAATCGAGAGAGTCTTTTAGAAAAGGAGATACATCGGCAAATCCTTTGAGGCGATGCGTTACGAGTGTGGCTTGTGTTCCGGGAAAATCTTTTTGTATCTTCTGGTAGATGCGGGCGGCATCAGCATATTTCTTTTGGATTGCGGCCAGTTCGCCTAAACGATGACTGGATAAAAAATTTGCTCCGAATTTCTGTTCGAACACCTGGTAATAGATTCGCGCGGAATCAAAATTCTTAACCTGCCAGTATGATTCGGCAAGATGCGATAAGGCAAGCGAATCTTTTAGTGTATTGTTTCTTAATGCCGATTTGTAGAAAGGTATAGCATACATGAACCGCTGATCGCGGAACTCTCTTTCGGCGATACGGAGATAAGAATCAGCCTTTCCTCCTCCCCGGGCAAAGGTAGCTGCCTGGAAAAAAGAAAGAAAAAGGATGCTATATAAAAATGCTTTTCTCATTACGTTTTATTGTTCGCTAAAAATATCTTGGTGAAGACACTTTACCGGTTGCGGATCCGAATTCGAGACGGAGCATCAGTTCATGGGTTCCGCTGTTAAGGGATTGTAAACTTGAAAATGTCTTATCATACGCATATCCAAAACGGAGTTGTTGGCTCATCTGACATTCCACCATGCCCACATACGAATCACCTGTTCGGTAAGAAGCACCTAAGGAGATCTTGTTCTGTATCCACAAATTGGCATTCAGGTCAAACTCTATTGGCGCACCGCTTACCGCTTTTACTAACAAAGAAGGTTTCAGTGCCAGGTCCTGGTTCAGGTTCATCACAAAACCGGTTGCCAGGTACAGGTGGAGATCAGTAGCAGATACCGATGAAATATCGGCCGCATTGTTATAACTGATCTTGGTCTTTAACAGTGCCGGTGTGGAAATACCTATATAAAATTTATCCGAATTATAATACAGCCCCGCTGCTGCCGCAGGCAGTATGCCGCTTACATTGGCGGAGAAAGAAGGGTCGTTTGGCTGAAACGTGGATACTTCTGTATAATTGGCCTGGTAGTTGAGCAGGCCGGCCTGTAAGCCGAGGCTAAGGGTTCCTTTTCCCGTTAACTGAAAACGGAAAGCATAGAATGCATTGATTCCCGTACTTCTTTCGATACCGAGCCTGTCGTCGAACAACTGCACCCCGACCCCGATCTTTTTTTCGTTCAGCGGCATATCAAAAGAAAAAGAGGATGTACGTGGCGCTCCCGGTATACCTACCCATTGGTTGCGGTATAAAGCGGTAACGGTTGGCACGCCCCTGCTGCCGGCATAGGCGGGGTTAATGTTCAGCATATTAAACATGTATTGAGAGTACATGGGCTGTTGCTGTGCTACCGAGGTTACTGATATCACCAATATCACACCGAGGAACAACCACCTGGCTTTCTTCAACATTTCGTTCATTCGGATATTTTTCATTTGTTCACGAACACATTTTCCTGCACGGCAATGGTTGTATCCATTATCGTTTCAGTGTTATAAATCCAGCAAATTTCCTGAGGGCACCCGTGGTTTTATCCGTTGCCAGTACTATATAGTAATAGGTGCCATCCGGAAGGTCCTCACCCAGTATATTATTCGGCTGGTTTCCTTTACCGTTCCATTGGTTATTATAATCGGCCGACCTGTACACCAGGTTACCCCAGCGGTTAAACACTTCCAGGCTAATGGTTGTATTAAATGGCCTTGTGATCACGAACAGGTCATTTATACCATCCCTGTTTGGCGAGAAACCTGATGGTATGAATATATCAGTAGCCGGAATCATAAACTTGGTTTCTTGTCTTACTATTAAGCCATTACCAGCTGTTGGATCATTTGATATCACGCTGAATGTTCCGTATGGCGATTTCGCAACCTGTATGGCTGTATTGTTTAACGGGCCTGAGAAACCATTCGGGTATACTTTGATGCTGAGTTCTACAGAATCTGTTTGCAGACCTGGTAACTGGCTACCGTTCGACAGGAGTTCTATTTGTGAGCTACCATTATATAATTCATTCGCGATCAGTTTACCACTGGCTTTTATACCCACCGTTTCAAAATTCACAGACGATGGGAACACTTTGGTAAGATCATCC
>JANXRX010000273.1 GCA_025352905.1 Bacteroidota bacterium | reverse complement strand
TAGAGCAGTTGAAAAAACGCCCCAAACTGATCGTGATGGACACGATGAATTTCTGGATGGAGATAGCGATGGACGATCTGAAGAAAACGATTTCGATGGTAGATGTATTAATGGTGAACGATAGCGAAGCCAGGCAGTTAAGCGGCGACTATTCATTGGTACGTGCGGCAGTAACGATCATGAAAATGGGACCTAAATACCTGATCATTAAGAAAGGAGAGCACGGTGCCCTGCTGTTCCATGAAAACCAGGTGTTCTTTGCGCCCGCGCTTCCATTGGAAGAAGTGTTTGATCCAACCGGCGCCGGGGATACTTTTGCCGGCGGCTTTATGGGCCATCTCGCCAAAACAAAAGACATTTCTTTTGAGAATATGAAAACAGCGATCATTATCGGAAGCGCTATGGCCTCTTTCTGCGTAGAAAAATTCGGAACAGAACGTTTACGTGAGATCACAAAGCAGGATGTGAGTGCGAGGCTGAAAGAGTTTGTACAACTGGTGAATTTTGATATTGACCTTGGGGAATAATAACAAAACATGTATCTTCGCAAAGCAATGATAACAATGAAACATACAAAACGCATAAAGAAACCTCTCTAACGGGAAGTGCTGTGTTTGTGTATGATCGAATATACTTAGAGCCTTCCTAAACCGGGAAGGCTTTTTATTTTACGATAAACCAATAAACCAAAACCAATAAACCAAAACAAATGAAAGTAGCCGTAGTAGGTGCCACAGGCCTGGTAGGTACCAAAATGTTGCAGGTATTGACCGAACGTAATTTCCCGGTAACGGAACTGATCCCCGTAGCTTCCGAAAGATCAGTGGGTAAGGAAGTGGAATTCAAGGGAAAGAAGTACAAGGTGGTGAGTATGACAGATGGCATTGCCGCCAAACCTGCCGTAGCTATTTTCTCTGCCGGCGGAAACACCTCACTCGAATGGGCGCCCAAATTTGCCGAAGCGGGGATCCGGGTGATAGATAATTCCTCAGCATGGCGGATGGATCCTTCCAAAAAATTAGTGGTGCCGGAAGTGAATGCCGCTGTTCTCACCAAGGATGACTATATCATTGCCAACCCCAATTGCTCAACCATACAGATGGTAGTGGCCCTGCAGCCGCTGCACCTGAAATACAGGATCAAAAGGGTGGTGGTAAGCACGTACCAGAGTGTGACCGGCACCGGTAAAAAAGCCGTTGACCAGTTATTTAATGAAAGAAAAGGCGCTGAAGGTGAAATGGCTTATAAATACCAGATAGACCTGAACGTGATCCCGCAGATAGATGTGTTCCTTGATAATGGATATACCAAGGAAGAAATGAAAATGGTAAAAGAGACCAACAAGATCATGCAGGATGATTCGATCCGTGTAACGGCCACAACCGTACGTATACCGGTAGTAGGCGGGCATAGCGAAAGTGTGAACGTTGAATTTGCGAATGATTTTGACCTGGCAGAATTAACGCAACTCTTAAGCGAGTCACCCGGTATTATTGTACAGGACGATCCATCCAACCATCTGTACCCGATGCCTTTATGGGCGCATGAAAAAGACGAGGTATTTGTTGGGAGACTGCGCAGGGATGAAACCCAACCCAACACCCTTAACATGTGGATCGTAAGCGATAACCTCCGCAAAGGCGCCGCCACCAACGCGGTGCAAATAGCAGAGTATATGTTAGAGAAAGGGCTGCTATAAACTTTCGCGAGACGTTAGTCGTGAGTAAATTTGACTAAACACTCACGACTAACGCCTCACGAAAATTATTCTCTCAACGCGCGGTTGAGAAAAACAATAAGGGGATGCAAGGTCTCAAACGCAGCGGTAATTTTTTTAACCAGGTCCTTACCGGTAAGATCGGCATCTGTCAGTTCTGCCGTAGCCACCCAGCTTTTCAGTTTGATATAGTCAATGGCAGGATTGTCTTTTTCATAGCCTTTCGGCTCGCGGCTTAGCGACATGCCCTCTCCCTTTTCAAGATCGCCATAATACGCAGCGAACTTTTTGTTCCGGATGATTTTGTGAAATTCGGTCCACGAATAATCGATTTCCTGCCGGATTTTTTTCAGGTGCTCGGGCTCTACCATATAACGGCCGCCACCCACAAAGCTTTTACCACCGGGTTGAAAATGGAAATAGTAACCGGCAAAAATGGATTTTTTTCCACCCTCTATCAAACTCGCCGCCATATTATTTTTATAAGG
>JANXRX010000252.1 GCA_025352905.1 Bacteroidota bacterium | reverse complement strand
AGTTAACACGGAGGTTCACAGGGTTGGCTTGCAATACGGTACGGCTTTTGATGTAGTTAATCGTTCAAAACCCAAAAAATGACATTGCCATCTATCCTGATAAAGTCTGCGGTTATCCTTGGCCTAACGCTTTCCGGCACCTGGAACGTAGAAACAGCAAATGCAAAAGTGAATTTTAGCGTAAAAGGCCCTTTTGGGACCGTCCATGGAAACTTCTCGGGATTACAGGCAGCCATACGGTTTGATGAAAAGGACTTAGCCGGCAGTTCCGTTTCCGCAAGTATCGATGCAAAAACAGTGAGTACCGGGATAGGCCTCCGAAACCGCGACCTGCGTAAAAAAGAGGAATGGTTGAATACGGATACTTATCCCCGGATTAGTTTCCGGTCCAGTCATATTGAAAAAAGTGGTGATGGCTATAAAGCGCTGGGAGAACTGACGTTAAAAGGTGTTACAAAGCCTGCAGAGATCTCTTTTACCTTTACTTCCAATGGGAACAACGGGCTTTTTAAAGGAGAATTTGCTGTTAAGAGAGCGGATTATAATATAGGGAAACCGGGAGGGTCGGTGGGGGATGTAATTACCATAGTGCTGGAAGTTCCTGTTAATAAGTAATGGATTTGCCCCAGAGGTGCACGAATCAAATAATTCAAACTATCACATCAGAATTTCTACAGAATTTACCTCTATTTTTAATTCCAAACCAGCTTATGAAAAAGATATTTCTTTTTACCTGCGTCGCCTGTATAGTACTCACAATCCATGCGCAGCCGAAAAACTATCGTTTCGATAAAAAGATTTCCCTGCCCGGCGAAGGGGGATACGATTACCTATCTATCGACGAAGCAAATAACCGTTTATACGTATCTCACGGCACTACTGTTAACATCATTGATCTTGCTACTGAAAAACCGGTAGGTGTGATCAGCGACATGAAAGGGGTACATGGCATCGCTATTGCCAATGACCTGAACCGTGGATTCATCAGCGATGGGCGGGCAAACGCTGTAGTTGTTTTTGACCTCAAAACATTTGCAAAGATCATTACTATTCCTGTTACCGGCAACGGCCCCGATGCGATCATGTATGATGCATTTTCAAAACAGGTATTTTCTTTTAATGGGGAGAGTAAGAACGCTTCGGTAATTGATGCAGTAAATTTAAAACAGAGCGGAACAGTGGATCTTGGTGGTGGCCCTGAATTTGCGGTACCGGACGGCCATGGCTTGGTGTTTAATAACCTGGAAGATAAAAACAGTCTGAACATAATAGACACAAAGACCTTAAAAGTGCTTCGGAATTATCCCTTATCGCCCTGTGGTGGCCCAACCGGGCTGGCGCTTGACGCAAAAAATCAGCGCCTGTTTACAGTTTGCCGTGAAAACAAAGGAATGAGCGTGGTGGATGCCGTTACAGGTAAAGTGATTACCACCTTACCCATTGGTGCAGGTGTTGATGCGGTTGCGTATGACCCCTTAACCAAACTTGTTTTTTGTTCCAACGGCGATGCTACCACAACAATTTTTCACCAGGATACTAAAGACAATTATACATTGGTGCAGACATTAACTACACAAACACGCGCCAAGACGCTTGCGCTGGATACCAAAACACATAAAATCTATTTAAGCGTGGTAGACATGAAGCCCGGCACCCGCAAAGCCGTTCCGGGTACTTTTGCGGTATTAGTGTATAAGATGGATTAGACCAACTTTTTTGCCGCTAAGACACCGGGGGACAAGGAGAATCTAATTTTTAGTAATCGTAAAGCTATCTACTACTGGCATAGCCTTCCATACTTGGGGTCAGGCTTTTGCTTACTTATAGCCTTTCAAGCAATTCGGATGGAAAAAGATCCAATGGAATATAGCGGTTCTTATTATCAGGGCTGGGTATCTTTATGCCGTTCACGAGCGTATTGATATATCTTTTTTCCATACCCTGTATGATGGGGTACCAGCCTTCTCCCGATCCGCTTTTTTCGATGGTTACTCCGCTTACACGCTGCTAATCATTAGCCACAGTAATATCCGG
>JANXRX010000250.1 GCA_025352905.1 Bacteroidota bacterium | reverse complement strand
TTTTCTCTAAAAAAACGGAGATTAAAACTGTAATAATGGCTCAGGAAATACATTTATTTTTTTGCAATATCTATAAAATAAACAAATTCGGGCAGTATGTTTGGTCGTTTATTTATAAAATAGCCCGGCTTTTCGGAACTGTCAATACAAATTACATCATTTACATAAATATTAATTTTTATAATATGATAAATGAATCATCAAATTTTAAAAAATCCGACTCAGGGGGCGATTAAATTAAAATTAAATAAATAGTGTTTATTTAAATAATATAAGCCACTCTTTGTGAAAATTTGGAGTCATTTATTTTTACCGAAACCCTTTACCAGCATGTATTTCATTCTGCTTAGACAAGAACAGGGCCTTACGGATTTTCTTTTAAATAGAATTTTATCGTCATATTTTAATTATTAAAAAACGATTAAAATCGTTAAATAAAACTTATTTTAATGCATCTTTTCTTTTACTTAGGTGGTCAAGAGTCGTTATAAGCGGTTCATTTTTACTAAAACTAACAACATGAGAAAAAAAATGCTAATGAGCGTTTGCGCATTTGCCATGGCTATCTTGTCGGGCTTTGCACAAACTACTACCGTTACCGGTAAAGTAACAGACGAAAAGGGAGCTTCCCTGGCCGGAGCAACTATTTTCGAGAGAGGTACTAAAAATGGTACCAGCGCAACTAACAATGGTACTTTCAGTATTAAAGTTAAACCCGGCGCCACGTTAGTAATTTCTGCGATCGGCTTTGAGGACAAAGAAATGAAAGCAACCGCTACTCCAATGGTTGCTCAATTAAATCCTGATGTTAAATCATTAAGTGAAGTAGTCGTAACCGGAACAGGGGTTGCAACCAGCAAAAAGAAACTGGGTATTTCGGTTGAGTCGATTACAGCCGATAAACTGCCCGCTGCACCTACTTCTTCTATATCGCAGGCACTGGTTGGTAAAGTGGCCGGCGCACAGATCAGCAGTACGGATGGTACGCCAGGCGCCAGGGTTAATATCCTGTTACGCGGTATCAACTCTTTACGCGGCGGTACTTCCCCGATGATCGTGGTTGACGGATTGGAAGTTCGTGCTACGGACCTCGGTTCACTGGACCTGAATACGGTTGATCGTATCGAAGTAGTAGAAGGCGCTGCCTCCTCTACCATATATGGTGCACAGGGTGCCAATGGAGTTATACAGATATTTACTAAAAAAGGTAAAATCGGTCAGAACAATATTAACTTTTCTACGAGCTATGGTACAAGCACCTATCTTAACAATGGTAACCTTCACCAGAACTACACCCATGGTTACAAAACAGATGCAAACAACAATGTTGTTGATGCAAATGGTGTGATCATAAAAGTTAAACCGGATGGTACTTACACAGCAGGTGTAAATATTGATGGTGTTAGCCAGGGAGGCCTTGTATACGCAAATACAAATCCTTTAACAGACGATAGTAAAGCATTCAACCAGAACTTCCAGTTCTATGATCACTTTGCCCAACTGTTTCAAAGCGCCAACACGGTTAACAATAGTTTAAGCCTGACAGGCGGTGCCGGTAAAAGCGATTATGCAATTTCATTCTCCAATTCCAACCAGGAAAGTTTTTATAAAGACAATGGCGCACTTAAGAGAACCAACCTTTCTATCAACGTAGGTACAGAAGTATTCAAAGGATTTAAACTCCGTTCTTCTACACAACTGATCTACCAGAAAAATAATTTCAATCCTTATCTCACTGCGGGCCCCAATGCATTATATCAAATGGAGAACGCTGCGCCTTTCTTCGACTTTAACTGGAAAGATGCTAATGGTGATTATGCGTACAGGCTGAATGCAACACCGGTAAGCGTAAACGGAGCGAATCCGAATTATTATAAGGAGTATTCTTATGGCAGCGACGAAACCATCGATATCATACAGAGTATCGCTGCATCTTATAAGGTAAACCGTTTCCTTGATCTTGAGACCAAGTATGGTATAAACTACGAGAAGGAAGAAACAAATTATGTTTACAAGAATCAGTCAACCAATATCAATGCGGTAAGTAACAGTGCTTTTATCGGTGGATTCTCAACAAATGCGGGTGGTGTATCGAACGGGTTGTTCAATACCACATTTACAAACGCATTGACCACGGCTAACCTGCATTTTGATTTCCAAAAAGATTTTGGTCTGAAAATACCCATTACGTCCAGCACTTTTATAGGGTATGACTACCGTAAAAATGTGGCCAAACAATACACCACCACTGGTGATGGATTTCAATCTTATGCGATCTATAATGTGAGCCAGACAAATACAAAGAATGTAAGCTCTGATTTGGTTACACCTTTTGTAACATTCGGTACGTTTGTAAGTGAAGCGCTGTCTTACAAAAATTTAGTAGGTGTTACCGGCGGTTTCAGAAGTGATTATTCTTCTGCATTCGGACAGGGTTCTACACCTAAAACATTTTATAATGTGAACGGTTATTTCAGGGTATCTCAGTTACATCTTTGGGATGGCCTGAGCGGAATCTTCCCTGAACTGAAATTAAGAGGCGGTTATGGTGAAGCTGGTATCCAGCCCGGCGCCTTTAACAGGTATATTACGTTGAGCACGAAAAGTATTGGTAATGTGCTTACCTTCTATACACCTTCTGTACAAAACAACTCAGATCTGAAAGTACAGTTATCAAAAGAAACAGAATTTGGTGCTGACCTGGATTTTAAGATCACAAAAGGAAAAATACTGGGTAACGGAACATTAAGCGGAACCGTTTGGAGCAGGAAAAGCGAGGATGTAATCTATCCTGTTGACCTGCCGCCTTCTTCCGGTTACAGCGGATTTTTGACCAACTCTTTTGGACTGACATCAAAAGGATATACTTTCTCTTTACGCCTTGATGTAGTTAGTACGAAGAATTTCACATGGGATATGACAACCAACTTTAACCACCAAAGTTCTGAGATCAGCTCCATTTCAAACGGACAGCCGATCGTGGTAACCAGTAGTGCAGGGTATGGTAACTATGTATTACAGGCAGGTTCTAAAATCGGTCAGTTATATGGTCTGAAAACGTTCAGAAGTACCGATCAGACAAGACAGGATGGTACACCTTATATTGATAAATCAAATGCCGGAAAGTACCAGGTAGTTAATGGTACACTTGTAGATACAGCTACCAAAGGAATCCTGTTCACTAACCAGAACTATTCATTCGGTGACCCGAATCCTAATTTCAACATGACTTTCATCAATAACTTCAGCTATAAAGGAATTACGCTGGGTATTCAATTTGACTGGGTAAGCGGAAGCCACCTGTATAACCAAAGTAAAGAGTGGATGTACCGTGATGGCCTTCATGGTGACTGGGGTAATAAACTCACGATTAACGGTCAAACAGGCGCATGGGCCAACTATTATACCAGTGCCTATGCCGATCAGTTTGGAAGTATCAATGGTGCAAGAAACTCCGTAAAAGATTATTTCTATGAAGATGCTTCTTTCTTACGTTTACGGAACGTATCCCTTTCTTATGATTTCATGCGCGTAGTTAAGATCAAGTATTTCAAGAAACTACAACTGGTACTTACTGGCAGGAATCTTTGGACAGTTACCAAATACACAGGTTTTGATCCGGAAGTTAGTTCAGGCGCAAGTAACTCATCTTTCGACAGAGGTGTAGACTATGTTTCAACACCAAATGCGAAAACCTACCAGATCGGATTAAACGTAGGATTCTAAACCCCAAAAAAATTATAGCATGAAAAATAAATTATCATATATCATTTTCGCATCAATAATCTTATTGGGCGCAAGTTGTAAAAAAAGCGAACTGGACGTTAAAAATCCAAATAACCCTTCGCCAACAGATGCCTCAACAGAATCGGGTATCAAATCATTAGCTGTGGGTGCCGTTTACCAGAATGGTTTTAACGGGATCTCTGACTCGAGATATACGGGTTCTTTCCTGGGAGGCAGCTATTTCTTCCTGGCACCCGCTTATCATGACCTGATGGCTGATGTGGTTTCAGCAGAAGCCGCAAATAATATCACCAACCAGATTGGTGTACCCGACTATGTGATCATGGATGATCTTTCGAAGATCACCAATTCCGCACCGGCTAAAGGAGTTGTAAGAATAAATAACTCAAGAACCAAGGCCGGGTTAAGTATGTTTTATTTTGAGTGGGCGTGGATGTATTACCTGAACAACGCCTGCAATGGCGTACTGTCACTGGTAGATGCGACCAGCTTTACCGCAGATGCCGATTCAAAGAAAAATGCCATTAAAGCATGGTGCTATTTCTGGAAAGGATTTGTGTATTCACACATCGGTTCTATTTATTATGCAGGATTAATTAAGGACGATTATAAAGCAGACCTGAGTACCAGCAATGAATACAAATCCAGTACGGATATGATTGCTGCCTCTAATGCCAATTATGATAAAGCGATTGCTGCATTGAATGCAGTAACCAATGCGGGTAGTTTTTCTTCTATTATGGGGTTTTTGATACCGAGTCAATGCCAGGTGGGCAAAGGCGGTATTTTAACAACCACGATGTTCATACACAATATCAATACGATGAAAGCAAGGAATATCCTTGTAAATAAACGTGTAAAAGATATGACGGCTGCAGACTGGAATAACATTTTAACCCTGACCGCCAATGGCATAACCAGTACCGACCTTGTATTTACAGCACGTTCGGCTGCCACAAATGGTTTTATGAGCGCTACTACCGGCTCTGTAGCTTCATTAACCACCGGTAACCCTGCCAGCACTACCTACAAAATCAGTGAAAGGCTGATCCAGGACTATCCTGCCGGCGATAAAAGACTTTCAGGTAATTATATTCTAACCCCAACTTACCTGAACCAGAAAGGCGGCTTCACATACAGTACAAGGTACAGGTTGCTTGATAGCGGAGGTGTAAGTAAAACATACTCTTCTGCATCATTAACCAGTAAAGTGGTTGGCCAGTATGAACTGTATATTGCAGGATCATATGAAGAAAATGAATTGATGAAAGCTGAAGCCAACATCAAACTTGGAAATATCGCAGTTGGCTTAGCCAGTGTTGATTTGGTACGTACTTACCAGGGAGCGGGTATTGCAGCAGTATCAGGTGTTGTAACAGACCCTGCCCTTGCTTATGAAGAATTGAGAAAAGAAAGAAGAGTTGGCCTCCTGTTCAGGGATGTTGCATTATATGATGCAAGACGCTGGGGAGTAATTGATGATGTATCCGTTGGTGGAGGCAGATCCAATTGTGTAGTCGTTAACTATACAAACGGTGCTGTTAATACCAAGGCATTTATTAATTATAATTTTGTTGATTATTGGGATGTACCAGATGATGAAACCTCTCTTAACCCTCCGTCTGCAACAAGCGCACCGGTTAAGAATCCAAAATAAGGGATACCGTTAGTATTATAATAAGAAAGCCGGCGTTGAGCCGGCTTTCTTATTATTAGTATGTAAAGAAGTATTAAAACTTTATCTCCTCTTCGTGCTCATTGTAAAATTTGAAGTCGATCAGGTGTGAATTCGTATTCGACTTCGCTTTAAGGTTAGTCTTAAACTTACGCTTCCATTTTTTGATAGTCGAATTGAACCATCCTTTGGTCAGGTATGCATACACGATCGGGTGTACAACCAGTGTGAGATTTTTATGACCATGTGTGATCAGGTAAGAAAGTCGTTTTTCCATCTCATCTTCCAGCAAGAGGGTGGAAGTGATCTTGCCGGTACCATTACAAACCGGGCAATCCTCTGAAGTATTGATATTCACCTCCGGGCGCATACGCTGCCGGGTGATCTGTGAAAGGCCAAATTTGGAGATCGGGAGAACAGAATGCTTGGCGCGGTCCGTTTTCATATATCCTTCCATTGCTTCATGAACCTTCCGCTTGTTATCGGGCAGTTTCATATCAATAAAATCCACCACGATGATACCGCCGATATCCCTGAGCCGCAACTGGCGGGCGATCTCTTCTGCAGCCTCCAGGTTGGTTTCAAGGGCATTGTCTTCCTGGTTATTACTCACACTCTTATACCCGCTGTTCACATCTATCACATGCAGGGCCTCCGTATGTTCAATGATCAGGTAAGCACCGCTGGGGAGGTTAACTGTTTTGCCGAAGGATGATTTTACCTGCTTGGTAACACCAAACTGGTCGAATATGGGCAGACCATTCTGGTAAAAGGACACAATATCCAGTTTGTCCGGCGCAATGCGCTGTATATAGCTCTGTGTAACCGTAAACAGGTTTTTATCATTTACCACCACCTTATTGAAATCTGCACTCAGCAGGTCGCGCAGGATGCTGGTGGTCTTGTTCTCCTCACTCATGATCCGTACGGGCGCCACAGCGTTTTTCAGATTGGCCTGTAAGGTTTTCCAGGTTTCCACCAGTGAAAGCAGGTCCTGGTGCAACTCCGCCGTGCTTTTTCCTTCTGCAGCGGTACGAACGATGACCCCGAAGTTCTTGGGGCGTATGGCTTCTACTATTTTATGTAATCTTTTCCGCTCCTCCGAAGAGTGGATCTTTTTGGAAACAGCAACGATCTCATTAAAAGGCGTCATTACCACGAATCTGCCGGGTAAGGAAAGCTCACAGCTTAAACGCGGGCCCTTAGCCGCAATCGGTTCCTTCAGGATCTGTACCAGTACATTGGGCTTGCCATTCAGTACCTCGTTGATCTTACCCGTTTTAACGATCTCGGGCTCAGACCTGAATTTGGCAAAATCCAGTCCATCCTTATCATGCATGGCTAATTGCGTGAACTTGAGAATGGATCGTACATACGGGCTCAGGTCTGTATAATGCAGGAACGCATCTTTTTCAAAACCTACATCCACAAAAGCAGCATTCAAACCGGGAATTAGTTTTTTAACCTTGCCCAGGTAAAGGTCACCCACGGCAAAATTGGCATCAGTTTTTTCACTGTGCAGTTCCACCAGTTTTTTATCTTCCAGGAATGCGATCTCCACACCTGTGGGAGCCGCGTTAATGATCAGTTCTTTGTTCACAAAATGGCAACTTTTAAATACAAAATCACAAGCTGTATGCTGCAGCAATCAAAATACACTTAAGCCCGAAACACCCGCCACCTGATCAGGAAGGATAAGGTAAAAGTTGCAGCGCAGGAAAGGAGTGGCCGTATTCAGTAAAGTGTAAAAAGCAGTTCCGGTTTGGCGGAACTGCTCTGTTATATTTGTCAGTCCAAAGAATTACTTATTCTTTTTCTTATGACGATTCTTTCTTAAACGTTTCTTACGTTTGTGAGTCGCAATTTTATGACGTTTTCTCTTCTTACCACAAGGCATACACGAAGTAATTTTAAGTTATTAATAAATTTTATTTCTTTAATTCAGTGATCCGTTTGTCAATTTCTTTCCGCGCCTCGGGCATTGCCACCATTTTCTTAACCACCCCGTACCATTTGATCGCATTGGCTGCATCACCTTTCAGATCATAGGATTCGGCAAGGTTAAAGACCGCTTCCAGGTTATCAGGGTGCTTCTGTACAACACTGTTGAAACGCTCGATGGCCTTATCGTACTGGCCGCTTTTTTTACCACCCAAACCCAATACCATCTGCGCATATACATTATCCGGGTCTTTTTGTGCGATCTCCCTCACGGGCAAGATACCCTGCATGGGATTATCGGAAATATTCCCGAAAATATAACAGGCACCCAACCCGATCCTGCTCGAATCGTTGGCCGGGTTAATGGCTATGGCTTTCTCAAAAAGAACTTTTGCATTACCAGCCAGCCAGTTTTGCATGGCCGGTTGGGTCTCTGTCATCAGGTTATCTAAAAACAGATGGGCGGCAAAGGTGAGGCTTTTTTCAGAATTTTCCAACTTCGCAGCTTCGCCGGTGTAATATGCATAGGGTTCAAAAATGTGTACCGAGTCGGCCCAGAAGCGCGCAAGCTGATGAAATACATGTAGTTGCTGCTCTTTTACATCGCCGCGAACAACAGACTTTTCCAGTCCCATAAGCCGCTGAGCCTGTGCAAGACTGATCTTTGCCTTAGCCTTTTGAAGCAGGTCTTCAAATTTAATTTGTTGATTATCAATTTGTTGCGATTGTACAGGCGACTGATTTGAACTTTTTGAAGCTACCGTTCTTCCAAATACCAATAAGAGGGTAAACAAGAGACATGCCCCGCCAACCAATAAGAATTGTTGTTTTTTCACTTCAGGAATACTTTAGGCAAAGTTAGCCAGGCTTGTGCTTGCTTTTTACTTCGCTTACAAATTCTTTAGCAGGTTTAAAGGCGGGTATATAATGTTCGGGGATCTCAACGGCTACATTCTTTTTAATATTACGGCCGATCTTGGCAGCTCTTTTTTTGGTAATAAAGCTTCCAAAACCACGTATATATATGTTTTGACCGTTAGAAAGACTTTCTTTCACTTCCTTGAACATGGTTTCAAGTGTAACCAATACATCCACTTTTGGGATACCGGTTTTATCTGAAATCTGGTTGATGAGATCTGATTTTCTCATTAGGTTAATTTTGGTTGGCGATAGAAGACCTTTAAAATAAGATAAAAAGATTGAAATATGCAAGGAAAGATAGCACAAATATTATAGACGTTACTTATTGATAAATAAAAGGTTCAGGCGGCTGCCTTTTGCCCGGTCTTTTAATTACCGCTGAAAATCAGCCAACTATTCAGCCTGATAAGCTGTCTTTTGTACATATTTGCGTACGAATGGAGAAGATATTTACCCGGATACTGATGAAATGGCATTACCGCAGCAATCAACGGGAAATGCCGTGGAAAGGCGAAAAAGACCCCTATAAGATCTGGTTAAGCGAAGTGATCCTTCAGCAGACCCGGGTTGCCCAGGGCTGGCAGTATTATACCCGATTCCTCGAAAAATACCCGACAATCAGGCACCTGGCCCGGGCCAATGACCTTGACGTATTCAAACTATGGGAAGGGCTTGGCTATTATAACCGTTGCAAAAACCTTTTATATACCGCAAGGGAGATCGTAAAAGAACAGAAAGGGATCTTTCCTGTAAAATATGATGAGATCCTGGCATTGAAAGGGGTGGGCCCGTATACTGCGGCGGCCATCGCTTCTTTTGCATACAACCAGCCTTATGCAGTAGTGGATGGGAACGTATTCCGCGTACTGGCGCGATTTTTCGGGATAGATACACCTATTGACTCCGCCGAAGGAAAGAATTTTTTTACCGCACTGGCCGGAAAAGTATTGGCGCAGAAAGATCCGGGCGCTTTTAACCAGGCGATCATGGATTTTGGGGCTACCGTATGTAAACCTTTTTCTCCCGCCTGTAGCCATTGCCCGCTGCAAAAAGAATGTGTGGCCTTCAGGGAAGGGCTTGTGAACCGGCTGCCTGTAAAAGAGAAGACGCTTTTGCGGAAACAACGCTGGTTCAATTATTTTCTTTTTGAACACCAGGGGCAGTTATTGGTCCATTGCCGAACGGCAAAAGATATCTGGCAAAACCTGTACGAATTCTATTTGCTGGAAACTGATGAACTGATCAGATGGGATAAGACAAGCGTACAAAACTGGCTGAAAGAACAGGCAGGCATCCGGAAAGCCATGGTAACCCATCTATCAAAACCACTGGTTCAGCAATTGACACACCAGCAGATAAAAGGGCAGTTTATCCGGATACAACTTTCGTCAATACCGCCTTTGCTGAACAAATACTCCTGGCAGCCCATAGAAAAGATCCGGGAACTGCCCTTCCCTAAGTTGATCACGGGATATTTAGATACCAGCTATTCTTTTCTTCCTTAAAAAAAGTTATTTTTAAGAGTAATTCAAGCCTGTAACGAATTTAAAACCTATCGTATGAGAGGAGTTAACAGAGTTATGCTGATCGGCAACCTGGGAAAGGACCCGGATGTACAGCACCTGGAGGGTAATATTGCAGTGGCTAAATTTCCCCTGGCCACCACGGAAACATACAAAGACAGGTCGGGGAAACTGATTTCGCAAACAGAATGGCACACAGTTGTATTATGGAGAGGCCTGGCCGAGCTGGCACAAAAATACCTGCACAAAGGCAGCCTGATCTATGTAGAAGGAAGGTTGCGTACACGCAGCTGGGAAGACAAGGAGGGAAATAAAAAATTTGCTACCGAAGTAGTGGGCGATAACCTGATCATGCTGGATAAACGGGGCGAAGGACATAGCGGGCAGGGAGATTCCCTGGAAGGTTATGGAGGCGATGATGTGCCGCCACTGGCTGATCCGGGTGAAACATTACCCTTCTGATGATACCTGCAGAAGCAATACTTTTGTATTTACAGGATGCCGCCGGCATGCAAACCCCGGGCGCCTTATCGTTAACTAAAAACACTCGTTTTGGATCATCACCCGGTTTTGCAAATATTCTCCAACCCCGTTTTATTGTCAGCCATACAGGCGCAGGGTACTACCATGCTGGTAGTGGTACTCTTCATCCTGCTATTTCTTTCTTTTGTGATATCCGGATCAGAAGTTGCTTTTTTTTCACTTACGTACAAGGATGTGAACCTGCTCAAATCCAAACAGCAGCCCGCCTATAAAAGAATTGTTGACCTTCTCGAAGAACCCAAAATACTGCTCGCTTCCTTACTCATCGCCAACAGTTTTATCAATATTTCTATCATCATCATCTCAAACCTGCTGATAGATGATATGATCAACTTCGAACACTTCAATGGCGTTTGGCTCGCCTTTGTGATCAAAGTGATCGTAGTGTCTTTCCTGCTGGTATTATTTGGGGAAGTCATGCCAAAAGTACTGGCTACACAAAGTAATATCCGCTTCGCCAAAGACTTCGGGGGCATTATCCAGGGGGTTTCCTATATCTGCCGGGGATTGAGCAGGTGGCTGGTAAAGTATTCCGATATTATGGAAAAAAAACTCGCACACCGAACCAACGGTGCCTATAGCCTGGAAGAACTGGATCATGCGATTGATATTACCACGCAGAATACCGCTTCAGAAAATGAAAAAAATATCCTGAAAGGCATTGTAAAGTTTGGCAATATCACCGTAAAGCAGATCATGAAGACAAGGGTGGATGTGCATGGTGTTGATGAAGAGACTTCCTTTGGAGAGCTCATAGGAATGGTCAAGGATCTGCAATACAGCAGGCTGCCTGTTTATAAAGAGGACCTGGATAATGTAGCCGGTATGATCCATACCAAGGACCTGCTGGCTTATTTGGATCAGTCCGACGATTTTGACTGGCACAGCCTGTTACGGCAGCCTTATTTTGTACATGAGCAAAAATTTATTGAGGACCTCTTAAAAGAATTCCAGGCAAAGAGGATCCATTTCGCGGTGGTGGTGGATGAGTTTGGCGGAACCAGCGGTATTGTAACGCTGGAGGATATACTGGAAGAAGTGATCGGCGAGATCAAAGATGAATTTGATGAGGAAGAAAGCAATTATAAAAAGCTGGACGACCGGAACTATATTTTTGAAGGACGCACGATGATCAATGATGTATGCAAGATCATGGAACTGCAGACCGACACCTTTGATGGCGTGAAAGGAGAAAGCGATTCACTGGCGGGCCTTGTGCTGGAACTGGCAGGTGAGATCCCTAAAGTAACACAGGTAGTAAATTCGGGCGATTTTGAATTTACCGTACTGGAAGTAGCCAAGAACCGGATAGAAAAAATAAAGGTTACGATAAAACCGCAATCTGAAGAGGAATAGTTATGAAAGGAGTGCTTATTTTGTTTGGTGTTTGGTGTTTGGTGTTTGGTGTTGCGTGTAACAGTACGTATACACCGAAGCCGTCCGGTTATTATCAAATCAATTTTCCTGAAAAAAAATACCAGGTGTTCGATATGCCGGGCTATCCCTATTCTTTTGAGTATCCGGTATACGCAAAAGTGGTCAAGGACAGCACTTTTTTTGGGGAGGCCACGGAGAATCCCTGGTGGATCAATGTGGATTTTCCGCAGTTCAGCGGCAGGATCTATGTGAGTTACAAAGAGATCGGCAAAAATGTTCTGGATACATTGGTAAAGAACGCATTTGACCTTACTGGTAAACATACCTCCATGGCGTATTCGATCGAGGATACGGCTTTTACTACACCCAATCATATTCATGGTGTTTTTTTTACAGTAGGGGGCAATGTGGCTACGGCCAATCAATTCTTCCTGACAGATTCTGTCAAACACTTTCTCCGCGGCGCCCTGTATTTCAACGCCACACCCAATGCCGATTCTCTGGGTATTGTGAACACTTTCCTGTTGCAGGATATGAAGCACCTGGTAAGTACTTTCCGGTGGCGGTAGTAATTCAATTATCTTTGAAAAGCCCAGATAAGGCCCTTTGAAATGATAGCTATCGATAATATTTTAGTAAGTGACGAGGTAATTGAAGAACAGTTTGTCTGCGACCTGAGCCGTTGCAAGGGGGGCTGCTGTGAAGATGGCGATGCGGGCGCCCCGATGGAAAAATGGGAGCTGGAAAAACTCAAAGAATATTACGAGGTAATTAAGCCCTTTATGACCCCTGAAGGTATCCGGGAAGTGGAGCGCCAGGGCAAATACCTGTATGATAAGGAATTCGGCTGGGTTACCCCAACCATTAACGGCGCCATTTGTGCCTATGGCTACCGGGATAAGCAGGGGATCATTAAATGCAGTATTGAACAGGCCTACAATGAAGGACAGTTGGATTGGAAAAAACCCTTAAGTTGCCACCTGTTCCCGATCAGGATTCAAAAAAACAAACGCGATCCGGATATGGAATATGTGAACTACGAACCAAGGGAAGATCTTTGCCAGGCGGCCTGTACGTTGGGTAAAAAATTAAAAATGCCGGTGTATATTTTCCTGAAAGATTCATTGATCCGCAAATACGGGGAATCGTTTTATGAAGCACTGGCCGCTGCTGCGGAGCATCTGAAAGAAAATAAATAAATGCCTCACATGAAAGATAATGCTGCATCATTTATTGCCAAAAGCACCATTAAGGCAGCCGACCTGGAACACAGGCGGAAGATCAATTATAATATTGCGAGGTATAATGCGGTAGTGCCACAGGGAAAAAAACAATTCTCAAATATGATGCTGGCCCGTGAGCGGGCAAAGAACCGGAAATGGGACGCTATAGAACATTTAGACAGGTACCTCGAAGAATTTGAAAGAAAGATCACTGCACGCGGCGCAAAAGTGATCTGGGCAGAAAATGCACAGCAGGCATTGGAAGAGATAGGAAAGATCTGTGCAGCAAAAAACTGCAAAATGCTCGTGAAAAGCAAGAGTATGGTAACCGAAGAGATTCATCTGAACCCATACCTTGCATCCGTAGGTATTGAAAGTGTAGAAACAGATCTTGGCGAATACATTCAGCAACTGGATGGCGAGGCGCCTTACCATATTGTAACACCTGCCATGCACAAAAGCAAGGAAGATGTAGCCCGGCTTTTTGCAGACAAACTCGGTACCCCTTCAGGGTTGTCGCCCGAAGAACTGACCCTTGTTGCCAGGAAGATATTACGCGATAAGTATGTGCAGGCCGAGGTAGGTGTAACGGGGGCCAATTTTATTATAGCAGATATCGGCGGCATTGCGGTTACAGAGAACGAAGGCAATGCGCGGCTGAGCTGTGCCTGGCCCAAAACACATATCGTTGTGGTTGGTATTGAAAAAATGATTCCGTCTATACAGGACCTTTCTTTATTCTGGCCGCTACTGGCAACCTATGGTACCGGGCAGCAGGTAACTGTATATAATACCATTGTATCCGGCCCGCGCCAACCTGGCGAAATTGACGGCCCGGAAGAAATGTATGTGATCTTATTAGATAATGGCCGTACCCGCCTGCTTGATAACCCAGCCGTGCGGGAAGCCTTGTATTGCATCCGTTGCGGCGCCTGTTTAAATGCATGCCCGGTTTATAAAAATATCGGCGGCCATGCGTATGAAACCACGTATAGCGGCCCAATCGGCGAAGTGATCACGCCGCATTTAAGCGGGATGGAAGAATACAAACACCTCAGCTATGCATCCTCTTTATGCGGTAATTGCACGGAGGTTTGCCCCGTTCGTATCAACCTGCACGAATTATTATTAGAGAACCGGCATGAAGCGGTAGCAGAAGGTTCCAGCACCATAGCAGAACGTATCGCCTGGAAAGTCTGGAAAACAGCCAGCCTCAACAGGGTAATGATGAATATGGGAACCGGTAAAATGAAGAACTGGGTGGTAAATAAAGTTTTTAAAGGATGGACAACGCATAGGAGTGAGCTCGGTTTTAGCCAGAAAACATTTAACGAATTATGGAAAGAGCGAGAGAATCAGTAACCCTTAATCATCAGTAATTGGCAAACGCAAAGCTGCTTATCTATTGTACGCAGATCGGTGTACGGCTGTCTTATATAGCAGATACACTTTTAGGAACCGACGGGTTGCTGACCGATTCAAAAAAAACATTTCTTGAACATACCGGCGCCAAAATCAATTATTCAGCAGAAAGGATAGGCAACGAAGGATTGTGGATACAGCCATATGGATTATTGAGCGAAGACACGATTCGTGAACAGAAAACGGATTGTTTTGAATGGGAGGGTAATCCCGTTTTTTTTGGAACAGGTGGCGATCTTCCGTTTGATATTTTTTCTGCCTCTTTTTACCTGCTTTCCCGGTACGAAGAATACCTTCCTTATGAGCCCGATGAGTATGGCAGGTACTGGCATACCAACAGCCTGGCGTACAAAGAAGGCTTTCTCCGGTTACCATTGGTAAATACCTGGGTACAAAAATTGATACAATTACTAGGGGCACGTTTTTCAGAACTAACATTTGTCCATACTCCTTTCCGGTTTACTCCTACCTATGATATTGATATGGCATTCAGTTACCTGCATAAACCTGTGTGGAAAAATGTACTGGGATTTTACCGCGACATGTTCATGGGAAGGTTTGAACAGGTGATGGAGCGGGGGAATGTGTACAGCGGAAGAAAAAAAGATCCTTTTGATACCTTTGACTGGCTGGATCAATTGCATGAGAAATATCACCTGGAGCCTATTTATTTTTTTCTGACGATCATTAAAAGGGGACAATACGATAAAAATCTCCCGGCCCGGTCAAAAGTATTGCAAGGCCTGTACCGAAGGCTTTCAGTAAAATATACCTCGGGTCTGCACCCCTCCTGGCAAAGCGGAACAGACGGGTGGCTGTTACAGAAAGAACTGGATATGCTCGGAATGATCACCGGTAACCCGGTCTCTATTTCACGAAATCATTACCTGCGTTTCACTGTTCCACATACTTACCGGCGCCTGGTTGCGGCAGGAATTACTGCGGATTATTCGATGGCCTACGGCACCATCAATGGATTCAGGGCGTCTTATGCCTTGCCTTACCGATGGTATGACCTGGAAAAAGAAACCGTAACTGCGCTCACGATCCATCCTTTCTGTTTTATGGAGGCCAATTCTTTTTTTCAACAGGGATATTCAGCAACGGAAGCCGGTGAAGAAATGCAGTATTATCATGATACGGTAAAAAAAGTGAATGGCGAATTCATTACACTTTTCCACAATCATTTTCTAACGGAACAGCGTGAGTGGATCGCCTGGAGGGATATGTATGCGCAGTTCCTTGAAAAGAATGGTACGGTTCATACGCCGTCTGCATCATCTATCAGTTGAATATTCTTTTTTTGTTTTTTCAGGCTCTGGTTAACAATATAAACACCGGCTAAGGTGATCAGCGAACCTGCGAGGATGGTGAGTGTCAGTTTTTCACCTACTAATAAAGACCCGACAATAATAGCCACAATGGGATTTATATAAGCATACAAGGCGGCAATAGAAGGTTCAAGATGTTTCATCGAATAAATAAAAGCGGCAAACGAAATCAGTGACCCCGCAATTACCAGGTAAGCGATGGCAGCCCAGGACTGAAACGGAATTTGCGAGATGGGAATATGGTTACCGGATATCCGTGTAATACCCAGGAGTATGATTGAACTCGTAAACATCTGCCACCCGGTAGCATTATAAGGGTTCATCCCGATCTTTTTTCTGGCGATAATGATGGTGGCAATGGCCCAGGCGATCATAGAGATGATGGCTGTAAAAATGCCGAAACCATATCCTTCTGCATGCCCATGAAACGCATTATCATAAAAAACGATCACGATCCCTCCAATACCCAGGAACAAACCCGTAAAAGTAAACAGGCCGATCTTATTATTTTTATACAGCACCAACTCGATTAATACGACGCATAAAGGGTATAATGCGGTAATTAGTGCGCTCAAACCACTGGGAATATATTGTAAACTCACTAACGCAAGGCCGTTAGAGCATACGAACATTAATATTCCCATGCCAATAAGCCAGCCAAATTGTGTGAGCGTCGGAATCTTTTGTCCTTTCAGCAGAAAAAAAGAAATGAGTATACTGCCGCCAGTCAATTGTCTTATTCCTGCCACCTGCAGACCCGGCATTCCCTGCACAGCTATTTTACTGGCTACCCAGGTAGTACCCCATACAATGCTGGTACAGGTTAGAGCGAGATATGCTTTTTGCTTTGTTGTCAACGTTATTGGTTTTCGCAGATCCGCGGTCATTAACAAAAATCAACAATGGTCTATTGACTTTGGACCATGAACAACACTAATGCCTGAAATGCCGCATGCCCGTCATCACCATGGCTAAATTATGCGTTGTACAGTATTCGATACTGTCTTTATCCCTTACAGAACCTCCCGGTTGAATGAACGCCTCAATGCCGGCAGCATGTGCGATCTGTACGCAATCGTTGAAAGGGAAAAACGCATCAGAGGCGAGTACGGCCCCATGGAGGTCGAAACTGAATTGTTTTGCTTTCCCGATCGCCTGTCTTAACGCATCTATACGGCTTGTCTGGCCGCAACCCTTGCCCACCAGTTGTTTGTTTTTGACAAGCGCAATGGCGTTGCTTTTTAAATGCTTGCAGATGATATTTGCAAAAGCCAGTTCTTCTTTTTCAGCGGTTGTGGTTTCTCTGCCACCTGTTTCTTCCCATTTGCTGAAATTGCCTTCGTCGCTATCCTGTTCGAGTACTCCATTCAATAGTGATTTTGACGGGGTTTTTAACGATAGGATACCTGGTGTTAGCTGGAGAAGGATGCGGTTCTTTTTGCTTTGTAAAGTTTCGAGTGCATCGCTATCAAAAGCAGGCGCAATCAATACTTCGAAGAATATTTCGCTGATGGCATCTGCTGTTGTTTTATTGATGGGCCGGTTACAAACCAATACACCGCCAAATGCACTTTCAGGATCGCCCGCCAGGGCGCTGTCCCAACTGTCCTTAACGGTAGCTCTTGCTGCAATACCACAAACATTGGTGTGTTTGATGATCGCAAAAACGCTGCCCCATTTATCGGCACCTTCTATGGTAAAATCACTGATCAGTTGTATGGCTGCATCTACGTCTACGAGATTATTGTACGACAGTTCCTTACCATTGAGTTGTGTAAACAGCTGATCGAGGTTGCCATGAAAAACCGCTTTCTGGTGCGGGTTCTCTCCGTAACGTAATACCTGTGATTGCCCGGGATTGAAATAATTGCTGATGGCTATATCGTACTGCATGACTATTTCAAAAGCTTTGGCCGCAAAGGATCTACGCTGGAGGAGAGAGGTTTCGCCTTTTTGTTCAGCCAATATTTTTTCCAGGGAACCATAATCATCTTTTGCCGCGATTACCGTGATATCCCTGAAATTTTTGGCTGCTGCCCGGATCATAGACGGGCCGCCGATATCAATTTTTTCAATGATGAATTTTTCTTCGGTGGTATTACGAAGCGTTTCCTCAAAAGGATAGAGGTCAACAATTACCAGGTCGATCTCGGGAATATGAAACTGCTTCATTTCTTCCAGGTCCTGCGGTTCATACCTTCTGCCAAGGATGCCCCCGAATACAGCAGGATGCAGTGTCTTTACCCTGCCGCCTAATATGGAAGGATAGGTAGTTAGTGATTCTACCGGGATGCACGCAATTCCCAGGTCCTCTAAAAATTTTTGGGTACCGCCTGTTGAATAGATGCGGATACCTAATTCCATAAGTTGCCTGGCAATGGGTTCGAGCCCGTCTTTATAAAAAACGGAGATAAGCGCTGACTGGATTTTTTTTTGCATGAGGGTTGCTTTAACAAACAGGAACAACGGTTAGAGATCCACTTCAAAAGCACCTTGTTCGGAAGTGGAATGATGGCGCAAATGTAGGCTGTCGGCTTCTTTTTTCCAGTACCGTATTTTCCACAAAGAATTGCTGCCTGCGAACACATATTGTGTACAATTAAAAGCCGCCGCCAGCTGGTGCAGGGAAATGTTGGGATCGTTGGCCAGGATAATGATATCAACAGGGATCCTTTGCTTTGCGGGATTAAGCTGTAGCCATTGATCTATGATCAGAACGCGGGTATGATGAGTAGCTACCAGTTTCCCGGAAATAAATGTATGCGCAAGGGCCCCGTTTTCTTCAACGCCCAATTGTATACGGGCCGGGTTTAAATGGAAGACAGGAAGCGCCCCCTTATATAAAAGACTGTCGCCGATCAATTGGTAACGGGTTCCTTCTATCACATCTATCGCTGTATGCTTAGGGATATTATACACGATCAGTTTGTGCTGGCGGTTGATTTTGATTTGGTTTACGGTCCTGGATAGCATACATATACAAAAGAAAGCCAGGCTCATGCACAACGCTTTGGGTCGCACCTGTAACAGCCACCATGCGGCAGCGGAAATACACAGGTATAAAATAATAGCCTGGAATACCGAAATATGGATATTAGCTGTTACGCTAAAAGGCAGCCTGGCGGTTCTTTCTATATAGCCGTCCATTTGCGTTATCAGGAAGGCAGTTGCCCTGCCGGTTAAGGAGCCGAGTATTGGGATGGAAGCAAAGAGTAACAGTAATAGCTCTCCGTATAAAATAAAACCAGACAGCGGCACCGCCACAAAATTTGTAAACAGGAAAAAATTGGGAAACTGGTGAAAATAGAACAGGATCATGGGTAGGGTAAGCACCTGGGCAGAAAGGGTAACGGCATTGAGTTGCCAGATCGTATCCAGGATTTTGTTTTTTAGGTAGAACCATTGATACACCGGTTTCATAAATAAAACAATACTGAGTACGGCCGCATAAGACAACTGGAACCCTACATCCCATAAAAAATAGGGATTGTATATCAACAAACAGAATGCGGAAGCGGCAAGCGTGTTGTAGATATGCGTTCTCCGATCAAGACTTTTACCGATGACGATAAAGGAGAACATAACAGCGGAACGAAGAATGGAAGCGGCTGCCCCGGTAAGTAAACTGAAACCCCACAGCACAGCCAATATGATTAGTGGATTTAACCAACGGTTCGATTTTAATTTGCTGATGGGCTTGAGCAGGAAGATCAATAACCCATAGATCATACCCAGGTGCAGGCCGCTGATGGCGATGATATGCACCACGCCGGTATTGCTGTACGATTGAACAAGATCTTTATCGAGGTCGTTCCTGTAGCCGATCAGCAGGGCTTCGGCAACACCGGCCTCTTTTTCGCCGGGGATACATTTTTTAAGAACAGAGAGGATGCGGTTGACGGTATGGAATAATGCCTTTGTAAAAATACCTGCATGCAACCCCGCAAGTACCCGGTAATCGGCCGGTTGCAGAAAGACCTGGTGATAAATATCCTGGAAAGCGCAGTACTGCCTGTAATCAAAAGCGCCGGGGTTGCCGGTATTCACAACAGGCTGTATAAAAGCCTGAAAAACCACCCGCGAACCATACTGCAATTTTTTTGAGAGGCTGTCTTTCCTGAAATAGACAAGTAATTTACCGGTTACCGGTTGCCAGCGGTTATGGATAAATATGGCTTCGGCACTGGCGATTGCCTTATACGATTTTTCTTTTTCAACCAAAGGTTCCTGCAGGCTAACCAGTACAGTGGCATTTGTGGTAGGATAATACCCGAGCCAGTTCTTTTGATGACGTATATCTTTTGTATAACAAACGAATATACCGGTACATACCAGTAACAGGTTTAAGCACCACCCGGTTAACCACCTTGCCCTATACTTTTTGGCAGAAGGAAAAAAATAGAAAAGAATAATACACAAAAAACAGATCGTGCCGGCCAAACAAACAACCGGTAATGAAATGGAATAATAGAAACCCGCCAGGATACCTGCTGTTAACGGAATCAGTAAACGGAGAAAAGGGGCAGGTGACCAGAAAGGTTTATCATGTTGACGCATGATTAAACCTAATGAGAAAAGACAGTGTTTATTGCCAGCCGCGGCAAATCAGGTATAAATACTCGTGATAGTTACTTGAGTCCTATTTGCTCAGGTTCATACTTCTTTCTTTGTACAATGTGCGGAAATACGGATCCCTGAGGTCCTTGATAAAACGGATGGCCTCGCCGGTGCTTTTCATTTCAGGGCCGAGTTCTTTATTCACGCCGGGGAATTTATTAAAACTGAACACAGGTTCTTTGATGGCATAGCCTTCCATTTTCTTCTCGATGGTAAAATCGGTCAGTTTGGCGGCGCCCAGCATTATTTTGGTTGCGATATTCAGGTAAGGTATCTGGTAAGCTTTTGCAATGAACGGCGTGGTTCTGGAAGCCCGTGGGTTGGCTTCGATAACAAATACCTTATCTTCTTTAATGGCAAACTGTATATTGATCAGACCTTTGATGTTCAGTGATCTCGCGATCTTCTCCGAATAAAATTCCATGGTTTCCACGATCAATGGCGTAAGATTGAAAGCAGGAAGCACGGCATTGCTGTCGCCGCTATGGATACCTGCCGGTTCAATATGTTCCATTACGCCCATGATATGAAAGTTCTCGCCGTCAAAGATTGCATCCACTTCAGCCTCCTGGCAACGGTCGAGGAAATGATCGATAAGTATTTTATTTTCCGGCAGGTGTTTCAGCAGGCTGATCACGGCCGATTCAACATCTTCATCATTGATTACGATCCGCATTCTTTGGCCACCTAATACATAACTGGGCCTTACCAGTACGGGGTAACCTACTTTATTGGCCACTTCAATGGCCTCTTCGGCGGTATGGGCCGTACCGTACTCAGGATAAGGGATATTCAGCTCTTTCAGCAGATCGCTGAAGCGGCCGCGATCCTCCGCAATATCCATACTGTCGAAAGAAGTACCGATGATCCTTATGCCTTTTTCGTGCAGGCGTTTCGCCAGTTTCAATGCGGTTTGCCCGCCTAACTGCACAATAACGCCTTCGGGCTTTTCCAGTTCAACAATATCCCACAAATGTTCCCAGAATACGGGCTCGAAGTATAGCTTATCTGCCATATCAAAATCAGTGGAAACCGTTTCGGGGTTGCAGTTCACCATAATGGCCTCATAACCGCATTCTTTAATGGCCAGTAAACCATGTACACAACAGTAATCAAATTCGATACCCTGGCCGATCCTGTTCGGGCCGCTGCCCAATACAATGATCTTTTTTTTCTGCGAGGGGATTGATTCGTTGGAATTAAGTGTAGGATTCATTTCTGCCTGGGATTGCGCAAAATTAGGGGTAGCGCAGAAATTAAAAAGATTTTTTTTTAATCTGTTAATTCTTCGCAATAATAACCGGCGCTTTGCAGAACGGTTTCTACCGATCTTGGCGATACCTCCCTGGCTTCTATCCGTAATACATGGTCGCAATCCTGTATATCTACGTTCCAGCGCTGAACACCGCTTATCTTTTGAATATGCGGCTTCACGAGACTCAGGTGAGCGGGGTGGGTGATATTGGTTTTAAAGATGAGGATATCCACGGAAGGGCGGTTTATGGTTTGGTGTTTATGGTTTAGGGTTATTCGGCTCCGGCATTTTGTTCGGACACGGGTTTTTTCCACACACGACAGCGGTTGCGCCAATCCTGTTTTATCTTTTCTTTTTCCTCGGGGGTCATCGTATGCCATTTTTCCTGCATTTCTTCTCTCTCCCGTCTCCATTTTTCGGTATGACGGCCACCCCACCTGCCCCTTCCTTTAAAACCCCCGAACAGGATCTTGCTTAATACCAGGATACCGAGCGCCTGCCAGAAAGTAACGGCAGATACATGGAGTACAACAGTTAATATATTGTTCCATAGCGTCATTACTACAAAGCTGAGTAATGTGGTTATGGCAAAGGCCATGATAATAAAGCCAATGATCTTTACAGCCCAGAATTTCTTATTCATATAATTTTTGTTTATCAGTGATTTAATAACTCATCCCGCAGTATGCTTAGCCGCTCCCTCAAATGAAGTACTGCATAGCGTTTGCGGCTGAGCAAAGTATTAACGGTTTCACCGCTTTGTTCAGCAATGATTTTAAAAGGAATGCCTTCCATCTCGTTCAGGATAAATACGTCTCTCTGTGCTGCGGGCAATTCATTCAATGCGCTGTGCAGCACCTCCCAGAACAGACCCCGTATGTATTCTGTTTCCGGGTTATTTGAGTTGTCGAAGAACAGGTCCGTCCATTCAAACAAGGTTTCTCCATCGGTATCAACATACAGATCCTCCAGGAGCCCGGGTTTTTGTTTACGCTGCCTGTCAATGATCTTGTTGCGGGTAACGGTAAATAACCAGCTGGTGAGTTGTTCTATGGGTTTGGTATTGCCGATGAACTGGTAAAATACATCCTGCAGGATATCTTCCGCGTCGGCTTCATTGTTCACCCGTTTGCGTATAAAGCCCATTAAGCGTTTGCTATACGCATTGATAACCTCTGTAATATTATTTTTACGGGTTTCGGCCATGTTAGTTGGTATCGTCAGCACCTTATCCATTACACAGGTAGACGGACGGGGGGAAGGGATATTGTAAGAAACAGATTTTTTTTAAATAACCATGTAACTTTATCTATATCAATACCCCGAATATGGAATTTGGTCGTGTGCCGGAAGCAGAACTGAATACAATCCATTTTAGTCTACCAAAAGATCCTGCACCTAATAAACAGGTGTTGCCTGGTAAAAAAGCAAAACATCCCAAAGTATATCTTGGCTGTGCCAAATGGGGCCGTACCGAATGGGTAGGCAAAATATATCCCCTCAAAACAAAAGAAAAAGATTTCCTTGATCATTATGTAAAGCACTACAACAGCATTGAATTAAACGCAACACATTATAAAGTATATGGTGCCGCAGGTATTGCTAAATGGGCGGCCAAGGCAGGTGATAAAGATTTTAAGTTTTGCCCTAAAATGTACCAGGGCGTTACGCACCGGGGCAGTTTGCTGAATAAAGAATTCATCACTACAGAGTTCCTGCGGGGTATTATCGCTTTTGAAAAGCACCTGGGTCCTGTATTTGTACAGGTAAGCGAAAGTTTCTCACCCAAACGGAAAGAAGAGCTGTTTACTTTCCTTCGCTCACTGCCTATGGATATGCAGTTTTTCGTGGAAGTACGGCACCCCGATTGGTTTGGCAAACCCGAAACCTGGATCGAACTGATCGATTTTCTCAGGTCCCTTAACATGGGTGTGGTCATTACCGATACCAGCGGCAGGCGCGATTGCGCACATATGTATCTTACCATACCCAAAGCGTTTATCCGGTATGTCGGAAACAGTTTACACCCTACAGATTATACACGGGTTGATGATTGGATAAAGCGTATACAATACTGGCTGGATAAAGGGCTGGAAGAAATGTATTTTTTTATGCATATGCATGATGAGGCGTTCTCGCCTGAACTAACGGTATATATGGTGGATAAGCTCAATGCCGCCTGCGGGTTGAACCTGGTCAAACCAAGATTTATTGATCAGCCCGGTGATCTTTTCAAATAATCTATAGCGGTATTATCTTGCGAAAGTCTTCGCATTGGAATCAAATGGCGCATCACTGGCTTTTGAATCGGGAAAGGTTTCTACTTTGATGTGTTTTTCATCTATCATCTGTACGATCATCAACCCTCTTTGAATGGGATCGGCGCTTATCCCGCCGGCACTATATAATAGGTACGCTACTTTACCATTGGCAACACCCACTTCAGAAGGCAATATTGCACCGGGCTGTATGGTCCATTTACCTACCATGCCAATTGTTCCGCCAATAGACACGAGTACAACAGATGGATGCTGTATATCAAACGCAAAAGAAAGTTCTTTGTCCCAGCCATCGGGCCCGTCTGTATAAAAAACACTGCCGTCTAAAAACCAGTTGCCTGTCAGTTTTCCCGCAATATCTATATCTATCCGCCCGTCTTTATCGGTTCCTTCCCTGTCTATCAGTGGATACAGCTGTGTTTTTAATTTATTGGTAAAATACTGGAACGGTTTGCCGCAATAAGCTGTCTGCCCTGCGTACCGGGCAGGATTGGCAAATCCACTCAGCGTAAGTGTTTCATCGATAGCGCCAAGGTCAATACTACTTGAAAGCCCTGTTGTGCCTATCTTCTGTCCCCCTGTAATAAGCGTGCCTTCCGTAAAAGAAGCATTCAGTACGATATGGTCAAGGTAATAACTGAATTTTTCATTTACCTGTACCCATATCTTGCATTCAGCGATACCGTTAACCGGTACATTAAGGATCTTATATAACTTGCCGGGCGCTGGTGCATATACCGGAAGGTATACAGGACCATTCAGGTTATTATACCAAAAATATACATGGTCTGTGGGAATGGTATGCCCTACAGGCTGTATCCATCCCAATGATAATAAATAACTGATCTTGGGAATATCAATAGGGGAAGCAGTGAAAGAGCTGGCTTCATTGGGGCCCGTATACACGTTACTGCCGCTGGAGTTGCCGCCTCCATTTTTACTGCACCCTCCCAGTAATAATGCAAAAGCGGATAGATATATGGCGATCATTTTTCTCATCAGGGACAAGATACTGTTTTTTGAAAACATGTTGCCTGTACAGGGATACGGATTTGGTTACTTTATCTCGTACAATTCTTCCCATCGTGTTGTGTAACGGGGGCTTCGCAGGTTCTGCTGCATTTTCCAGTTGCGGCTGGTACCCGATGCGGCAAATTTTAATACATCGTTACGCATGGCAAAATTTACATTGTCGATCATGCTCATCAGCAGGCGGTTCTTATTTTCTGAAGGGGCCGTAAACAGGTTTCCCTGTATGGATTCATCGGGCACGATGCCGCTCAGCATCACACCTGCTTTTTTATACAGTCTGCCGTTTTCAAACAAATGGTCTACCAGCGCCACGGCAGGTTTAATGAGCTCATGGGTGATGGAGGTGGCCATTGGCAATACGGTGAAACTGCTGATAGTGGGCCCATGCCGGAACCGGGTGGTATGTGATAGTTCTTTGGGTACCACGAATACGCTGATTGTATTGGCGGCGCCGTGCTGTCTTCTTAATTTTTCCGCCGCACGCGAAGTATACGTGGCTATCGCTTCTTTTATATCGCCGAGTTCCCTGACCGGTGAACCAAACATACGGGTAGTGGCGATCATTTTTTTGTTGATCAGTTCATCAAACATTTGAATACTTTCCACACCTTTCAGTTCGCGTACCAGCCGCGCACCCGTTACACCACCGAGGTGTGTGTTTGCCCAGGCAACATCCTTCAGGCTGAGATCGTATGCCGTATTGATATTGAAGCGATACAGTTTGGTGGCATACTGGTACCCTACGCCCCATACATCTTCCACAGGAGTTCGTTGCAGGGCCTGCTCTATTTTGCGGGGCGTATCCAGCACCAGTACACAATTGGTAGCCTCCTTATTCTTTTTGGATAAACGATTGGCTACTTTACTCAACACTTTTGTAGGGGCCACCCCAACCGAAACTTTAATACCTGTCCATTGTTCCACGGTCTCTCTCAGGTGAATAGAGAATGCCTGTAATTCTTCTGCGGGTATATGTGAGAGGTCTAAAAATGATTCATCAACAGAATATACTTCTACACAACCGGGCGGCAGCAACATCCGCAGGGTTTCCATTACGCGCCAGCTGAGATCGCCATACAGGTTATAGTTGGAAGAAAACGTAGCCACATTATGTTTTTCTATCATCGGCTTCGCCTTAAAATACGGACCGGCCATTTCCACACCCAGGGCCTTGGCCTCATCGCTCCGCGAGATGATGCAACCGTCGTTATTACTTAACACCACAACGGGCCTATCCTGCAGGTTGGGCCTGAAAAGCCGCTCGCAGGAGCAGTAGAAGCTGTTACAGTCAACGATCGCGCGCAAGGGGGTTACAATTTAGGTTTATTGTTTATAGTTGAATGCAGGACAGAACCCCGAAGTGTGCGACGCAACGAAAGTTGAAAAATGTGTTGTTGCCAGGTACATATTACCGGTTATAACGCGTGAATTGAATAGACAACAACGCCCCAGGCCGCATAATTGCTAAACTCATCTACCCGTACATTCGCATATTTTTTATTTTCCGCGATAAGTATAACGCCTTTCATATCCATTTGTAATTTCCTGACCAGCATTTCTCCGTTGAGTATGGCCACAACGATTTTACCGTTAACGGCCTTGATACTCCTGTCTACGATCAGCGTATCGCCGCTGTGGATGCCAACGTCGATCATCGCATCACTGTTCATGCGGAAGAAAAACGTGGCGGGCTTGTTGCGGATCAGTTGTTCGTTCAGATCAATGCCTCGCTCCATATAATCGTCTGCAGCGGCGCCAAAACCGGTGGCATTGGCGGTGGGCACTTCCGACTGGTCAAATTTTTTTGAACCTTTATAGGCAGCGCCATAAAATTCTTCCTCTTCCATAAATATTTATTTTGATATACTAAAATATTTAGTAAATTTATACTAAAATAATTACTACAAAAATTTATTTATGGAAACAGGGCTGGTATCCAACCGATCACTGACACCCGTATTGAACGGCATCTACGAGTACCTGCTGGTAGCGCATCCTGATGCGGCGGTGTACCGGCAGGTAATGGAAGAAAAACAATTCTTTTCCGCACAGTATCGTGAGCCGGTGGCCATTAAAACAAAGCCACATATTACGGTGGCCAATTTTATGGCAAAAGAAGAGATGGAAGAAACCCTGATCCGCTGGATGCACCGGATCATCAGTAACCAGAAAAAATTTACAGTGGTCCTTGATCAGTATAACGGGTTTGCGGCGCATACCATTTACCTGCGTGTACAGGATCACCAACCCTTTCAGCAACTGGCCAAAGAACTGAAAGTGGTGGACCAGTATGTAAAAAGTTATGGCTGCCCGCCCATGCATATCGGTAAATTTCCCCACCTCACTATCGCCAGGCGGTTACCGGATATCGTATACAGGCAGGCGATCGCTGATTATACACAAAAAACATTTCATGCCTCCTTTGAAGTAACAGAACTGGTATTGCTGCGAAGACAGCACCAGTTTGATACCTGTAAACAGGTGAACAGGTTTGGATTGCTGCCTTAACCCCATCCTGAAGGATGGGCATATAAATCATCATGCGTAAATCAGATCAGTCAGTGATAGAATCTTATATAATTGCGGATTACCTGCTGGTGATACAGCCGCATGAGGCATTAGGTGAGGAGATCGCGGGGATCAAAAAATATTTTGCGGATACCTACGATTGCCCGGCAGCGGCTACGGGCAAATCCAATATCACACTCGTGAGGTTTCAGCAATTTGAAATGATGGAACAGAAACTGCTTCACCGCCTGCAACTGTTTGCTGCTGGCAGTGAGGCGTTTATGGTGGAGCTGCATGGTTTTGGGAGTTTCCCCACACATAGTATCTATATCAACGTAACGACCAAGACACAGATCGTTGAACTGGTGAAAGCCCTGCGGCCAATGCAGCAACTGATGAAAATTGATAAGGATAGGAAGCCGCATTTTATCACAGAGCCGTATATCACGCTTGCGCGGAAGCTCCTGCCCTGGCAATATGAAAAAGGCTGGCTGGAAATGAGTAATACACATTTCAGCGGGCGGTTCATGGTAAACCATTTATTGTTGCTCCGAAAGCGGGAAGGTGAGAAATGGTATGCAACAGTAAAACGTTTCGGGCTGCTGAATAAGAAAGTGACGGTTGACCAGGGACGATTATTTAATTAACAACTCACCCCGGCTCGCTTCGCTGCCACCCCTCTCTATAAATAGAGAAGGGGATATTTTATCCCTTCTTTGCGGAGGAGAGATATTTTACCCCCTCTTTGCGTAGCAGAGAGGGGTGGCAGCGAAGCGAGCCGGGGTGAGTAAATTTTTTTATGGAAGAAGAAATAACCAACGACAACAAAGACCAATACCTCAAAGGTCGCGGCGCACAGTTCAACCCCAAAAACCGGTTCTTAAAAAACGAGAAGGTACGCGAGCAGATTGAAAGTATTGACGACTGGACCGAGCCCAATTCGGCAACAGTATATCTCGAGGATCATGCCAAAGGGCTGGTGAATAAGGTAGACAGCCCGGATGTAGGTATGTGGTACAGCATGAACCCTTACCAGGGATGCGAACATGGCTGTATCTACTGTTATGCGCGAAATGTGCATGAATACTGGGGATACAGCGCCGGGCTTGATTTTGAAAGAAAGATCATTGTGAAAAAGAATGCGCCCGAACTGTTACGTAAATTTTTGATGAATAAAAACTGGGAATGTGTGCCCATCGCGCTTAGCGGCAACACAGATTGTTACCAGCCGGCAGAGAAAAAATTTGAACTGACCAAACGGATACTGGAAGTATGCAATGAATTTAACCAGCCGGTTGGTATGATCACCAAAAATGCGGGCATATTACGTGATACAAAACTGTTGCAGGAAATGGCGAAGAAAAAACTGGTGAGTGTATTAGTCAGTATCACCTCTTTTAATGAAGATCTCCGCCGTGCCATGGAACCCCGTACCACTACCGCCAAACAAAGGCTCAGGGTGATCAGGGAATTAAGCGAGGCCGGCGTGCGTGCGGGTGTAATGCTGGGGCCGATGATACCCGGACTTAATGAACACGAAATGCAGCGTATTATGGAAGCAGCCAGCGCCAATGGCGCCACCTTCAGCGCGTATACTTTTATAAGGTTGAACGGTGCTATTAAGCTGATCTTTCACGACTGGCTGTACAAGAATTTTCCGGACCGTGCCGATAAGGTCTGGCACCTGATCGAAAACGGGCACGGCGGGCAGGTGAATGATAGTCGCTATGGTGTGCGTATGCGTGGCGAGGGCCCGATCTCGGACCTGGTAGGACAGCAATTTAAAAAGTATAATAAAATATATAAACTGAATGCCGAACGATGGGAACTGGATTGTTCAAACTTCAGGAGGCCGGGCGAGCAGGGGAGATTGTTTTGATCTCTTTCCTATCTTCACTCTATGAAAACGATCGGCATCATCGGCGGGATCTCCTGGTTATCAACCGTGGAATATTATAAGTTCCTCAACCAGATAGTAAATGAAAGACTCGGTGGCGTACATGCAGCAAAGATCATTCTCTACTCGGTAAATTTTCAGGAGATCAAAACACTGACAGAAGCGGGCGACTGGAAAGGATTAACAGATATGGTTTCTGATGCCGCACAACAATTAGAAAAAGCCGGCGCCGATTGCCTGCTTATCGGCGCCAATACCATGCACAAGATAGCAGATGAGGTACAGGCATCCGTAAACATACCGTTGATACATATTGCTTCTGTTACAGCCGATGCGATCAGGGAACAAAAATTGCGTACGGTGGCTTTACTGGGTACTAAATATGTAATGCAGCAGGACTTTTATACCCGCAAATTATCGGAACAGGCAATTAACACGATCATACCCGGTCAGGAGGACATTGATTATATCAACAATGCCATCTATTCAGAATTTGGAAAAGGCATTTTCCTTCCTGAAACCAAACAACGTTTTCTGCAGATCATTGATCAACTCAGAACAGAAGGAGCCGAAGGGGTTATTTTTGGTTGTACAGAGATCCCGTTGCTGGTACAACAGCAGGATTGCCGTATTCCCGTTTTTGATACGACCCTGATCCATTCAACTGCCGCGGTGGATTTTGCTTTACATGGATAACCCGGATCAGGAAAACCTTCTTCCTGCCCAAAACACGAAAATGACTGCCGGTTTCATCCCTAAGCTTTATTTTCGCTGTAAACCCAGTGCATACACATGGAAAAAGTGATAGAGGCTATCGGCAGCCTGTTTGAAACAACCGGGAACGGTAAGCAGGACCGTATCGAAAAACTGCCACAGAGCGGGAGCGACCGCACTTATTTCCGGATCTATGCCGGGGAACAAACCTTTATTGCTACGTACAATCTTAACCGCCCCGAAACAAGGACCTTTGTTTATTTCAGCCGTCATTTTCTCAAAGCAGGATTGCAGGTACCCCGGATATTTGGCGTGAATGATGACGATACACTATATATACAGCAGGACCTCGGTACAGACTCTTTGTTAAACCAGCTCGAAGAACATGGCCATGCAGATTATTCCTATCAGTTATTTCAAAAAAGCCTGGCCGGGCTGGCACGCCTGCAGATATTGGGGGATAAGGATCTGAACTATGATTATTGTTTAACCGCCAAAGAATTTGGCAGGCAGGCAATCATGAGCGACCTGCTCTATTTCAAATATTATTTCCTCGATACCCTGCAGCTTCCTTATGATAAGCAGGCGATGCTCAGTGATTTTGAGGCCCTGAGCACTTATCTTACCCATACCCAGTATAAATATTTCATGTTCCGTGATTTTCAGAGCCGCAATATTATCGTAAAGAACGATGAAGTAAATTTTATCGATTACCAGGGCGGAATGAAAGGGGCGCTGCAATATGATGTGGCTTCCATGCTCTGGCAGGCAAAAGCAGAATTAAGCGAAGAGTGGAAAGATTCATTGCTTGCGTATTATATGGACAGCGTTGACCTTTTGCTGGAAGAACCGATTGACCGGACCACATTTGTGAGCCAGTATAACGGCTATGTGCTTATTCGTTTAATGCAGGTGATGGGCGCCTATGGTTTCAGGGGGCTGTTTGAAAGAAAAGCACATTTCCTGGCGAGCATTCCGTTGGCGCTGCGTAACCTGAAATTCTTTATTGAAAATAAACGGGTAGGTATCAGTACGCCCGAATTTGACCGGGTACTAAAACTGGTGGTGTCTGATGAAATGGTAGAAAAGTTTGAACCCATACAGGCCAATGAGGAAACACCACTTGTGATAATCGTAAACAGCTTCAGTTACCGAAATGGGATCCCGGCCGATACCAGCGATAACGGCGGTGGTTTTGTATTTGATATGCGCGGGATCCTTAACCCGGGCCGCTTTGATGAGTATAAAACACTTAGCGGGAAAGACAAACCCGTACAGGACTTCCTGGAGCAACGCACAAAAATGAACGAATTCCTCAACAGCGTATGGGATCTGGTAGACATTACCGTACAGGAATACCTGCGGCGTGGATTTCATCATTTAATGATCAATTTCGGCTGTACCGGCGGGCAACACAGGAGTGTATACGCGGCTGAACAAACAGCGAGACACCTGCGCAACAAGTATAAGGTAAAAGTGGAGATGGAACATACCAACACAATGAACTGGAAGAAAGCATGAAAGCAATGATCCTCGCTGCCGGTTTGGGTTCGCGGTTAAAACCCTGGACGGATGAACATCCCAAAGCTTTGGCGATGGTGAATGGGACATCCTTACTGGAAAGAAATATCAGCTACCTGCAAAAACACGGCATATTTGAAGTGATCGTGAACGTTCATCACTTTGCCGACCAGGTAATCGGTACAATAGAAAAAAATAAAGGATGGGGGTCTTCCGTTACGATCTCAGATGAAACACAAGCCGTTCTGGAAACAGGCGGTGGTTTACAGAAGGCAGGTTGGTATTTTTCGGGCGAAACAGATCTTGTGCTGATGAATGTAGATATACTCACGGATCTGGATCTGACGGCCATGATCGCGCAGCATCTTGCAGAAAGACCGCTGGCAACGCTGGCGGTCAGTAACCGGGATACTTCCCGTTATTTTTTATTTAATGAGCATGCCATTCTATCGGGTTGGCGCAATGTGAAAACAGGGGAAGAAAAAATAGCGCGCGCAGGTGGGATATCCGTACAAAAAGCATTCAGCGGTATACATGTCATCGATACAACACTTCTTTCGATGATCAGGCAAACGGGTAAATTTTCCATGGTGGATGTTTACCTTGACCTGGCAAAAGAAAACAGTATTCAAAGCTTTGATCATTCCGGCTCGCAGTTTATTGATGTAGGTAAACCGGAAAGTATTGTACAGGCAGAAACTATCTTTAACTGAACGTTCATTATAAAACCACCGGTTTATGTTCCAGTCATCACAAACAGGCATCAGGGATGTTCGTTTCGGCCCGGATGTACAAGTGACCGAACCCTGTAACCTCTACGAATGTACCATCGGCGGCAACAGTTTTGTGGGTCCGTTCGTAGAAATTCAAAAAGGGGTGATCATCGGGGAAAGATGCAGGATACAATCTCATAGCTTTATCTGCGAACGGGTAACTATCGGCACTGATTGCTTTATCGGACATGGTGTAATGTTCGTGAACGATCTGTTCTCTAAAGGCGGCCCATCCGGTAACCCTGATGAATGGAAACCTACACATATTGGCAATCATGTTTCGATAGGAAGCAATGCAACCATTCTCCCGGTTTCTATTTGTGATAATGTAGTAATAGGCGCCGGGGCGGTAGTAACCAGGGATATTACGGAACCCGGAAAATATGCAGGAAACCCTGCGAAGAAGATGTCACTCTTTATCACACCTTAATATAAATCTTCTTCTTATCCATTCCATACACGATGATCCAGTACATAGCGATCATGCACACGGCATAGAACAAAGAACCGATCCGCAGGTCGGAAGCGATGTTTTTACAAACATGCTCATAAAACCAGGGGAATGCAGAAGTGTATATTTTTTTTCCATCGGCGCCAATATGATCGGTCCAGCGGAACATAGTAAGTACCCTTGGTAAAAAACCACTGAGGAAGAAAATGAATAATGGGTTTTTTCCGAACACATTAAAGAACCTGCTCCATGCCCCCCTCACTTCCTTGAATTCAATCAGGTAAATAAGCGTACCCAGTACCATGATGGCCAAACCGGTTGTATAGAGAACATAACTGCTGGTCCATATCTTTTTATTTACCGGGAATACCATATCCCAGCAGTAACCGGTAAAGAAAAGAACCAGACCTGCAACAAACAGATGCGACAGCATTTCATAATTCTTCCCTTTCTGTTGTATGTACTGACCTACAAAAAAACCAAAGATCACCTGAACAATAGCTGCCATGCTGCTTGCCAGGCCCTCCGGGTCAAAGGGAACACCCTCCCCCTTATACATATGGGTAACACCCAGAATATTGATATCTACATTTGTGCCGAACCAGCCCGATAAGCTATATGGATCAGCCGGGCTGCCCATTGCCAAACAAATAAACCAATACACCAGCAACAAAACCAGGCTGATCACAAAAGCGCCTTTTGTTTTTGCATAAAATATGATCACAGAAGCAAAGAAGTAGCAGAGGGCGATACGTTGCAATACCCCGAAAATCCGCACGTTCTGCCATACTTTTCCGGCAATACTCTCACCATCCCACCGCACAAACGGGCTCCAGTTCAAAAACAGGCCGATGGCAAAAATAAGGAGGGTTCGCCTGATCACTTTTTTCCAGAAGACAGCAGGACCCGCCTGTTCAAAACGGGGCATCACAAAGGCCATGGCATTTCCAACGGCAAAAAGAAAGAAAGGAAATACAAGGTCGGTGGGCGTACAGCCATGCCAGTTGGCATGTTCAAGCGGAGAAAATATATGTGCCCAGCTGCCCGGGTTATTTACCAGGATCATCAGGGCAACGGTAGCGCCCCGGAAAACATCTAATGAGTAATAACGCTGGTTCATGGCAATTTTTTCTGCATTGAAGATAGGAAAGATCATATGATAATACATCTCCCTGCCATCCGGAATACCATTTTCTAAATATTTAGTGAAAACCGCTTGGCTTCTCTTCATTATGTTGCCTGCTGGCCGGATTTATTGTTACTTTACAGCCTTAAATGATATTATTTTATAGTATGAGTAAAAATATCTTGATCACAGGGGGAGCGGGATTTATTGGTTCCCATGTAGTAAGGTTGTTTATAAATAAATACCCTGAATACAGGATCATCAATCTTGATTGCCTCACGTACGCAGGTAACCTCGAGAACCTGTCTGATATAGAAGAGAAACCCAATTACCGGTTTGCCAAAGTAAATATCCTGGATCCGGCCTCTCTGGAAGAAACTTTTGACAAATACGATATCACGGATGTGATTCATCTTGCGGCAGAATCGCATGTTGACAGGTCCATTGTATCCCCGCTCGACTTTGTATACACAAATATTATCGGTACGGTAAACCTGCTGAATACCGCAAGGAAGAAATGGAGCGCCGACTATTCAAAACATCGGTTTTATCATATTTCAACCGATGAGGTATATGGCAGCCTGGGCGATAAAGGACTGTTCACTGAAACAACGGCCTATGATCCGAATTCCCCTTATTCGGCAAGTAAAGCGTCTTCCGATCATTTTGTGAGGGCATACCGGGAAACCTATCATATGCAAACCGTTGTATCCAACTGCTCCAATAATTACGGGCCGTTTCATTTCCCCGAAAAACTCATTCCCCTGTTCATCCATAATATCATCCAGGAAAAACCGTTGCCTGTGTATGGAGATGGTTTATACACGCGCGACTGGCTATATGTTAAGGATCATGCTTTAGCTATCGACCTTGTTTTTCACAAGGGGAAAGATGGAGAAACCTATAATATCGGCGGTTTTAACGAATGGCGGAATATAGACCTGGTAAAATTACTTTGTACCTTGATGGATACAAAACTGGGTCGGGATGCGGGATATAGTGAAAAACTGATCACCTATGTGAAAGACCGGCCAGGTCATGACAGGCGCTACGCCATTGATGCCACTAAAATCAACAGGGAACTGGGGTGGAAACCTACGGTTACTTTTGAGGAGGGTTTAAGTGAAACGATCGACTGGTTCCTCGACAATACCGGCTGGCTGGATAATGTAACCAGCGGCGCCTACCAGAATTATTATGAGTCTATGTATAGCAATCGGTAATTATGGAAGTTGAAAAAACAATTTTAGAAGGATGTTATCTTATTCATGATACTTTCTTTGGCGATAAACGAGGTTACTTTTTCGAAAGTTTCAACAGGCAGACATTTCTTGAAAAAACGGGCCTCGCGGTTGACTTTGTGCAGGATAATCAATCCAGTTCACAAAAAGGTGTTCTGCGTGGGATTCATTTTCAGCACGGAGAATTTGCGCAGGCAAAACTGGTAAGGGTGCTCAAAGGAAAAGTATTGGATATCGCGGTTGACCTGCGACGGGCATCGGCTACATTTGGCCAGCACGTTGCCGTAGAATTATCGGAAGACAGTCGCACACAGTTTTTCGTTCCACGCGGTTTTGCACATGGATTTGTTGTATTAAGCGACGAAGCGGTTTTTTTTTATAAGTGTGATAACTATTATCATAAAGCATCCGAAGGAGGTATCATCTTTAATGATCCCGATCTGCTGATCAACTGGAAACTGGATAAGACAGAAATGTTATTGTCTGAAAAAGACAAGGTGTTACCCCGGTTAAAAGACATCGTAGATACACTAAAATTTTAATTATGAAAGGCATTATACTGGCAGGCGGTTCAGGTACACGATTATACCCGATCACGAAAGGGATCAGCAAACAACTGATGCCTATCTATGATAAGCCGATGATCTACTACCCGCTTTCTGTTCTGATGCTGGCGGGGATCAGCGAGGTGTTGCTGATCACCACACCCGAGGATTCGGCACAGTTTCAACGGTTGCTTGGTGATGGCTCGGAATTGGGTTGCCGGTTTTCCTATGCAGTTCAGGCTGTACCTAACGGACTTGCCCAGGCATTTGTGATAGGAGAAACATTTGTAGGAAAAGACAAAGTTGCCTTGATACTGGGTGATAATATCTTTTATGGAGCGGGTTTTAGCAAACTGGTACAATCCTTTAACGATCTGTCGGGGGCTGCCGTATTTGCGTACGAGGTAAATGACCCGGAACGGTATGGCGTGGTTGAATTTGACAAGGACTTGCTCGCTGTTTCCATCGAAGAGAAACCGACCGTTCCTAAATCAAATTATGCCGTACCCGGTTTGTATTTTTATGATAACAGCGTAATTGAGGTGGCAAAGAATATCAAACCCTCTCCCCGCGGCGAATACGAGATCACCGATGTAAACCGCAAATACCTGGAAAAAGGAAGCCTCCAGGTGGGCATTATGAACAGGGGAACAGCCTGGCTTGACACCGGCACCTTTGAATCGCTCAGCGATGCCTGTGAATTTGTACGGGTGATCGAAAAAAGACAGAGCCAAAAGATCGGCTGTATCGAAGAAGTTGCTTTTCGTATGGGTTATATTAATAGGGAACAACTCATGATCCTGGCCGATAAATACGCGAAAAGCGGCTATGGCGAATACCTGCGAAAACTAAAATAGCCCCCGTTTTCAGCTAAAATGTCTCCCGCATTCCAAAAAGTACAGTCTGGGCATTCTTATTATGCCAGCTTTGCAACCAATTTCTTTTGTCCATCCTTTTTAAGGCAATCTGTCAGAATGATTTATACGTATGTTTTTCAGCATAGTATTTGTAAGTATATACCTGCATCTATGGATCCCAGATAAGAAAACATACAAATAAATTATATATATAAAAATTATATGTCTACTATAGAATTTAACCGGATCTTATTAACCAATGCCGAATTCCTTAAACCATTCGCGATCACGCTTACGCATGATAATGAAGCTGCCAAGGATCTTTACCAGGAAACCCTGTACCGCGCACTCGCAAACCAGGATAAATACCATGTAGGAACCAATATCAAAGCATGGCTGTATACCATCATGCGTAATATTTTCATTAATAATTACCGCAGGAAGGCAAAACAGCACACCCTTTTCGACAGCACACCCGGAGAATATCTTTTGAACCTTAACCAGGGTGCAGTAGCAAACGAAGCCATCGCAGGAATAAACCTGAAAGAAGTACAGAAAGCGGTGTATGGTCTTCCTGAAATTTTCAGGAACCCGTTTTTACTGTATTTTGATGGGTTCAAATATCACGAGATTGCCGATATGCTCAACGAACCGCTGGGTACTATTAAAAGCCGTATACACTTTGCCCGCAAATTGTTGAAAACACAGGTTGCCCGTTATTAAACTATTCCTTTAACTTTCTGGAATAAGTTGAGCAGGAAAGTTATTATCATCGGTAGCGGTTTCGCGGGCCTTTCGGCTGCAGCATTCATGGCAAAAGCCGGGTGGGAAGTAACCGTTATTGAAAAGCACGGAATACCCGGTGGCCGGGCAAGACAAATAAAAGAAGCCGGGTTTACTTTTGATATGGGCCCTAGCTGGTACTGGATGCCTGATGTATTTGAAAGGTTCTTTGAACAATTCGGAAAAAAGGTTACGGATCAGTACCGGCTCAAAAGGCTGGATCCCTCTTATCGTATCTACAGAACAGATGGCCCAATGGATGTTCCGGCCGGCCTGGATCAACTGAAAGAACTATTTGATACTATTGAACCGGGGGCAGGAAAGAGATTAGAAAAATTCCTGGAAGAAGCAGCTTATAAATACAAGGTAGGTATTCATAAATTGGTTTTTAAACCAGGGAGATCGCTGACAGAATTCTTTGACTGGGAACTGCTCACAGGACTTTTCAAACTCGATGTTTTCAGTTCCATGCGCTCACATGTTGCGAAGTTCTTTACAGATCCCAGGCTGGTTGAGTTGATGGAATTTCCCGTGTTATTCCTTGGCGCGCTTCCTGAAAATACACCCGCTTTATACAGCCTGATGAACTTTGCTGATATCAAAGGAGGCACCTGGTATCCGCAGGGCGGGATGTATCAGGTGGTTAAAAGTATGTATGCACTGGCAGTTGAATTGGGCGTGCATTTTTGTTTTGGAGAGGAAGTAACCGCGATCAGTATCGAAAATCAACTGGCCGCGAAAGTGATCACAGGATCAAACACCTATGCAGCAGAAGTAGTGATCGGTGGGGCGGATTATCACCATATCGAAACAGCTTTATTACCCGCCGCCTACCGGAGTTATACGGCTGGTTATTGGGATAGCAGGATCATGGCGCCGGGTTGTTTGGTATATTATGTGGGATTAAATAAAAAAATAAAAGGAATACGGCACCATTCTTTATTTTTCGACACTTCTTTTTCTGTTCATGGAAAAGAAATATATACCACTAAAGAATGGCCCTCGGATCCTTTGTTTTATGTAAGCGCCACATCGGTTACAGATGACACGGTGGCCCCGGAAGGCTGCGAAAACTTATTTTTACTGATGCCTGTTGCGGCAGGACTGGAAAATGATACGGAAGAATTGCGGGAAAGTTATTTTGAACGTATGATCAGCAGGATGGAAAAACATTTTGGGGAAACGATCAGGGAATCGGTGATCTATAAAAGATCGTTTGCGCAGCGCGATTTTGTAAATGACTATCATGCTTTCAAGGGAAATGCCTACGGATTGGCAAACACCCTGCGGCAGACCGCGTTTTTAAAACCGGCCTGCAGAAGTAAAAAAGTGAAGAACCTTTTTTATACAGGACAGTTAACCGTTCCGGGCCCGGGTGTTCCGCCGAGCCTGATCAGCGGAGAAATAGTGGCGAAAGAAGTGGTGAAAGCATACGGAAATGGCGCATAATATATACCTTAACTAACTATAAAGTAACAGCCATGATGAACCTGTTTCACGAATTGAGCCAGGATTGCAGCCGGATGACAACGCAGAAATACAGCAGCAGTTTTTCTTCGGCTATTAAATTATTACATAGCGACCTACGCGCACCGGTTTGTAATATATATGGGTTTGTCCGTTTTGCAGACGAGATCGTGGATACCTTTCACCAATACGACAAAGCTATTTTACTGGCAGAATTCAAACAGGCAACCTATGATGCGATCGACAGGGGCATTAGCCTGAACCCAATTTTACATAGTTTTCAGCTAACAGTAAATGCCTATAAAATAGACCGTGTATTGATAGATGCTTTCTTACACAGCATGGAACTGGATCTGGAAAAAAGACAATACGATAAGAATGATTACGATGAATATATCTATGGCAGTGCAGAAGTGGTAGGATTGATGTGCCTGGGTATTTTTTGTGAAACAGACAGCACCCTGTACGAAACCCTAAGGCCCTACGCGCAGAGCCTGGGCGCGGCTTTTCAGAAAGTTAATTTTCTCCGCGATCTGAAAGCGGATTATGAAGGTCTTAGCCGGGTTTACTTTCCCGGGTGCGATTTCAGTAATTTTACCGTAGCAGATAAAGCAGCCATTGAAGCGGATATTCAGAAAGATTTTGATCATGCGTATGAAGGAATTTTATTACTGCCCGAAAAAGCCAGGTTCGGCGTATACGTCGCGTATAAATATTACCAGTCGCTTTTCAGAAAAATAAAAAAAGTATCCCCCCAGAATATCCTGGAATACCGCATCCGCATTCCGGATTACAGTAAAATGTTCATATTGGCCGCAGCCGGTATCAGGAGCCAGTTAAACCTGCTATAACTCATTCCTGATTATGCATCATTCCCCCAAAGCAATTATTATCGGAGCCGGTGTTGGCGGACTTGCCAGCGCTATCCGGCTGGTCGTCCAGGGTTTTGAGGTAGCCGTTTACGAAAAAAATGCCTGGCCGGGCGGTAAACTGCATGATCTGGAAACAAACGGTTATCATTTTGATGCTGGTCCCAGCTTATTTACCCAGCCGGAAAATATAGCGGAATTGTTTACCCTTGCCGGGGAGCCGATACAAGACTATCTAACCTACCAGGCCCTACCGGTTTCGGGAAATTATTTTTATGAAGATGGCACCGTTGTCCATGCTTTTGCAGATAAGGACCTTTTTGCCAAAGAACTCTCTGCTAAAAATGGGGAAACGGAAAAAAGCGTTTCATCTTACCTGCAACGGTCCGCGAAGATCTATCACCGTATCGGTCAAATCTTCCTGAATTTTTCATTACATAAAAAAAGCACTCTTTTGAAGGCGCCGATTGGAAAAGCGCTTGCTGCAACAAAATTCCCGTACCTGTTCCATTCCCTACACCAGGTTAACAACAAACATTTTACAAATCCAAGAACCGTACAGTTATTCAACCGGTATGCAACCTATAATGGTAGCGACCCATACCGGGCGCCGGGAATGTTAAGCCTGATCCCGCACCTCGAGCACAACGAGGGCAGTTTTTATCCAAAGGGTGGAATGATCAGCATCACAAAAGCATTGTATGCGCTGGCGCTCAAAAAAGGAGTACAGTTCCATTTTAATTCACCGGTAGAACGGATCATCCGTAATGGTAAAAAAGTAGCAGGTATTGTAGTGGATGATCAAAACCTGGCGGCCGATATTGTCGTGAGTAATATGGATGTTTATTTTACACATAAACATTTATTGCGTGATCTATCTAAAGCCAACAGGATTCTAAAACAGGAGAGAAGCAGCAGCGCATTGATCTTTTACTGGGGAATACGAAAAGAGTTTCCTCAACTCGGTCTTCATAATATTTTCTTTGCAGCCGATTATAAAGCAGAATTTGACCATTTGTTCCGCCTCAGGAAAATACACCCTGATCCCACGATTTATATCAATATTACCGCAAAGATCGAACCAGGCATACAGGCGCCACCGGGTAAAGAGAATTGGTTTGTGATGATCAATGTACCTGCAAATACAGGGCAAAAATGGGAAGACTTTCGCGTAACTGCCCGAACAGCGATCATTCAAAAACTGAACCGCCTGTTGCAAACAGACATAGAGGCTTTGATAGAAACAGAATCCATAGCGGACCCGGTGAGTATTGAGTCGCAAACTGCTTCTTATATGGGTTCATTATACGGAACCAGCTCCAATTCAAAAATGGCCGCCTTTTTCCGACACCCGAATTTCAGTAATAAAACAGAAGGGTTGTATTTCGTAGGCGGCAGCGTACACCCGGGCGGAGGGATACCCCTGTGTTTGAAGAGCGCAAAGATCATGAGTGAGATG